>JAMPFM010000022.1 GCA_023664455.1 Blautia sp.
TCGGCATTGCCTTTGTTCTGATCTCATCTATTGTATAAGGCATTTTACAACCTCCCTTTTCAAATTCAATCCTATCCTGTTACAACATTTCCTTTTTCTCATTTTATCCTATCCGGCTTCTAATTACAACAGAAACAAAAAAGACGTCCAGAAGCCATATAATACCATTCTATAAGCCCATGTTTTTTCAATCTGGCACGTATCGCTCCATTTGTACGCTCATGAAGCTTTGCAATCTCGGAAATCTTCATGCCAGAGCTGTACTCTTCATTAAGCTGTTGTTCTTCTTCCTTCGTCCAGGAAGCCCCGGCTCCATCAGGTCTGTCCATCTTTCGATTATATTCCACCCTGTCAAAAGATGTCTTTTCGATACCATCTGCTTCGTCATCTTCATCAGATTCCACCTGATTTCTGATTGCAGTATAATGCTCCACAATCTCTTTCTGGACTACCGTTGAATACAGCAGAACTGTGTATGCATTCCCTGTCTTGCTTATCTTTTCAGTAGCGCCAATGCCTTTGGAAAGTCCCAGCTCTGTCTGTATCTGGACAAGTCTGCCGTCAATCTGCCGTTCTTCAACATATCCTTTTTGTGTCAGCAGCCTGAAAATGTCTGTTCCGAATATGTGTTTTATATTATTCGCAGATGTAATCCTGTTCAACTCAACAATATACTCAAAATCAATTCTTAGCTTGCTGTATGCCACCAAATCATAGTCATCCCATACAGGTTCTTCGTCAGGGTCAGAATCATTGTCTGGTCTTTTAAGCTCTTCCACTATATTTTTATACATGGCGGCATAGTCTTCGGACGTCTGCGCCAGATTATGGATTGCTTTCAGGGATAAAGGACATTCAGACCCAGTATGCAAATATTCCCCATCAAATAATCAACCCTATAATCCCAAATACGATAATTGTTAATGCCGGCTGGAGCAGGATAAGAAGAATCCTGTCCACATCAAAACCCGGAAGCATCGCGAGCGTTAGGAACATGTAGCATACGAAAAAGCTATGTTTTACCCAGTCAAGCCGCTTTCCACATACCGCTCTTCCCTCTTTTCCGGGAAAAAATAATCCGACGCCAAACCATACCATGCCTAATACAATATACAACACTACCCGCCCAAACGACATTTTATTCCCTAGTATCTGCGCCATGTATTTTGGCGCTATCGCCGCATAGGCTGCCCCTGCAATAAACGCTCCTTTATTTCGTATTTTTGTATGGGTGGCGGAATATACCCTGTCCGCAGCGCCTAGCATGGGAACCACAAAACCTTCCCTGCCCATTCGGATGTCTTTTTCCGCATCGGTCCGTATGATAAACATAATGCACAGAATGGAAGGCACAATCAAAATCAGCGCGCCCTTTGTCAAAATATATTTCTCTAAGAAATCATATATCATGAGAAGCCATTCTGCGGCGTCCTCTTTTAAATCGCTGTTGATATGTAACATACCATGAAAAAGGTCATACTTTCTCATCAGCAGTCCCATCGCAGCCTGATAAATTACAAACGCTGCAATCGCCACATACTTTGTGGTTCTTTTCAGATACTCATAAGTGGATACCTGAAATTCATACAGCACTGCAAACAGCAGTAAATAGGAGCTGCATACAACAAATGTAGAGGGATAACTATATCTCGCCTCGATGGAAACAACCGCATATCTTCCCAAAAACAGAAAATGAATCACCATCAATGCGGCAAAAAGTACACAAAGAAATATCCTTTTTACCTGCGTGGTTTTCTTCTCGATGGTATCCACCTTATTTTTGTATTTCGCAAGAGCGTTTTCATGCTGATTCGCATTTCCAATCGACACTCCGCCGGGATCCGCCAAAAACTCCGCCATGCGCTCTTCCACGTGTTCCCGCAAATTTTTTAAGTCTGCTTTTAAGGAATCCGACAGTCCGGCAATACCGTCAAGCTCATGTTTAACCTTCTTAGAATAGATGAATTTAAATAGATACCAGATTCCCAAGGCAAGCAATCCGATAAACGCCAGATCATAAACCAGGGAGAGATATCCTTCCAAAACGTCAAACTTCCATCTGGAAAACAGATATTTTTCTATGTATCCAAAGGCAGTCCCATGCAATATGAGACCGGCAATGCCAACAATCAGATATACTGCCGTCCATACAATTTCTTTGGAAGAAAAGGGCGTATAAAACTTATCTTTTTTCACATAGCTTGCGCCGATGTTTTCATATTCTTCCAGGACTTTTTGAGAATAGGTATTTGCTTCCTGATAGGCGCTTTCAAAATATTTTATTACACTTCTATCATCCACGATTCACTCCTCCTTCCTCAATGTATAAACGAAATCCGATAGGCGCCTTTCTGTCTAGGAAATTATAATGCCAATAGGCAGCCGCCTTCTCTGCGGTAATATCGTTTTTACCTTTGTTAAGTCCAAGACTTGCCAGAAAGATATTGTCAACAAACATTTCACGGAATCTAATCGCAAGCTGTTCCAGCCTGGCAAATCCTTCCCGAAGCTGCTGAATATCCTTTCCAGAAACCGTGCAGCTCTCTATTTCCGTCTTTATTGCCTCTGCTTCTGCGGAATGAAAACTATACAGCTCTAAATGGTTCTTCCACCAATATAAATGCGCATACGGTCCTTTTTTCAAGTAACAATCCATAACTGCTTTTTTTATTTCTGAATCATCTATTTCTGCGTTAAATAAATCAAAAAGCATTTCGACGTCCTCATACGCCCTGCCGTTTTGGATTCGGTTAATCATATGCCATGCATGTTCCCCATATCCGCTGGCAAAAAGAAATCCATAGAAAAACGCGCTTGTTAAGACGCTGGAAACTCCGGCATAAAAATCCCCGGACAGTTCTGTCACATACTTCCCAATCTCATTCAAGGTCTTACATTCCCTGAAATTAAGCGCCTCCGAATTACCGGCAAAAAGGTAACAAGTCGTCGCATAGGCAATCCACTGACCCCACTCTGAATCCGCCCCCGCCAGGTACCTGATATCGCTAATGACATCCGCGATTCCTTCATCAAAGGTTCCCTTCCCGGACGTTTGATACTGATACCAATATCCAGGTAAATCCGAGCCAAGCAAATCTGTAAAATGGGCATTGACATTCCTAGAATCCGAGTTATAGATATATTGCGCGATATGGGCGGCAAGCCCTTCAAAACTCTGATACCGTGTCGTCCTCCATACCAGCGTCGCCCCCTTATTCAACAGCATGAAAAATTTACTAAGTCCGATATCATTTTGTGTCTCAATTTCTTCATCGGTCACTTTACGCCCATTATCCGCCCGCAGGGTAGAGTAGTTCTTGACTATCTTATCGATTTCAATGGACATGCCGAAATCCTGTGATACAAAGAAATCTTTTAACATGCCCGTATAAAGCAATTCCTTTGCGTTTTCCCAATCTTCAACCAATACATTATAAATATCATTGTTATCCCAGCATTCCTTGCCATGATAAACAAACGCTGTTTTGAAAGTCCCCTTGCTGTCAAAGTTGGCAATCTCGCGGGCAACCGACTTATCGCCTCTGAGCCAGCGCGTCACCTGTTCATAACCAAAACGGCCAGACGGATCGTACTGAAGGAGTCCCCGGACTAATATTTCAAAAAAAGCGTCCTCCGGTCTTATTTCCTCTAATCCATAATACACATTATTCAGCATGGCAAAATTAATCTGATTTCTCTGCTCTTCAATGCCGTATGCCTTGCAGCGGCGCAAAAGATTCCGATACATCATTTCCCCATAATACAAGGTCCATATCGTCTGTCCAAAGGAATAATAATCCGATGATGTAATAGCGGCCTGGGACATCAGCTCCGGCGCATAATAGCCCAATGTTCCGGTCTTATACCTATCCGTCGCAAAACCATCCGTCCGCAAATCACAGGTAATACCGAAATCACCTATGACAATTTTATCGTGATACCGGTATAAATTATCCGGTTTTACATCTCTGTGAACCAATCCGGCATTATGGAAGAGATGCAGCGCCTCATTTATTGCCGGGATAATCTCATCATGCAATTCCTGATAAGAAATCTGCCCTTTCCGTCTGCCTAAATCACCGTCTTCGCAGAATGGATAAATCTCTACAAAATAGGTTTTTCCATTGATATTGGCTGTTCCATGCTCGATCAAGGGCAGGATATGGCTGTCTTCTTTGGCGCTGATACTATCCAGGAAACGAATCACCTTATCGCGCGTTAATCTTTTGTCCGCATCTGATTCCGGGGTAACGGAAATCAGGATTCTTGCGACATATTTCTCATTTCCAACTGATTTATGGCAGCCGTAAATCTGCGACTCACCGCTGTCCGCGCTTACCACATGATTTGATTCGATAACAAAGGACAATCCCTTATCGCCGGTAAAATGAATATCGGATGTAACAATAAGCCTTCCGCCTACTACGCCATTCTGTGTCATTCCCTGCTGCGGCATCGTCGCCACGCGTCCGTCTGCGTCTGTCTGCCTCTGGGGCATCGTCGGCACCCGTTCGGATAGCCCGCCTTCCATCTGCGGCATTGTCGGTATCCGTTCGGATAAGCTGCCTTCCATCTGCGGCATTGTCGGCACTCGTTCGGATAGCCCGCCTTCCATCTGCGGCATTGTCGGTATCCGTTCGGATAAGCTGCCTTCCATCTGCGGCATTGTCGGTATCCGTTCGGATACACTGTCCTCCGCCTGCGGCATCGTGGGGATTCTTTCATTATCCATTATTCTAAGCTCCCTTCCTGAGCAAAATAACACTCATATTATCTTTTGACCCTTTTTCTACAGCCTTCTGCGCTATCAGTCTACAGCATTCAAGCAGGGATTCATCCTGCTTATGCGCCAATAGAATTTCTTTTAATTCAGCATCTAAAACTTCATCTGAGATTCCGTCCGAACATATCATAACGATATCGTTCTCTGCGAAATCATCCGACATATCTACAATTCTTGGATTCACCGTTTCCTCATTGCCCAAGCACTTATTGATAATATTTTTCTTCGGGTGCACCTTAGCCTCGTCGGGGGTAATTTCCCCGATATCGACAAGTTCCTGCACCAGCGAATGATCCCTGGATATCTGGGTGAAATATTTAAAACGAAACCGGTAAACCCTGCTATCTCCTGCATTGAATACGATAAAATGCTCCTTATCCGCATAGATTCCTGCTATTGTCGTCCTTAAACCATTCTGCAGATTCTCCATACTCTGTATGTTCCGTATCCGCCTGTTAGATACTTCTATCATCTCTTTGATGTCCGCAGCCGTAACTCCCGGTCTGTTCAAATGGCTGCAGGTTTCCAGTGCAACCATCGCCGCCCGGTATCCTTCCACCATACCGCCCACGCCGTCACAGACTGCCGCAACAATATAATCTTTTTCCGTACTGTCTGAAAATTCCCCATCCGTCAATATATGGGAGCCTATCAGCAATCTATCGTCATTCTGTTTCTCATATACTCCTATATCTACTTTGCCTGCATAGGAAAACATATCAAACAATCACGCACCTTTCCTTAAACCGATTTTACAAACTTTACCTTATCGCCATCAATAACAACCGTTATTGAATCACCTTCTTTGCAATCCGCCTCAAAAATAAACTCCGCCAAAGAATTGATATATTTTTCTTCCATCATATTTCCGATTCCCCTGCCGCCCATTTCCAGGACTTCGTCATGATTTGCCTGTGCATAGTAAAATTCATAAACATCTTCCGGGACATTAATTGTGATTTTATTCTGTTTGGCAATACGCGCATTAATCTTGGAAATCTGTCCTTTCACAATGGCTTTCGACGCTTCCGGTCTGATAAAATCATAAACGATGATATTGTTTCCTATCCGGTTTAAAACCTCCGGCTTGAAATGGTCTTTGATGGCGCTCAATACTTTCGGTTCGATTTCCTCATAGGTTTCGCTTGGAAATACCAGCTGTTCCCTTCGTTCCCTGCCGTTTGCATCGATGTACTTCTGCGTGATTCCGAGATTACTTGTAAAGATAATCAAGGTCTCTGAAAAATAGACCGTATTCCCCTGACCGTCTGTCATGCGGCCGTCTTCAAGTATCTGTAAAAATTTATCCATAATGGACGGATGCGCTTTTTCTATCTCATCGAATAATAAAATAGAAAAAGGTCTTTCCTTGATAGCGTTGGTCAACTGACCGCCCGCCTCATAGCCCACATATCCGGGCGGCGCGCCAAATAATTTCTGATCCGCCTGCGCCTCTGAAAACTCGCTCATATCGAAACGGATACAGTTATTCTCATCGCCAAACAACTGCTCCGCCAAGGCTTTGGTAAGCTCTGTTTTACCCGTTCCCGTAGGTCCTGCAAAGAAAAGAACGCCCCGCGGCTTATTCTGCCCAGACGAATGCTGCAGACCGGAAAGTCCTGAAACCGCTCTTTTTACAATATTAACCGTCTTGGCAACCGCCTGATCCTGTCCCATAACCCTCTGTTTCAAAAGCTCGTCCAGATTCGCGATTTTATCTTTATCAATCGAGTGCCACATATTCTCAATGATGCCATATTTATAAATGGAAACGGCATCTAAAATATCCGTATCAGGGTTGCGTGCAATCAGTCTCTGATAAAGACTTCTAAGCTCCTTCAATTCCCTATGTTTCAATCCGTCGGTAACATCTATAAACTTGTCCTTTACCTTCTGAAGCTCCAAGTTAGATTCAAATTCCGTATATTCTTTTTCCACAAAAATAGTTCTGATTTCTTTATCTGGATTGGGTAATGAAATTGTCCTGACATTGGGATTATTGTAGAAAAACCAAGCTGGCAGGTCATTGAATTTCTCAACCACCATGATTAAGGTATTGAACTGCTCCGAAATCTTTGCCGCATTCAAGGATGCAAAAAGCAGATTCAGAAACATTTTATTCTCCGACGCCTCAAGCGTTGTGGGGGAAGATATGTATCTGGATGCAAAATTCATAACCACACAGACGGGCTTTTCCCTATCGGCATCGACTACGGCATTTCTGATTGTGGAAGATAGTTTTTCAATATCGTCCATCTTGCATGCCTTCTTAAAAATTCTATCAATGCCAAAGGAAAAGCTTTCCTCTTCACCCGATGAGGCATACTTCTGCATCATTTCTTCAATATTGCCAAACTTGTCGCCAAACTTATTATAAATTCCCGTAGCAGGGTCGCAGAACATGAAATCATAGCTGCTTTCCGCCATATTCTCATTAAAAAGCTTAAAAAGGGTCATGTTAAGATCTACAAATGCACGCGGGATATCTTCACCGTCTGCCAAATCATATATCGGATAAAAATCATTGATATTTCCTTCGATGATAAAGGTACTCTTAATTCCTTTAAAGCTTGAAATTTCCTGCTGCCATTTCGGTATACTGTTCTTTTTCAAGTTTCCTGCTCCTTCCTGTTATGTATTCCTACGGATATTAGTTGATTACCCATATATACATTTTGTATTTTCCGCCCCGCTAAAAGGTATTCCTCGTATTTTTCCCGATACTTGTCACTGCAATAGATAATCTGCTGATTACTGGAACCCCGCAGAACCGCGTCCTTTGTATTTAACTTTTCCACATAAGGTCCATCGATTAAGACCGACAGCTTACCCATCAGCGCCATAAGCTCCTCTTTCGTCAGCAAAGCGCATACTTCCTGATAAGTATAGCCTGTATAAAGCAATACGTCGTCCGTGATTTTACTAATTTCATCCAAAAGAAGCAGCAGTTCCTCTTTCTGTTCCAGAGGGTCGCCGCCGCTGATAGTTATCCCGCCAAAAGGGGAATCGGCATAAATATTCCGGATGATTTGAGCGATATCTTCTACTGGAAAATATTTAGAATTGGATATGTCCCACAGTTCTGGATTGGCGCAGCCTTTACAATGTTTACTGCAGCCCCTGACCCATATTACAAGACGTTTCCCAGGACCTAATGTCTCTATCGGATATAAAATTCTATCAATATACATCAGCCTATTCTGACAATAAACGTTACCGCATTTGCCAGTGTAAGCGCCTTGCCATCCTCCAGAAGATTGGGCTCGTTAGAACCTAGAATCATGTTATTATATTTGGTCTGATTGGTACGGCTGATATGCCGGATTACCCAGTTGCCAAATTCATATGTAATCATGCAATGCTCGCCGGAAACCGTCAACAGACCTCTGCTCTGGAAAAACTCTGCCCCATATTTTCCATATCTTCCAAGGCTGCCGCCCGCTCTGTCAATTTCAATTCTCACATGGGAATTTATTTCTTCCAGCCAGAGATTGTCCCCCTTGGGTGCTTCCCCCTTCTGCGTTTCCGTTCTTCCCGCAGATACTTCCTGCTTTGCTCTTTTCTCGATATTCCAGAGAAATCCGTCTACCTCATGCTGCTTTTTGCAGCCTTCACAATAAAACGAGGTGACTTTGCCATGCGGAAGGATTGTCTTGGTCTGAGACTCCGGGCATAGGATAAAATATTCATTCCCATCATCTATAGCAGCTTCTTCCTGCGGCGCCGTAGATATCTGCGATACGGTTGTCCCAGCATTTACCGGCGTTCCTGATACTGCCACCGCTGCCGCCTGAACAGGCGCCTTAGTCTCTTCCACAAGAGATTCGGCGCAAATCTCGCAAACCGTACTTCCCTCTGGATTCTCATAACCACACTGTCTGCATATAATTGCTGCCATCTATCTTCACCCCTTATGCATCGTCTTTTGTTCCGTTCGTTTCAGCTCCTTTTTTGCCCTGCTTGCCGTCTGGGAGCCTTGCTTCGATTTCGTCTGCAGTTTCTTATTATACTTTTTATCCGGCGTCATATGCTTTTTCGTATGCAGGATTACCCCGCGCATAGCCAGTTCCGCCGTAATCTGCGGGTGCATACCGCAGAATGCGCATTGCTGCTGAAAAAGTTTTTCATCTTCCGCTTCAGATATCTCTGTATCGAATCCGATTCCGACCACACGCATCGTTACCTGATTCTCATCCGATACAAAAACATTGATTGCCGTATCCTGATTCACGCCATATAATATCTGTCCGCTCTGGTTTGCCTCTGTGAGCATATCGGATTTGACCACATCATATCCATGTTTTGCCATAACTTCATCAATCTGGCGCTTAATATACTCTTTGGAAAGCTGGGTCTCGGCTCTTTCCGCAGCAGCATCGAGCGCATCCTCGATTTCTTCCTTGGATGAAAAATCCTGCAGCGCCATCGCAGGAATCGATAAGTCGAAACACTCTTTTTCATATTCGGCATACAATGCTTTCATCTCTGCGACTTCCGTCTTTATTCTGTCAGTCATCTGCTGGTAATCGTCAAAAAGCCGTTTGATCCGTTTTTCTTTTCGCTCCGCCGGAATTTCACTTTGAAGGATTTCCTGCAAATCCTGATGAACAAGCAGCATGGCATTCTTATGCCGGCTTGTCATATTCCCGGATTTCATAAACCCGCCAAGCTCTTCTATAAAGGTCTCTGAAAGCTCCTCCACATCCGCTTCCGTAACAGTATCCGCCACCGTAACGACAATATCCGCCGTCTGCGTCTTACCAGAAAGCCTGCCGATTTTCTTACGCTTAGCCTGTGCAAGCCGCTGTCTGTCAGCCTCTAACTGCTGGTATTTCTGACTGGTCTTCGCCAGTTGGTTAACCGTTTCCCTCTCGCCCTGTATTCTCTCATAAAATTTCTTCGTAATTTCCTCAGCTTTTTCACGGATTGTATCTACATTTAACAGCTCGTTTCCAGATTTTACCTGTTCCAAAAGCTCCCCTAACGCCCTGCGGCATTCTTCCTGAATCGCCAGCATTTTATCACAATTTGCTTTCAGCGACTCATCCTGACACATTAATTGCATATCGGAACCAAAACAGTTATCCACCTGTTTTTGCAGTGCCTGAATCTTATTGGAAAGATTCTTTCTTTCGTTTCTTGCTGCGGCAAGCCGCATCATTTCCTGCTTACGCACTTCCGCTATATCTACCTTTGGTCCGCTCATAAGAATTAGCCCCTGTCTTCCTTCTGTCATTCTCATACGCTTACAGCCTGGCACATGCGGATAAAATCACTTTTATTCCTGCACAGACTCCATATCCTATCTTACCTTTATCTATGAGATTTTTCAAGACATAATAAAAATTCAGATACCGGAAATGGCAGGCGGGCGTCTTTTCAGTCATGATAATCTTTACCGTCACATATGCATCCTGATAATTGGCAAAAACAGCTTTAAATCTGACGATAGCATAGTCGCCTTCTTCTCCATCATAGGTTGTATACTTTACGACACCTACTTCAAACTCCCTGCTTTCGGGAGCGGCCGCCTTGGCAATCTGGAAGCAGCGGGTAAACGTTCCGCCGTATTCCCCAATTCCCGTAACGATGACAGCCGGTGCATTCTCAGCCGCTCCTGCGCCACCGTCAGCGATATCCGGACAGTCCCTTCGTCTTTTGCAGCCTTATCCGCCGCGGCTTCTTCCGGCTCTTCGGAGTCTTGCCTGTACCGTCAATCCTACGGATAAAATTTCCGTCGCCAGAAGCGCTATACAAATCCGGACGCTTATGACACCGTCGGTACTTAGGCTCTATATCACTACCGCACCTTCGCACTATACGTCACCGTCACCGGTTTCTCATTATCCGCATGCCCCTTAAAAGTTACCTTAAACTTCAAACTATAAGCCTTCCCCTTCACCGACGTCCCTTCCTTTAACAACGCAATCCTCTCATTCTCATATTGAAACACCCCTGCACCGTTTGTAAGTTCTACCGTCTCGATAACAGGATCCGGCGCCCCTTTCAGAGTCGCATCTATCCTGACCGGCGCGCTATTGTATGCGCCGCTGAAGAATGCGCCCCCTTTAGGCGTTAAGGACACCTTGGGTTTGCCTTGTTTCAGTTTCAGCTTTATTTCCGGCGTGGAAATCTGCATCGTCTCACCATCCGCATTTTTGACGGTGTAATTCAGGCACACGCCGTAATTATATTTGGTAATCAGTGCGACATTTTTCTTGGCACGGATTATAAATTTATTCTCTTCATAGGTGCCGTAAAACAAATGCGCCGACCTTCCAGAAAGCGATACCCTGTCGCTTACACTGCCGCCGTTCAAGGTTTTAAAAGAAGGAGTAACCGTCACAAAGCTGCCTTCCCTGTTTAACACATCGATGCTTCCTTTTGCCGAGTAACTGACTGCTTTACTGATATCCTTATTCACAATCTTTACCGTCAGCGGAGTAGATACGGTGCAGTCGTCGCTTACTTTTACATTGACCTTGAATTTATAAGTGCCCGCTGCGACTTCTTTATGATTCAGCCTTGCAATAACGCGGCTGCCCTCTGCTGATTCAAAAAGGATTCCTACATTCATCAATTCCTGAGATTTCTTGTTTACGGCACAGACGCTTATAGGCGTCTTTTCCATGTCAAAGGCTGCCGCTTCCTTCCACATCACCTCTGTTGCCCCCATATCATAAGCCCAGGTAGATGCGTTTGCATTCAGCTGCAGTGTGCTCTTCTGTAATTTCAACGCAGGAGCGCCCATGTTCACCTTTACCGTACAGGAAAGGGTAACGCTTCCTGTCCAGTCAGCCGACGATAAGATAATTTTTTCTTTCACCGAAGAAGCCTTGGACAAATCGATGTCCGAACCATTTAAAACCAACTCATTTCCCGCGATTTTGAAACGTGAGCTGCACTGGATGGATTTAAGTCCGAAAGTCTGTTTTTCGCATAATACTTTCAGTCTTGCAGTGGTAAGACCGGCGTTTGGATACAAGGTCACACTCTTGTTGTCTAAAGAGAGTTTTGGCGCTTTCGTTACCACGCCCACCGTGAAATTGGCGCAAATGGTATCATACCCATCGAAAGTAATTTTCAGAGTTCCCTTCTTATCGCAGGAAGCCGTCAGTGCATTCTCTGTCTTGGGCATAATCTGATAGATACCGTCTGCTGCTTCTATCTTAAAATCGCACTCTTCCAAGGCGATATCTGTCAATTTCTCATTTGAAGTAACAACCAGCTGCGGCGCCCCTAAATCTTTATAAAAAAGATTTGCCTTGGCGCTCTGTTTCACTGTGTACTTCGCTTTCTGCTCTACCACTTTCACCGTAAGCGGCAATGCATAGTCCGTGCCACCCACTAAGGCTTTTACCTCTACTTTGTAGGTTCCCTTTGTGGTATCGGCATTCGCCGTGATTCGATAGCTGCCATCGCCTACGCTGTCCTCTTCCTTTGCCAGCGTGAAGCGGGAGGCATCCGTACCTGCCAGCGTCACCTTTTCCACACTGTATCCATCATTAGGATAGATATCAAATGTTGTGCCGTCTGTTTTTAATCTGTTTATCGTCACGATATTTTCGCTGATATTCGGTTTCGGATCAGTGATATACAATAGGATATCCCTGCTTGTTTTTGCCGCATCATTTACTGTAAGCGTAATCCTCGCCGTGCCCGCCGCTTTAACGGCAAGCGGTATGCTGTATGTTCCATCGGAAACAGAAGCTGCTTTCCCGACTGTCACGACTTTGGTATTGTTACTCTTTACCGTAAGGCGGGAAGCGTTCGTAATCGTAACCTGTAAAGCGGCGTCTGCCTGTGCCGTGTTTCCCTTATATGCCTGTATTCCCTCTGTATCTGCAGGAACAGTTTCCAGCCCATCTACGGAATCAAGGACAATACCTGCTGGCGTTCCTTCCACTACGGTGACTGCATACTGTGCCTTGTAGGTCTTTTTCCCAAGCGTAATCTGTGCTTTGACAGACGCCTTCCCTATCCCGGCTGCTTCGAGTCTTGCAGATGCGCCTTCGCCCGTCACTTTTACGACAGAAGGACGGCTGCTGCTCCAAACCAGATTTTTCTCATATTCAGACATAATCTTATCTGAAATGGAATTTTCCGGTCCGTCGATATTCCATTGGATTCGGGCTGCTGCCTCAGCTCCTTTCCCAAGGGTGGAACCATCCAACATAATCTGCATCCCTGTAAGGGTAAAAAGGGATACTGTCAGCGAATCCTGCCAGTCTGCATAGCCTTCCCTGCTGTATATGGCTGCAAAACTTTTCTGCTGCTGCCCGGCAAATTTCGTCAACGCCGCATCGCCATATACCCATTTCCAGCCTTCATAGTCTTGCAGACTGATATCCGACAGTCTGGTCTGTACATTCGTCAGTGCAAAGAGATTCTTTGGAATGCTTTCCTCTACGGGCGCTGCCGCTTTCTCATAGACAGTCACCACACATTCTGCCGTGCAGTCCCCGATAGACGCCGTGATAACTGCTGTGCCCCCGGATACTGCATGGACAAGTCCATCATCCCCGACAGAGACAACTGCCGGCTTATCGGAGCTCCAGAGAATATCCTTGGACAACGTGGTATCCTCGGGAATGATATATACTTTAAGCTGCCTTGTACTACCTTTTTCCATGCTGCATGATTCTGCACTGAGACTGATAGACGTCAGCTGCTCCTTTTTCACGGTTACTGTACAGGATAACCGGGGACCATTCGTAATCTGCGCCCGGATAATGGCGCTCCCTGACCCCGTCGGCGTCACGATGCCGTTTCCTTTGTTATTTCCAGATACGGTGGCAACCCTCTCATCGCTGCTGCTCCACTTCACAGTCTTAATCGTGGCAATGCCGTCGCTTACCGTCAGCGTTTCCGTTTTGACGCCCTCCGCTAAATCAAATTGCAGCTCTGTTTTATCAATAGAATACTGCCTTACCTTGATTTTGCAGGCTGCAGTTTTTCCATTGAAGGTAGAAGCGGTAATCACGGCGTCGCCGGGTGCTATCGCCGTCACCGTACCTTCTTCGTCCACTGCTGCCACTTCTGCATTGCTGCTGCTCCATTTCACGTCTTTATTTTTTGCATTATCCGGTTTGACTGATGCAGTCAATGCCACTGTCTCACCGGGCTGCATATTCAGCGCAGTCTTATCCAGGCTGACGCCGGTAGGTTCTACAATCGTTGGCAGGGAAAAAAACTCCACGGTGTAGGATAACGGTTTGGCGCTGCCGGTTCTGTCTGTTAATCCGCTAACCGATACTTCATAACGCGTACCCGCCGCATAACTGAGGCTATCCGCTGGATTAGGGCGGAAAATGATACAGTTAAACAGACCAAACCCTCCCATCGTATCGATATTAAAATAATTGCCGTTCATATTTGAATTTCCGCTGTTGAAAGTCCATTTCTTACCTGTGCTTGTATTTTTCAGTGTAACCGTAACAGCCGACGTGTCCGGCATGTAATAGTCGGAACCCAGACTGATCGACCATGCGCAATTTGTGCCGCTCATAAGCTGTGTCGGTGTATTTCTGGCGGGCCATGCCACAAAGTCCGAAATCGTACCACCCCTTTTCCTATCTGGTCCCTGCATGTTATTGACATGCATACCGGAATAAGTCGCTCCATTGGTGACGGCGCCAAAACCGGTCGTCTTTATGGTCGGATCTATCGCTCCCCTGCGGTGTCCCACCTGATCCATATTCGTGTAATCGCTATCGTACATCCATGCGAGTATGCTGTAGGACAGGTTGCTGAATCCTACGGCGAGACTGCTGTGGGCACATCCCGAACTTCCCAAAGCGTATAGCTCGGACGGAAATCCCTTGGGACAGGCAGGAAAATGTGACATCTGCTGGTTCACCGCATTGACAAGCGTGCCTGCCTGTACCACTTCCATCTGCGCTTCACTCAGCGAAATATCATCCCGGACGCCGGCTACATAGCGCACGAAATTCAGCATGTTACAGGCGTTCGCCAAGCTCGTATCGGAGAGGCGTCCGGCTGCATAGGGGGCTGTAATGCTTGGTTTTTCTGCATAAGTATTCGCCACCCCCGTGCTCCACGGCAATTCGGCATATCTCTGGATAATCTGCTCTTTCGCCGGCGTCCCCGCCGCTGATAACTGGCTGTTTACCGTACCAGATATCCAATTAGGATTTTTTTCCAGAAAAGCAGCAGGAAGTTTATCCCCGGTGATGCTGTCCGCTGTGATTTTATTCGCTTCAAATTTCGCAGACTGTAACAAGGACAGCCCAGACAAATCGGGCAGTTCGGTAATATCATTAAGCTGCAAATCGACATATTCAAGTCCGCTCAGACTGCCCAAAATGCTGGCGTCTGTAATTTCATGGTTATAGAGGCTGATGTTATTCAGATTCTTTATATACTGGATGCCTTCTAACGACCTGATAACGCCCGTGCCCTTGTACTGGTCAGGATAATTCGCATTGGGATAATTGTTGGAATACACCAGAAAAGTCAGCGTATCCAGCTTATCACTGGTAATCTTGGCAGTGGAAGAAATTTCTAAATGCTGCTTGATATAACTCCGCAACACCTCATCCGGGAAATCGCTATCCTCATAAACCACTCTTGGAGTGGTCGTAAACGTAAGCGGCTCTTCTTCGCTTCCCCGGCTCCATAAAACTTTTTGCCCCGATACGGTGACATAATATTCATAGGTTGTATTTGGCGACAAACCTTCTATCATCATCCCTGCGGAGTCCTGATTAATATTCTGATATTCATATTGCCATGATGCTGTCGTTCCGCTTGTACGATAGTATACATACAGATACAGGGAGCCGACCTTGAACCCATTATTGATACGGGCGGCATCGACATCATGCCAGGGACTGATGTTTACTGATGCACGGAGTGCAGCGGTTGAGGGGGTAATATCCGCCGTCACTTTATCATCGTCAAGTATATCGGGCATAATATGAATTGCTTCCGGCGCAGTAATGGTCTGCTTCTCTTTTTCCACTCCTGTGTATACTTGTAATTTCAGATAAAAATCCTGTTCTTTTCCGGTCGTATCGATAAGCGCATAATATCTTCCGGGTATCATATAACCTTCCTCATCCAGACAAGCGCCTATTTCTCTGGAATATTCTATTTCCCGCTCTCCATCTCCTTCTAACTCTTCATATCCGATTACTTCTGTCTGGATGATAAATTCATTGTCTGGATTATCCAATGTCCAGCTTATCCTTGCGGCTGCATAGCCGACTTCATCTACAGAGATATCTTGAAAACTGACGGCGGAAGTTTCCACTGCTGCCTTCGTCGTAAATTCCTGCGGGACTGACAGAAAACGGTAGGTGATGGTTGAAGCATAGGTAGTGCGATAAGCAAGACGGAAACGATAGGTAGTCTCTGGTGTAAGTCCGCCTGGCGCATAGCTATCAAACGCATTTTTCCCGGAAAAATCCGCTGTCCAGCTATCATAATATTTGCCGCCCCAATGCGGCGTATAGTTCAAATCCTCAATGCCATAACCTTCCCTTTCCAGCATGGACTGCCCATTCAAACGGGCATCTTCCAGGGAATCCTGCCCCGGAAAGAAATCATTTTGTGAAGCATCATTCGTTGTGTAGATGATGCAAAAGTTGAGATTGGTATTGACATGCATTTTCGCCTCGATTGAGGCATGATAGCTGCCAGGCGTTACCGTAAGATTTTCCAAAGAATCATCATAGACAAGATAGTCCCCATCCCCCGCGGAAGCCGTGCTTCCAACGTTTGGCTGAGTTTCCGGCATTTCCTCATCATCCAGCTCTGTTTCTCCGGATACTTCTTCCGGTGAAGACTCTTCTTCTGGCTGCGTTGAATCTTCTGTCTCGGAGCTGTCTTCCGGCTGAATTGGGTCTTCCATATTGGAATCATTTCCCGGCTGGGTCGGGTCTTCCACATCGGAGCCGCCCTCCGGCTGGGCAGGGTCTTCCGTATTGGAACCGTCACCTGACTGGGATGGGTCTTCTATATCGGAACCGTTTCCCGGCTGGACAGGGTCACCTGTATTAAAATCGTCTCCCGGCTGGGCTGGTTCTTCTGTATCAGAACCTTCCCCGCTCCGAGATGGGTCTTCTAGATTGGAATCATTTCCCGGCTGGGCAGAATCTTCCGCACTGAAATCTTCCCCGCTCTGCTGAGACCATTCTGCATTTAAACCTTCTCCTGCCTGCGAGGATACCTCCGCTTCCTGTCCGGCTGCAAAAACATCCACACCCGGCTGGGGCAGAGACGCCGCCAGCAGGGCGGCGGTTAACAGCGCTGATATTGTCCGTCTTAAATGTTTGCCTGTTTTCTTCATACTTATCAGATTCCTTTCTTCCGGCTTGAATACATCTTTATGTTTTAAGTATAGCAGATAACCATAATAAGTTTATCACTTCAAGTTTACACTTTTTTCAAGCTTTTTCAATGAACATTATCCTTTTTCTGTATCCTGTCTGCGCCCATCCATCATCATCAGAATTCTCTCGCGGATAATCCACGCAATGCTGACTCCTAAGCCAATCGCCCCAACTTTTGTCAAATCATAAGTTAGTAATTCCTCCATTATTCTTTCACCCAAAAGCCAACTGCACATATCCGCAGTTTTTCCCTGCGTAACAAGCCCATTCAACAATAACACTGCATACATGGCGCACACGATAATCCAGAACCTATTCCGCTTTAAATAAATCACGGTAAGCGTCCTGTCCCTTACCGATAAAATCATACTCTGAAACAACATAACTACCGCCAGGGAAAGCAATGTAACCGCCGTCCAGCGGTACTCCCAAAAGCCGTAAACCAACTGCGTCCCCCTGCCCGTTATCAGATAGACGGCATTCGCTGTCAGTATCGCCTCTGCAAATAGCCCCGCAAAAGTTCCTTCGGAAAAGGTAATGCCAAGCAGCAGGATTAATTTTATCCATGAAAAACCGGACGCCACCAACAGATACCCTCCAAGCCCCAGAAGAATCATACTGATTGATACGATATCCTTCTTACATACCTTCAAAATCCATTTTCCAATGGATAAGGCGAAAAACAGATATGCCATTTTAGACAGCCCGATTGCCAGATCCGGTTTAAACGTTAATTTCCACGCTATCGTACCAAAGAAAAGCAGCAGTGCGCCAATCGCAACAGAAGTATCCATATGCGCTCTCTGATAGCGGGTCTCGGCATGAAACATGAGTTTTTCCAAATCATCCAGTGCTTCTTCCATAGACTGATAGCGCATATCGGGGTCATACCTGCACATTTTCTCTACCATCCTGCACAATTCATCTGAGCCATGCAGCGGGCAGGGAAGTACATACCCCTGCTTATACTGTATTTTATCGTTTACACAGTAATAATCCGAATCCGGGAATTTCAGCCCGTTTAACAGCACATACAGAAGCATTCCGAAAGAATAGATATCCGCCGTATTATCATATTTTTCCCCCAGGCTTCCTATGACCTCCGGCGCGCCGTAACCTTTCGTAAAAGCAATCGTACTTGCCATACCGTCGTTTGTTTCCTTCGCAATCCCAAAGTCCCCCAGCTTGTAACATTTTTCCTTCCGCGCATAAAAAACATTTTCCAATTTGACGTCCCTGTGCAGCATTTTCCAGTCATGCGCACGCGATAAAGCAGTTCCAATATCATATGCAAGTTTCAGAATCTCTTTTTCCTGAAATGTGGCAAGCTCCTCGGAAGTCAGTCTTGCTTTACCAAATCTATCCCATACCAAAACAGGCTCCAGCTTTTCCATTAAAATAAACTGCAGTTTCAGGCAGTTTCCATCTGGGACCTCTTCTTCACTTTGTTGAATTTTTATCACACGGTTATCTTCGTCTAACCATACAAATATTTCTGTATAATCGTATATCTTTACGATATTTTCCTGCAGAAATCCCATTTTTTTCTGCGCTTTCACCGAGTTTTTAAAAGACTTGGAATCAATATACTTTTCCCCAAATCCAATCACCTTAATGGCATACCCGCTCTTAAAGTCTGCTCTGGATTGGGCTTCATATACCAATGCAAATCCGCCTTTTCCCAATAATTGCAGCCGCTCGTTTTTTCTTGTAAAACAATACTTTGTAAAAGGGCTTTCCTGTTTGTCCAACTGTATTAATATTTTTTCAATTTCCTCATTTGTCCATAGGTACATTGTCTTCTGCTATTTCTTCTCCATCTTCTTTTATTTTGTCCGTCTCATCCCCAGACTCTTCATCGGTATCTTCGCTCCACCACAACATAAAGGCGGATATCGTAAGCAGCAGGATACCTGTCCTGATTAGGTGCATCTTCTGGACAGGCTCTGAAATCGTAATGATTTCCAATCGCTGCAGCAAGGATAAAAGAATTCCGGAAATCATCATGAAAAGTGGTATTTTATCATAAAGATAAACCCATGTATACGCACGGTAATCACTACTTTTTCCCAGTTTCCAGCGCAATTTCATGAAACCATTCACTGTCAGAAAAGTGATGATAATCACAATCCAGACGAAATCATGCTTTGCAAGAAAGTCAAGCCACGATAGCTTACCCGTCACTGCAAGCAACATCCACGCCCCTGTTCCCAGCACACCTGCGCCAGTCAATACAGGCACTCCGGTTACCACACTTGTCAGCAGGATGAAATGGGGAACCTGAAACCCTATCTTATACCCGGAATAGATTCCAAACAGGAGTGACGCCATGCCAGAGACTCTATGGAAATCCTTAATCTGCTGCATCATCGCCGTAGCAAAAACGAAAACCGGCAGGATAAAGAACTGCCAGTCTGTCACAAACGACACCTCAGTCTGCATTCCTTTCATTAGAAGCATAAAAAGCGCTGAAAGCCCCAACAAATATCGGATACACGCCTGGTTATACTGCGCATCGATTCTTTTCTGATACTGTTTTCTCTGCGCGCGGCTTATACCCGGAGTATCCGGTAAAATGGCGGATTCCTCATCCTGTTCTCTACTTTGGCTCTCATCCCTGTAAGTTTCCGTGGCAATATCCGTCAACTCTTCGCAATCTACATCATCCAAAATTCCCGCCCGCTCGCTTGCATATTGCAAGTCGGACAGCACTTCCGCCATAGACTGATATCTGTCTTCCCTTTGATAACTGCACATTTTTCTTATGACGCGCGTCAAATCATCCGAAGCCTTCCCAGGTGCGGGAAAAATAAAATTCGGGTCGTACTGCACTAGGTTTACATAATATCCGTTGGAGCCGGGAAACCTTAATTCATTGAGCAGCAGATAGAGCGAGATTCCAAAAGAATAAATATCGGCAGTGACATTATACGAATCACTTAACCGCCGCTCTATTTCAGGCGCTCCATACCCGTCCGTATAGACAATTGTCTCGGCGTTTCCGCCTTCAACATATTTGGCAATGCCAAAATCCCCCAGCTTATAACTCTTTTCCTTATCATCCCAGAAGATATTTTCAAGTTTGATATCCCTATGCAGCACACTATTGTTATGCGCCGTCTGAATTGCCTGTCCAATCTGCGTCGCAAACTTCAAAATTTCTTCCTCTTCCTGCAGACTATCCCTTATCAGGCTCGTATTTTTAAATTTATCCTTTACCAGAATGCATTCCAGCTTTTCCATAAGAATAAACTGGAGTGTGGTTCCTTCCTCATTCCAGTTTTTTTCTTGTGACCCATATACGCCAAGCAGCGCCCCATCCTCATCCAATGCCACACATAGCTCCCTCACATCGATAATTCTAAGAATGTAAGGCGACTGCCCACTAAGATATCTTTGTAAAGCGATTGTTTTTTGAAATGCATCCGAAGTAATCACATGCCGCTCTAACCCTATCACCTTCACGGCATAGCGATTCTCAGGCACATCTTTGTCCACTGCCTCATAAACCACTGAGAACCCGCCTTTCCCTAAAGGCTGCAGCTGCCCGTCTACTTTATGAAATCGATACTGGGGAAAAAGATATCCGCCTTCCTCTAATCTGCCCAGAAGCGTTTCCGTGGCAGTTCTGTCCAAGTTCAGCATTTTACAATCCTTCCCTTTTTCACTCATTTCCAATCAGACTGATGTTTCCAGCTAAATAAGTAATATTCCCCATATAAATCGCTATTCCGCTATCCCAATCAACGACCGTTCCTTTGGCGGGATTTTCCAGACGCATTTCTTTCTCTCCATCCGAAAAAGTAAAGCTTGTACAATCCTTTGTTTCAACCATTTCCCAATATTCCTCATAATAATGCGTCGAAAACATCGCCCAAATCGTCTTACAGTTAATGACAGCCTCCCTGCTGCCCCCGAAAATAAGGATATCGCCGTCTGAGAGCATGATTGGTTTTACTCTTCCGTTTAACCCGGTTTCAATATATTTTTCATTATATACCGTTCCATTTTTCCCATTGTTATCTATGTAAAACCAAATTCCGTCCATATTCTGGAACCTGCCGTGTCTCCTGCTTGCCGTAACAGAATGTAATCTGATATCCGGCTGATTGTCCTTAGAAGGACGACCAACTTTCCAGACAAGCTTGTCATCCAGCAAATAAGTGCTTAATTGACCGTTTTCTATTACGATTAAATTATTCCTATTTTTTACCATGCATCATCTACCTCCGGTAATTCTGAAATAAAAGCTTCCACTCCAGGTAAATTCAACTTTTCCAATACTTCTCTGGCATATCTGCACAATTCGTCCGGGTCATATTTATCCGAGCTTGCATCTAACATATTGTTAAGGCTTGCATCATCTAAAATAAACATAATCACACTTTCAAAAATATTCTTTGCACAGAGCGGCTCCATATGCGCTAATAACAGCATCTCGTCAATCTGGTCATGATCCATGCTTAGATGCAGTCCTAAAGAAATAATTTTATTGCGTGTAGGATACCATTTATTCTGACGGATTGCCGACACGCACTGCCTGAGCGAAGACGACCATCCCTGCCCCTGCGCCATATCGAATACGCTTGAAGAAAACTCCTGATAATTGGCATTGATACACATCTTCACATAGGCATAGAATTTATGGTAAGAAAAGGAAAACATTGCAATATTCTCAGTCACAAATTTTTCCAGTTCGTCCTCATCCTGCACCTCAGACAGCTTCGCATCAAATTTTACCGTACTGATATTCTCTGTTTCTACACTGTCGTCCCGGATAATATTTCCTTTAATCCGGTTCAGGATATATTGATATTCACTGATGGTCTCTGCCCCGTAATCATGCGTTAAGACAAATATGCAGACGCAATCCTCCAGACTTTTGGAATATAATCCCGGATATCTCCCATATCTTTGCAAAAGCTGATTCATATGTTCAATGTCGTACCCCGCCGCCATTCCAATTTTCAAAAAAGTTTCTCTGTTTTTGGGAATGGAGCCCTTGCACCATTTATCCACCGATACCCTGCTGACCCCGCATAATTCCGCAAATTTTGATTTCGTGTATTGCTTACTGGCAATTATTTCATTTACTTTTTTCGCCCACTGTTCCTGCTGCGTCTTTATCATGGGAAATATTTCCTTTTCCAAATCTTCAATATTTTCACACTTTGAAATTTCGTCTTTTATGTATACCGTCTCTAGATTCAATTTATCAAAACCTTTCTTTATATGCCATCCCTGTTATTGCAAAAATAGTTGCTCCCAATGCAATGTGCTGCGCAATTTTTAATCTGTCCATAATCTTCTGCTCCTTGTCATTTTATTTCAGCATCTCCTGCTGATATACCTATCATACACAAGAATCCAAAAGACATTTTCAGTTTAAGTTTACACTTTTTATGGATAAGGGAAAAGAGTCTTTTTATAATGGAAAAGGCAGATGTAACAAAACACCTGCCTTTGCTTCTCAAATAATCCTCCGCACCGTAATAATACTCCGATAAGTTGCCGACTCTTTCTTGATGCCGGTCCGCTCGGTGCTTGCATGTACAATCTGACCGTTTCCGATATAAATTCCTACATGCCCGCCGTAGTAAATAATATCTCCCGGCTGCGCTTCCGAATAGGATACGCCTTTGCCCGCGCTGGACTGGGCGTAGGAGCTTCTGGGCAGGGAGTAGCCGAAAGCCTTATAGACCGCCCATACAAAACCGGAGCAGTCTGCGCCGTCCGTCAGGCTGGTGCCGCCGGCTTTATAGGGATTGCCCACCCATTTGCAGGCGTAGTTAGCGATGTCCTGTCCCTTGCCGCTGCCGGTAGAGGCTGCGGGTTTTTCTGACCCGGACGTATCCGAATTGCTATCTGTATTAGATTCCGTTTCCTGACTCTTGGCGCGCGCCGCTTCTTCTTCCGCTTTTTTACGGGCTTCTTCCTCTTTCCGGCGGCGTTCTTCCTCTTCTAGTTTTTTAATCTGCGCCGTTTCCTGTTTAATCTTGGTGGCATAGGCTGCAGCTTCCTGTTTGGCTTTCGCCAGCATTACATCGTAATTTTCGTACTCTTCTTTTTTCTTAGCGAGCACTTCTTCCACATAGGCCTGTTCTTCTTCCAGCTCGTACTTAGAGGTCTGCAATTCGGACTTTTCCTCTTCCAAGGTATCCTGCAGCGCCGCTACCGTTTCCACAGTCTGCTGGTATTCGTCCAGAAGCTTTCTGTCATATTCGTAAAGTCTTTCCACATACTCCGCTTTATTCAGCATATCGCCGATACTGGCGGACTCCATAAAAAGCTGCAGGTAAGAGATATCACCCTGCTCGTACATGAATTTAATACGGACTTTCATGGATTCGTACTGTTCTTCTTTGGTTGCCAGCGCCGCATCGTAATCCGCCTGTGTCTTTACGATTTCCTCTTCTTTGTCGGCGATTGCGCCTTCAATCATATCAATATCCGTAAGCAGCACAATCATCTCTGCATCCAATTCTTCAATTTCCTCGCCGATACCCGCCTGGGCTCCCTGATAGCCGGATATCTGTTTATTGATATCCTTTAACTGGGATTCGTTTTTTTCTTTTTCTCTCTGCAAATCGGATATCGTCGTGGCATACACCGGCTCGGCGGTTGTAAAAAGCAGTAGAAGGCTCATACCCACGCTGATAAACTTTATCCATTGTTTTTTCATATGCAACTCCGTCCCGCTATGTGGAAATATAGTAAACGACATAATTAATTTCTGTTTCCGGCTCTTGCAAAAACCTTATACGCAAGCTTTTGCAAGGCCGAAAACGAAATTTCTAATGTCGTTAACTATAGAATTTTATAATTCGCAATTCTTCACGGTTCTGGGGAATGGAATGACGTCCCTGATGTTGCCCATTCCCGTCAGATACATGACGCATCTTTCAAATCCCAGACCAAAACCCGCATGTCTTGCGGAACCGTATTTTCTTAAATCCAGATAAAACTGGTAATCCTCTTTCCTAAGTCCCAGCTCGTCCATGCGCCTTTCCAATACTTCCAGACTATCTTCCCTCTGGCTGCCGCCGATAATCTCGCCGATGCCCGGAACAAGGCAGTCCATCGCCGCGACAGTCTTGCCGTCTTCATTCAGTTTCATATAAAACGCTTTGATTTCTTTGGGATAATCCGTCACAAAAACCGGTCTCTTAAATTCTTTTTCCGTCAGATAACGCTCGTGCTCTGTCTGCAAATCACAGCCCCAGGACACTTTATATTCAAACTCATCGTTATGCTTTTCTAAAATCTCGATGGCTTCCGTATAAGTCACATGTCCAAACTCGGAATTTAACACATGCTGCAATCTTTCAATCAGCCCTTTGTCCACAAACTGATTAAAGAAATTCATCTCTTCCGGTGCATTTTCCAGCACATAGCGGATGACATGTTTTAACATAGCTTCGGCAAGCATCATATCGTCCGTCAAATCGGCAAACGCTATTTCCGGTTCAATCATCCAAAATTCCGCCGCGTGTCTCGTGGTATTGGAATTTTCCGCGCGGAAGGTGGGACCGAATGTGTATACGTTTTTAAATGCAAAAGCATACGTTTCTACATTTAACTGTCCGCTCACCGTCAGACTCGTGGGCTTTCCGAAAAAGTCCTGGCTGTAGTCGATGCTGCCGTCTTCTTTTTTCGGAAGATCGTCAAGTCCCAAGGTCGTGACCTGGAACATCTCGCCGGCGCCCTCGCAGTCGCTGCTCGTAATCAGGGGCGTATGCACATATACGAATCCTCTTTCCTGAAAAAAGTTATGAATCGCATACGCAATCAGGGAACGTACCCGGAAAACCGCCTGAAACGTGTTGGTTCTCGGTCTCAAGTGGGATATTGTCCTTAAATATTCAAAGGTATGCCTTTTTTTCTGTAACGGATAATCCGCCGTGGAAGCGCCCTCGATTAGGATTTCCTTCGCCTGCATCTCAAAGGGCTGCTTCGCCTGGGGCGTCGCCACAATCGTGCCTTTCGCCACAATCGCAGAACCCACGTTCAGTTTAGAAATCGTCGCGAAATTTTCCAAGGCGTCACTATAGACGACCTGCAGCGTTTCAAAAAAAGTACCGTCGCTGACCACAATAAAACCGAAAGTTTTGGAATCCCGGTTGCTTCTGACCCATCCGCCGATAGTCACTTCCTTATCAAAATACTGCTCCCTGTTACGATATAGTTCTTTAATATCTGTCAAATCCATTTGTAAATCCCCGCTTTCCTGTTTTCCCTTATTTGATTATTTCTTTATTCTGCCGGTTCTCTATTTTGCCATTTCCTTATTCTGTTATTTCTCTATTCTGCCATTTTACCATTTTGTCATTTCTTTATTCTACCAGTTCTCTATCCTGCCAGTTCCTTATTCTTCTATTCGCTCTGGATATCTGCCTGTTCCACCAGATACTCGATTACCACATCCGCCATCAGATACTCATGAAACGTCTGCTCGTCCGCCCGCTGCCTAAATTCCTCTACGGACGCATAGCCATACTCCGCCACCCGCTCTTCCATTTCCTGGCTCAGCTCTTCTTCCGTCAGATTCAGACCTTCTGCATCTGCAATCGCCTGATACATGATATACTGTTCCGCCATCATTTTGGCTTCTTCACGAAACGTATCCGGGTAAGTTTCTGCGTCCAGATTATAATATTTCTGCAGGTACGCTTCCAGCTCCATCCCCTGGGATGCGGCCTGCTTCTGCATTCCTTCTGACAGAATCTGATAATGCCTATCCACCATTTTCTCCGGCGGTTCCTTGAAAATGCAGTTCGCCATAGCAGCCTGTGTGATATCGCTTCTGACACCACTGTCATATGCTTTTACCGCATCTTCATAAAACAGATTGTAAATATAGTCCCGGTATTCTTCCACCGTGTTACAGTTCTCTATGCCAAGTTCCTGTACGAATGCATCCGTAAGCTCCGGCATTTCTGAAACTGTAATGCCATGAATCGTCACTTCAAATGAAACAGCAGCTCCCGCCATTTCCGCATTCCTATAATTTTCTGGAAAAGATAAATCCAGCGTTACCGTATCACCAATATTTTTTCCAATTAATCCCTCTTCAAACCCCGGAATAAAACTGCCGGAACCAATCGTCAACTCCTGTCCCTGCGCCGTGCCGCCGTCGAACGCTACCCCGTCCCGGTAACCGGCATAGTCGATATTCACCGTATCGCCTTCCTGTACTGCCCTGTCCGTCACCGTCGTCGTAACGGCTCTCTGGGAACGGATATAGTCGATATAAGCATCCACATATTCCTCCGAAACCGAAGGCGCACTCCTGTTTACTTCAATCCCTTTATACTCTCCTAACGTCACATAGTCTGCGGCTTTGATTCCGCTTAAATAAGTATCGTCTTTTCCACATGCGGACAATGCTCCCATAAGCAGCACAAACACCGCCAGAAACGCTATTTTCTTTTTTTTCATATGCATTACCTTTCCTGCTGCCTACCCATCCAAACGGGTGCAGCACTATACTAAAATATATCATAAAACCACGTCTCTTAAAAGAGTTTCTTTGCAAAACTTCCGCTTTTCCTTGCCTAATATTGAAATCAATGGTAAAATATTTGAAGCAAAAGCAAGTAAACGATAGAAAGCGCCCTACGGACTTTCTATTGTCATGAATCGGGAGGTAGCATATGAGCACATGGCAAATAGTATTATTGTGCATTCTTGCCGTTCTTATTATCGGTATCGTCGTTTTATACTTTTTAGGCAAAAAGATGCAGAAGAAGCAAGAAGCAAGCCAGGCACAGATAGACGCGATGAAACAGACCGTATCTATGCTGATTATTGACAAGAAACGAATGAAGCTAAAAGACGCCGGTCTGCCCCAGGCAGTTCTCGACCAGACGCCCAAACTTTTAAGAAATTCCAAGTTACCCATTGTAAAAGCCAAAGTAGGTCCCCAGATTATGTCCCTGATTTCCGAGGAGAAAATTTTCGACTCGATTCCCGTCAAAAAAGAAGTAAAGGCAGTCGTCAGCGGCATCTATATCACGGATGTAAAAGGGCTTCACGGCAAACAGGCGCCTGTAGAGCAAAAGAAAAAAGGCTTCTTCAAACGTGCGCTTGAAAAAGCACAGGAAAAAGCCGGCGCAACGCCAATCAAATAAGGCTTATCCGTTTTCTTTGAAGCGGATTTCCATAACGAGACTGCAATCAGTCAGAACATCATAACCGATATCCAGAACATAATCCACATGCACGGTAATCCCCTCGGATTCTCTCGCAATGTGGATTTTTTTGGTATCAATTTCAAGCGGTATGCTGCCATAGGGTATCTGATAAACCGCCTTGTTTTTCTTATTTTCCTCAAAAACCATGTGTGCGTTTACGAATCCTTTGCGTATCAGTTCCAGACTGCCGGGCGCAAACTTAACCGTATTTTTGACAGGAGTTTCCACCCCTTCCATACGCTCTTCATACAGTACATAATGTCTGCCGTCTTTTTCATAATAAACACCGGACGTAAAAGATTCTATCTGTTCCGTTCCCGCCCTGTTCCCCTCCTCCGTGACAAGCTGTAGACCGCGCACGGATATCAAAACATCTCTCTTCATCTGCACCCCTCTCTAGTACTTTTTATTTAGGTAATTGTGAAACGAAATTTTAAAAGTGTGTAGTTGCATAGAATATACAATCCATAAGCAGGTACTGTGAAAACGCCGGTACTTAGATGCCGTATTTTGGCATCTTATGTACCGCTGCGTTTGAACCGTAGCGAGAGCGTGCCTGCGTTGGATTGTATATTCTATGCAACGGACGGCTGTAAAATCTTCGTTTCACAATTACCTAGTACTCCTCTATCGGAATAACCTTGGCAGAAAGAATCCCATACGGAATAATCGAATTGGCAAACTTCTGGAATTTTCCCGCCGCATCGCTTACAAAAAAGCGGTAAAGTTCCGTTCCCAGCTCCGGTCTCTTCGTACTCCCGATTCCCTCTTTTTCTAACAATGCCTTTAATTCCCTTGCCGTCTCATAGGCGGGATTCACCAGCGTTACTTTATCCCCCATGATTCTCGCTATCGTAGAGCGTATCATCGGATAATGGGTGCAGCCGAGAATCAGCGTGTCAATATCAATATCAATCAGCTCCGACAGATACCTTCCGGCAATCTCATCCGTCACGGGGTCTTCCCATAACCCTTCTTCCACAAGCGGCACAAACAGGGGGCACGCCTTTCCAATAATTCTGACACTCTTGTCATTTTTTTCTATGTATCGGTTATAAATACCGCTTCCGATGGTTGCTTCCGTTGCAATCACGCCTATTTTGCCATTGTGTGTCGCTTCCAGCGCGGCTTTTGCCCCCGGTCTGACGACGCCGATAATGGGCAGCGGCGCTTCTTTTTCCAGCTCATCCAGCGCATAGGCGCTTGCCGTATTACACGCAACGACGATTGCCTTGACTTCCTGCGTCTGCAGAAACCTGACAATCTGCCCGGAAAACCGGGTCACGGTCTCGCGGGATTTGCTGCCATAGGGCACCCGCGCCGTATCGCCGAAATATACAATCCGTTCGTTCGGAAGCTGGCGCATGATTTCCCTTGCCACCGTCAGCCCGCCGACCCCCGAATCAAAAACGCCAATCGGCGCATTGCAAAGTGATTCCTTTTCTTTCATGTCCTCTTAGACTCCTGCTATTTTTATGCATCTTTCGTATATCCTCTGTATATCTTTTTGTATCTCTTTCGTGCATCATTTATGTATCTTTTGTATATCCTGCACACATCATTTATTTTCAAACTGCTGCAGCCATTCCCATAATCTGCCCGTTATGACAACCTGCTTATCTTGCGCCTCTGCGTCCAAAAAGGAAAGCGGCATCTCTGTTTTGTCGTCCAGAAACAGGTTTCGCCCATTAGCCGCAGCGTCTTCGTCCGAAAATGTGCTTTCTGCATCACAGACCACCTCATAAGTATCCTGCGGGAAACACAAATCCGGGTATAGGATAAACCACCACACGCAAGATGCGGCAACCGCGGCTGTTCCCATGACTTTAAAACGCCACTGGCCTTTCCTGAAATCCATACCGATACCTCCTTATTTCTACTCAGAATCCACGTCTGATTTCCTAAGGAGTATTCCCTGTCTTTTCCAAAATATTCCGCTTCTGACTCGATGCCTCTAAATCCAATGTTTCCGCAGCATCTTGCTATTTACCGTTTTCCATGCGTATCTGCCGGATAATGGATTTTTCCTGTTTGTCGATATGCTCTCTCGCCGCCTGCGCTGCTTTTTCCTTATCCCGCGCTAAGATGCTTTCATAAATCATTCTATGCTCTTCCACTAAATGAATATGTTCTTTTTCATCCTTAATATATTCAAAACGATAACGATACATCTGCTCCGACAGATTGCTGATTAGCTGTATCAGTCTCTGATTGCCGGTCGCCGCCACGATGATATCATGCAGCGCCACGTCCGCCTCTGCAATTACCGTTGCGCTGCCGGTTGCTACCGCTTTCTCAAAATCGTCGCACGCTTTTTTCAGGCGGGCAGTCTCTTCCTCGGTAATCCTCTCACATGCAAGCTCCGCGCAAAGCGCGTCCAACGCACGTCTGACTTCCAGCACATCTTTTAGATTTTTCTCCGTAATCTGCGCCACTTCTGCGCCGCGCCGCGGAATCATCGTAACAAGCCCCTCTAATTCCAACTTTCTGATGGCTTCCCTGATAGGCGTCCGGCTAACGCCCAGCTGGTCGGCAAGATGGATTTCCATCAGCCGCTCCCCCGGCTTTAACTCCCCGGTCAAAATCGCCTTCCTGAGCGTGTTGAAAACAACATCCCGCAAAGGAAGAAATTCATTCATATTCGTTTGAAATCGGCTATCCATACGCATTCCTCCTTCAAGCAACTGAATATTATTTAAAAAAATCCATAAAACATTCCCTATAAACGAACTGCAAATCCCGTTATAAAAACCTGTGCCGCCAGTCCCAGCTCCCGAATCCGCCCGGCCGCTTCCGCAGCAGATTTTTCTTCTGTAAAAAGACCAAAAACAGAAGGTCCGCTTCCACTCATCAGCGCATTTTTTGCGCCTTTTTCCAGCATCAGGTCTTTTATCCTGTCAATGATTGGATATTCCCGCACGGTTACAGTTTCCAGCACGTTACCCAGCCTTTCTGCAATCCCGTCCAGATTTTCTTCCCGGATTGCCTGTATCATCCCGTCGATATCCGGGTGCCAGGGCAGTGTGTCTGCATGCAGGTTTTCATAGACAAATTTCGTGGACACATCGATATCCGGCTTGGCAATCACCAGAATGCATTGAGGCGGTTCTGACAGCGGCGTCAGAATTTCACCGACTCCCCGTGCCAAGGCTGTGCCGCCCAGCAGACAATAAGGGATATCCGCCCCCAAAGTCACACCAAGCGCCTGTAACTGTTCCAGCGTATAGCCAAGCGAAAAAAGCTCGTTTAGTCCCAGAAGCGTTGCCGCCGCGTCCGCGCTTCCCCCTGCCATGCCCGCTGCAATCGGAATCCTTTTTTCCAGGGAAATTTCTACGCCCTGCCTAACGCCCGCTTCCCGTAAGAGCAGATTTGCCGCGCGGCAGATTAAATTATCCGCGCCCGCAGAAAGCCCTTCTTTATCAATCTTCAAAACAACGCCCGGCTCCGCTTTTTTCTCAAATAACAGCGTATCATAAATATCTACCGTCTGCATAATCATCTTCACTTCATGATAGCCGTCTTCCCTGCGCCGCAGCACATCCAGCCCCAGATTAATTTTGGCATATGCCTTTTTCGTGATTCGCCCCATAACGCCCCTTCACAGTTCCCTGTTTTCCAATATCTATTTTTATCCTCATCCGCTTTTGTCCACGGATATCTTTTTGTATACAGTATCCATTCTATAGATTGTACTTTATTTTATACAATCCATTTCCCTTTGTCAAGATTCCGGGGGATACAAACACGGAAATCTATTTTCAGTCAGCTCCTTAACATAGACTGGCAGGACAGATAGACATCCCACGAAGGTCCTTGAAAAACGCCGGTTCTTAGTGAAAAAGGCGCAATGCGGCTTTTGAACTTAGTACCGTTGCGTTTTTCACGGAGCAAGAGCGTGCCTTCGCGGGATGTCTATCTGCCCTGCCACTTCAATATTTACATGCTGACTGAAAATTGATTTCCGTGAGATACAAAAAACCCTCGACAAAAAAGTCTTCCTTTCCTGTCAAGGGTTTTATTTTATCCGCTATCTTTTAGTTTTCCGTCGTAAGCCCTGCATCTTCTTTCAGCTTATCAAACTTCTCCATAACAGCGTCATATGTTTTCTGGGAAATCTCCGGCAGGTCTCCGCCCCAGGTGCCTCCCGCCTGTTTATAACCTTTTTTAAACGCTTCCCGCATCTCTTCAATCTTATCCGGATCGCCGCCTGTCAGTGCCGTGGCAAAATCAATAATACGGCTGGACGTCTGCTCTACACCCCAGTATCCGTCTTCTGCAATATCTTTCTGCGCCTGTGCCTGGGTAACAGGGTCTACTTCCAGTTTACCGCCGGCAAGAATGCTCCAGATTCCGTTTGCATTATTATAAGTCTGACCCTGTTTGGTCATCAACTGCTCTACGATATTCTGCAGCTGCTGTTGTCTATTCTGTTGATCTGCTTTTAATTTAGCAATCAGATCCGTATTCTGGGTATAGGTTTTCTTTACAGGACTTGTTGCCGTCTCTGTATCTTTGCCCGGCTCATAAACAACGCCTGCTTCTGCGCTCGTAGCCACAGATTCTGTTTTGGTTTGTTCTTCTGCTGCTTTGGCAGCAGATGCGGGCTGGCTTGTCTGATACGCCTCGTAGGTGCCGACTGCACCTGTAACTCCGTTTACACTCATGCTTATCCCTCCTTGGAAATTTATAATCACTGATTACGCAGATCGGAAGTCTGCTGTTTCTACATACTATATCGAACCGTTTTTCTTAAAAGATTAGGGCAAAATAGAAATATTTTCCGATTCTGCGCACCTTCCATGACAAATCCGCGTCCGTTTATAGCATCCGTTTTATTTTTTCTTATAATTATTGTTATTATCTTTATTATTACTGTCTGCGGACTCGCCGGAAGCGTTATCCTTATTCTGTTTATCCGCATCATCAGCGGCTTTGTTATTCGCCGTATAGGTGGATGATTCGGCTGTCATCGTACATCTTCCGTCAAAGCATGCATCCTCATCGATAACAAGGGATTTCGCAGAAATATTGCCGACGATTTTACCGGTGGAAAGCAGCTCGATTTTGCCATTGGCTACGATATCGCCCTCTACCTTGCCTGATATCAGCACACTCTGGGCAGTAATATCACCTTTAATCTGTCCGTCGATACCGACGATCAACTGCTCCTTGCAGTCACAGTTGCCATTCAAAGTCCCGTCTATGCAGACAGTTTCGGGGGCGGACAAATCGCCGTCAAATATCGCGCCTTTCCCAATCAGCGTCCCCACCTTGGCTCTTGCGTCCCCTGAATTGGACGTTTTGTTTTTCTTCATCATAATTGTATCCTCCTCTTTTTACCCTTTTGCTTCTATCACCGTCAGCGGATCTATCGGCTCGCCTTCAAAGGTAATCTGATAGTCCAGCTGCGTATCGTCTACTGTAATCGTAAATAATGTATCTCCAGCTTCCACCAACGCGCCTTCACTCGTCAGCACTTCCGCTTCCTGACGGCACATATAGCGGCTCTTATACCCTTTTTCATGTTCCACTTCTATAATCACAGGATAGGTATCATCGGATGTAACCGATACAATTACACCGCTTCCCGTCGCAATAATATTCCCTTCTATATGGGTATTGATGGAAAGATAAGGCGTTTCCTCAGAATAAGAGGACAATACGGCGCTGATTCCCGAAGAGGGATAACGGCGCGGAATCATGGATTCACTTTCTTTCTCAGGCTCCGGCTCTGCTGTCTCTTCTTCTTTCGCGCTTTCCACAACGGCGCGCAGCGCTTCATTTTCCTGCTCCAGTATCTGCTTTTCCTCTCCCAGGGTTGTCTTTTCTGTCTCTAACTGCTTAATCGTCTCTTCCTGAGACGCAATCTGCGCATTCAGCTCTTTTTGCACGCCGCCCGAAGGGTGAATCTTATAAATCATCCATCCCATCAATCCTACGGCAGCGCAAAGCAGGACAAACAAAACAACAAGCAGACGAAGGACTGCCCGTGAAATGTGAAATTTTCTGTTGTCCCGACCCGTATGGGATATCAGAAGTATGGAAAAAGATTCTTTATGTTTATGCCCTTTACGTTTCATATCGTTCCCCATCCTACAAATTGCCGCAAAAAAATAGCTGCTAAGTAATCACTAAATTTCTATGATTTAAACGCTACTTGTCTATCATATCACATATTTTCCAAAAATAAAACCTGCAAAAAGAAAAATTATGCAAAGAAATCTGGAAAAATTCACAAAAAATCAGCAAAGTAACCATAAGAAAACCGCTTACACGATTATCCTGAAAAATCCGGATAGAAATCTTACGCGACTTCTATCCGGATTTTTTTAGAAAACACCTTTTACTACCAGGATTTTGTCTCCCGCTTTGATTTCTTCTGAAACAAGCTCGTTGACTTCTTTTAGCTGGGCAATCGGTACATAATATTTCTTCCCGATATCCCACAGGGTATCGCCCGTTCCTGCGATATAAATCACAATGCCGGGCAGTTCGCTGATTTTCGCCATATCCAAATCTGCCACCTTGATATCCGTAATCAGGTTTTTCCTGGTCGTCGTAAAAACAAGCGCATCGAATCCAAGCGCCGCCTTGATATCCAGTTCGTCGCTATCTATCATGGTCACGCTAAGCTGCTCTAAGCTCCAATGAATATGATAGACCGCCGAAGGTTCAATATCCGGTACGTCAATTAGGCACTCGAAAGGCAGCGGGCTCTTAGTCGCATAGATGGTATTCTGTCCGTTGGTACAGAGGTAAATCGTCGTCACCTGCAGCGTACCGGTAACGGCAATTCCGTTTTCTACTATGCGCTGCTCTTCTATCTGGATTTCCCCTTCGCTATGCAGCAGTTGATACATATGCATTTCCGTATTCTGGATTCTGACATGATCCGCCGCTTTGCACTTCCCGCTTCCATGCATCAACAGGCTCTTTAAGGGCACTTCACTCGTCACCGCTTCGATTTCTTTCGCCACACCGTAGATATCCGACAGCACTTCCAGATTCTCTTCTTCATAGAGACGGATATCCAAATCCAATACGTTTTCTACAGAAAAAATCCGTTCTTCCCCATCAAAATCCGCCTTGATTTCCACACTGCACTGGGACGTCGTATAGCGGATATCCGGCACCATGTTTTCCCGGCACCCGTGACACTCAATCATGCCGCTGAAAGGCACCGTATTCTCATACCACAGCGTCTTATCCTCATCGCCTTCGCCTTCATAGAGGAAAAAGGCTTTCATTTCGCCCTGCAATGCGATTTTTTCATCCAGCGTCTTGAAATCCATGTTGTTGAGGGTGATGCTGTACCAGACAATCTGGAATGCGTTTGGCAGATTGCCTGGCAGCTCCATTTCTTCTTTGATTCGGAAAATGTCTTTCTTATTGACCGCCATCTGCAAGAGCGGATAAGTCTGTTTGCGGTATTCCACGGGTTCTTCATGGTAGATATCTACCGCCGCTTCCTGCTCCACCTTTTCTTCCAGCTCCAGCGCAAAGGAAATCATCGCCTGTACGCTCAGTTTTCTGGAATTAATCAGACCCACGCTCAAATCTTCAATTTTCCAGGATGGCACTATCGTATCCCCATTGTGGACGCCTTCCATATTGATTTTTTCCTCAAAAGGAATATTCGCTTCCATACTGGCGCACATGCCTTCCTCTTCTGTCAGATATAGAATCTGTACCTGTAGCCTGCCCTTCAAACTGACACGGTCGTCACTTGCGCGGATTTCATCTACTATGACGTCCCCTTTGGCGGTAATCAGATGACTTGCGTCCGGCCGGTTATCCGATATATTTACATCCTCTTCCAATACCATCTGGGTGCCCGCCGTATTCGCGATGCGGTCCATATGTATCTTTTTTTTCACTAATTCCACAAAAATACCTCCATGCGTATACTTATTGTATTGTATGCCGCATGAAGGTAATGTATGACTGTTATTCCCGCAAGCAGCGAGTCAGGTGGCTTGCAGAGATACTTGCATCTCTTGGACATATTATATCATCACGTCAGTCAAACTTCGCACATAATGTTTGAACTGTACAACCTACCGGGTAATATTTTCATAATCCTGCGAGTCATGATAGACGCCATCGACATAAACCTTATTGCCTTCTATTCTGTAAAGCATAAAATATTTATGGCGCTTAAAATGAATCGTCCGATAGCCCAAAGCACGCAGCTTGGGGTCGTCACACAATTGCAGACTGCCCGCTACATGGGAAAGCCTTAACCGAGTATCCTCAGCATCGGCTATGACGCTCCGCGCAGCCTGTTCATTTTCAAACTCACAAAGGATGTAATTAACGGCATGATCAAGCTGCGCTTTTGCCGGATAAGTCAAAATAACTTCATAATCCATATTTTTCACTGATTTCTGCAAGCGCCTGCCCCATTTCCTGGCATTTTCCTTCAGCGGCCTGCTGTCTTGAAACTTCTAAGTCCCTGTATATTTCTTCCCGGCTCTTTGGCTGGAACGGGCACGCAGCACCGTGCTGCCTAAACAGTTTCTTAGTAAAATCCTGAATCTTGACCAGATCAGCCTCTGGCAATACTTCCAGCATAGAGATCGTACTTTCCAAGGTACTCATCTTAATCCTCCTGTTCCGCAAATGAGAAACAATTTTATGAAACATAATTTGATAAGTGTGATCATAATTTAATTTTATTATAACATTTCCGGACAAAATTATAAACTGCTTTTTCAAATGTGTTTTTATCTACCGGCGTGATAACATAACGACTGCCGCGAGAGTCAATACCCCGATGCTCTGCATCGCTTCTTGTTTGATGCTCCGTATGCTTGCATCTGGATTATTGACTCACTGTATGCCTAGGATTCCACCGCTCCAATCAGCTCCCTGATATCTTCAATTCCGTATCTGCGCATATAGTCTTCTATGCCGTCTACAATTTCCACCGTCGTATAGGGGTTGACGAAATTCATGGCGCCCACCGCCACTGCCGCAGCGCCCGCCAGCAGAAACTCTATCGCATCTTCCGCCGTAGCAATGCCGCCCATACCGATAACCGGAATATTTACCGCTCTCGCCGCCTGATATACCATTCTCACCGCTATCGGTTTAATCGCTGGTCCCGACATGCCGCCGGTCTTATTGGCAAGCACAAATTTCCGGCGGTGGACGTCGATTTTCATCCCTGTAATCGTATTAATCAACGAAATGGCATCGGCTCCTGCCGCTTCCGCTGCCCGCGCCATTTCCGCGATATCCGTTACATTGGGCGTCAGCTTCATGATAATGGGCTGCTTCGCCTTCTTTTTAATCTCGGAAGTAATTTCATACAGACACTTTGCGTCCTGTCCAAAAGCAATCGCGCCTTCTTTGACATTCGGGCAGGATACGTTGATTTCCAGTAAGTCCACCGGCTGACTTGCAAGCCGTTCCACCACTTCCAGATAGTCTTCCGCGGTTTTTCCGCAGACATTGACGATCATTTTCGTATCATATTTCTGTAAAAAGGGAATATCCCTTTCGATAAACACATCTATGCCCGGATTCTGTAATCCGATGGCATTGAGCATACCGCCGTACACTTCCGCCACCCGCGGCGTAGGATTCCCCGGCCACGCTACATTGGCGACGCCTTTGGTCACAACGGCGCCCAATTTATTCAAATCTACGAAATCACAATACTCCATTCCAGAGCCAAAAGTCCCGGATGCGGTCATAACCGGGTTTTTCAATGTAACGCCCGCGATTGTCACCTTTGTATTCATCAGATATCCACCTCGTTTGCTTCAAATACCGGACCATCCGTACAAATGCGCGCATTGTGCACATGGGAATGATGGTCCACCTCTTTTGTCTTACAGACGCAGCCCAGACAAACGCCTACCCCGCATGCCATCCGCTCTTCTAATGACAGATACGCTTCGATGCCTTTTTCCTGGGCATAGTTTTTGATGGCGCGTAACATCGGCATTGGTCCGCATGCCATGATGATATCCGCATGTAGCTGATGCTCCTCTATGGCATTCATCACATTGCCTCTGCTCCCCACGCTTCCATCTTCCGTGGCGATATAAAGCTGTCCGTTCTGCGCCAATTCCTTTTCCAGAAATAAATCGTTGTTCCGATAACCGACGATGATTTTTTTCTCCGCCTGTAACTCCTTCGCCAGCTGTAACATCGGCGGGATTCCGATGCCGCCGCCTATCAGGAATGCTTCTTTTCCTTCCGCCTTCTCAAGCGGGAAGCCGTTCCCTAAAACGCCCAATACCGCAGCCGTTTCCCCTGCCCGGTAAGTGGCAAATTCTTTCGTCCCCTGCCCTGCGATACGGTAAACAAGCCGCAGCCTGTTCTTTTCTTTATCCGTCTCACAGATACTAATTGGTCTTGGTAACAGCGTAGCAGCGTTCTTAGGATAAACCGCCACGAATTGTCCGGGACGCGCATCTTGTGCCAAGTCTGTTTCCAGCCACATATCATAAATCTGTTCTGCAATTTGTTTTTGTGACACAACTGTCACAATCGTCTTTTTCTTCTGCGGCATTTTAATAACCATGCTCCTTCCTCAACGTGCGAATTTGTGCCCTCAAGCACAAATTTGCGGTTGAAAGAATGCAATTCTTTCAACCTTACCATACCTTTCCAGCATCAATCATTTCTTTCTCTCTGCTGCCTTATTCTTTTTCACATGTTCACGCTGCCTTGTCAATTTCAATCTTCTTTCCGGTAAACGACGTTTCCGCCGCATATCGTATGCGTGACTATCCCTGGCATTTTTTCACCGATAAAAGGGGAGTTCTCTGCCTTGGATGCAAAGCCGTCCCGTCTGACAGTCCAGACTGCATCCTTTTTTAAAATCGTCACATCAGCCGGACCGCCTTCTGCGAGATACCCTGCGTCCAGTCGATAAAAGCGGGCGGGCGCAAGACTCATTTTCTCTATCAGTCCCATCATCGTCAGATATCCCGGATTCACCAGCTCCCGAATCCCCAGCGACAACGCCGTTTCCAATCCGATGATACCACTTGGCGCTTCCGTAATCGGTCTGGCTTTCTCTTCGCTGCTATGGGGCGCATGGTCGGTGGCAATCATGTCGATGGCGCCGTCTTTCAGCCCCTTAATAATCGCCAGTCTGTCGTCCTCTTCCCGCAGCGGCGGATTCATTTTCGCCAGCGTACCGTGTCTGATCGCGGCTTCCTGCGTCAGTGTAAAATGATGGGGTGCGGCTTCCGCATAGATATGCCCGCCCTGTTTTTTCGCCTCTCTTACAAGTTCCACTGCTTCTTTCGTGCTGATATGCTGAATCAACAAATCCGCCGCTTCTTTCATGGCGATTCTGATATCCCTTTCTACCATGCGGATTTCCGCTTCCCGCATAGAGCCGCCGATGCCAAAATGCGCGGACGCAGCCCCGACATGAATGCCGTTATTGGTAATATACGCCGGGTCCTCCTCGTGCAGACTGACTGGCTTGCCAAGTTTTGCCGCCCTTTGCAGCGCCGCCCGCAAGACTTTTTCTTCCAGAATCGGTTTCCCATCGTCTGTAAAACCTACTGCCCCCGCCTGGCTCAATCTTTCCATGTCCACAAGCTCCCGCCCCTGCATTCCCATCGTCACATTGGCGCAGCTATGAATATGAAGACCGGTTTTTGCCCCTTTCTGCAGGATATATGCCAGCGTTTCCTCGCTATCCACGGGCGGATTCGTATTCGCCATCAGCACGACCGTGGTAAAACCACCTTTTGCCGCAGCCCGCGCCCCGCTTTCGATATCCTCTTTGTAGGTATAGCCGGGATCCCTGAAATGCACATGACCGTCCACAAGCCCCGGCGCGATGATACAGCCGGCGGCGTCAATGATTTCTACCGCTTCCACTGCTGCCGGCTTCGTCGTTTCCGTTTCCGCTTGCCTGGCGGTATCCTGCCCTCCGGCAATATCATGTTCCAAATCAGACAGCTTCGTCCCCTGCCCTACAATTCTGACAATTTTACCGTCCCGTATCAAAAGATTGCGGTATGCTTCCGTCCCTGATTCAGGATCCATCAGATAGCCGTTGATAATATAAATCATAGGAATGCCCATTCCTTTCTCTTCCCCGTAAGATCTCTTTAAGTGGGGTTATGTATATCTTATCATAAAACCTAATCAAAGACCACCGGCTTATCTACATATTCTGCCTTCACTACGACATAAGGGTAAGTAGGCGCAAGCTTTCCTTTTTCCTCAGCATTCGGACCAATCAGATTGGTATCGATATAGACCGCGTTAGTAGTTTCATACAGTTCGTTGACCGCTATGCTGTAGCCCCCCGTTTCCTGTTCGCCGTAACCCACGCAGATATAGAGAAAACCCTGGTCCTGAAAAGTCATTTTAAAAGACGCGTTCTTCTTTTCCTCGATTAACGTCAGTAATTCTTCCGGCAGTTTATCTTCGGCAATCACACTAAACTCTAAATCTTTCACTTTTTCCATCGGGTCCTGTTTCGCCCCGCACGCGAGTATACTCATGCACATCAGCCCGACAAGGCAGACGCTGCAGAGCCTTTTTCTCAATTCACTCATCCTCATGTTTCCTTTCCATTCCATATCCATGTATCCGCTTTGTAATACACTTTCGTTATTACTCATTTTATTATGAAATAGAAAGGTCTATTCCTATTGATTAAAAAACAGAATTTCGTTATAATAAGAAAATGAATGTATTGCGCGAGCCCAGAGGGCAGGGAAAGGCATGGTTACGATATGATTCGCTTTATAATCCTGGTATTGTTTGTATTATTGTTTCTAGTCTGCAGCATTCCGCTGTTAATCGCGGAATTTATTATCGGTAAATTTAATATGGAGTTAAAAAGCCGCAGTTCCCTTGCCATCGTCAACTGGGCATTCCGCGGCTGTCTGTTCATCGCCGGCGCCGACGTCACAGTTATCGGGGAAGAAAACGTCCCCAAGGACGAACCGGTGCTTTATATCGGCAATCATCGGAGCTATTTCGATATCCTGATTACTTATATCAGGGTTCCAAGACCTACAGGCTACATCGCCAAAAAAGAAATGCTGCGCTACCCACTGCTGCGCGACTGGATGAAATATTTACACTGCCTGTTCTTAGATAGGAACGACCTCAAGCAAGGCATGAAAACCATTCTGGAAGGCATCGAAAAAGTAAATTCCGGCATATCCATCTGCATCTTCCCGGAAGGCACGAGAAACAGGGTCAACGATACGTTTATGCCCTTCCATGCGGGCAGCTTCAAAATCGCGGAAAAGACCGGTTGTCCGATTATTCCCATGAGTATCAATAACGCCGCCGCTATTTTTGAAGACCATCTTCCCCGCATCAAGAAAGCGCATGTCATCCTCGAATACGGTAAGCCGATTTATATGAAAGATATGACGCGGGAAGAAAAGAAACGCATTCATGTGACTGTCCAGGAAACGATTAAGGAAACGTATTTTAAAAATAAAGAACTGGTGTAAAAGCCAGTTCTTTTTTTACATTCCCTACTCCGCCAGTACTGCGCTCATCAGCAGAATCAGCTCCGCATTCAAGTCGCTTTGTTTCATGATTCCCATTTTCTCGTCTACTGTCTGGTAGTTTCTGCTTCCTACCCCGTCGATGTAACTGATTGACTCCGCATTCCTGCCCATGAAATAATGCAGGTGATTTTCTAGTACGGTAGTGTATTCATGATTCGTAATAATATGGTCTGCAACTGACATTCGTGTCATTTTTTTTAACAATTCACTGTTATTGCTCTGTTCTTTGTTTCCCTCGGTCAGATATTTTGAACTTTTAGAGGCATAGGATATCTGTTCCACATCGGCAAGCAGCAGGGATATGAGCCGATTACATAGCTCCATGTCCACTTTTTGTTTCGTGGACAGATAAGTGACGCAGCCCCAGAATACAGCATCTTTTTCAATATCCAGACTTTCTAGCCCGGTGAGATAATCCTGCGCCACTTTACGATACCCATAGGATCCGGTCGCCCGGTACAATTCCGCTGCCGCATAAAAATAATCCTCTGCATCGACATCGTCTATATATTTGCCGGCATAGCGATATGCCCTGTCCGCCGCTTTCAGACACTGGTTGGCAAAGGTCAAATCATAGGTCTGGTACAGATAACTAAACTTCGCCATCGCTGCGGCAAAATGAATGGTTGCGTCCATCGTGACAGGTTCCACATACAATGCATACGCCGCCGTCTCATTGTCGATCACAGTGACTCTGGAATAGACCGCACCACTGACTGCATCCTGCATTTTTAAAAGCCAGTCTATCTCATACTTGACTTCATCCAGCAAATCCGGGATTCCGTTGCCACTTTCCGGAATGCCGACATCATCCGTAAAAACTTCCCCATATAATTCATAAGCAAGCAGCAGACTATTGATGGCATAGCACCCTTTCAGCACGTCCCGTCTTCCGATTTCATCCATATGCCATCCGCCGGAAACGTCCAACTCCACCGTGGTATCTTCTATCAGTCCGGCGCCCTTCGTATGACAGGCTCCATGCGCAGCTTCCCCTGCCAGCTCTACCGAAAGCATGAAACCGCAGCGGTTATAATAATACTGCTTCAACACCTCGTTAAAAACACTCTCATAAGGCTCGTCCGCAATGACAAATGGATAGGAGCGCCCGATAATATCCGCCTGCAAATAATAACTTCCCGGCGCCTGATATTCCGTAAAATCGCCGTAACTAATTTCCTCCTTCGTCGTTTCATTATAGCCTTTCGACACAATCTGTCCCTGATATACGATTTCTTCCGTCTGCGCGTCAATCAATGCATATGTATCGGGCAGTATCTCTCCTCGAAATACTGCAATCTTATTCCCTTCTATCGCATAGCCAAGCTGATTGACCATGATGTCCGGCAGGTTCTTTGGCACCTCATAGTCAAATTCCGGCGTCAGCCCCAGACTGGCAATTTCATCCTCCTGCTTTTCCCCCGTGGTAGAAAATCCCTCTATCCCTGCGCAGCCGGACAACAGCCCCACGCATACTATGGACGCTATGATATTGCGAAAATATCTCTTTCTCATCCCGTAACCTTATTTCCTTTCAACGTCGCTCCTATATATACAAGAAAATCGCGCAACACATTCTTTCCAGAAATATTTTACCACAAAATATCCGCATCTTCATCATAATATACAATTTTTCCTTCTATTATCGTGCATAATGTCTTGCCAAATACTTCCATCGGATTGCCGCTGAATATGGCGATATCCCCGTCCTTTCCGATTTCCAGGCTGCCAACCCTGTCCGCAACACCGCAGATTTTCGCCGGATTTATCGTAATGGCACTCAGCCCCTCTTCCATAGGCAGCCCGGATTTTACCGCCAGACCCGCGCAGATTGGCAGAAACTGTATCATGGATACGGGATGGTCGGTCGTAATCGCGATACAGACTCCTGCCTGATTCAAGATGCCCGCCGTCTTAAACGCCATATTCTGCACTTCGATTTTATTGCGGCTTGCCATATCCGGTCCAAGGATTGCCGGAAAACCGCTGTCTTTGATTTCCTCGGCAATCAGATGTCCTTCGCTGCAATGATCCAGCGTCATACCAAGCCCGAACTCTTTGGCAATCCGTATGGCGGTCAGAATATCATCCGCCCGATGCACATGCGCCTTTAGTGGAATTTTCCCCTCTAAGACCGGAATCCAGCATTCGTAGCGGAAATCCTTTTCCTGCTCTTTATTCTCACTGCGCTTCTTCTGATAGGCTTTCGCCTGGAAAAGCTCCTGCCGCAGCATCGCCGCAATCGCCATTCTGGTTGCGGGAGAACAATTCTGCCCGGAAAAATTTACCTTCGGATTTTCTCCGAAGGCAATTTTCATCGCTGCCGGCATTTTGACAATCATGTTATCAATGCACCTGCCATGCGTTTTTAAGAACACAAATTGACCGCCTACCACATTCGAGCTTCCCGGTCCTATCATCGCCGAGGTAATGCCCGCCCGCAGCGCGTCGTCAAATGCCGCATCCATTGGATTGATCGCGTCGATGGCGCGTAGATAGGGAGTAACCGGGTCTACGTTTTCGTTACAGTCGTCGCCTTCCATCCCTTTTTTCTCTTCCGTAATACCCATATGACAGTGCGCCTCTATCAATCCCGGCATAACCCAGTTTCCCTTGACGTCGATTACCTTCCCGCCCTCTTTCCGGCCGGGACAGATACTCATATCGCCCACCGCGCTGATTCTGCCCCCTTCTATCCTCACGAACCCATCCTCATAATCCACGCCCGCCATCGTCTTTATATTTCCATGAATGATTGTCAGCATTCCCCGTACCATATCCCTTCCTATGCTATTCCTTTTAATAATTGCGAAACGCAAGTTTAAAAATGTGTAGTTGTACAGAATATACAACTCCAAAAGCAGGTACTGTG
>JAMPFM010000023.1 GCA_023664455.1 Blautia sp.
AAGTTAGTTTGTCAATCAGTTTTTGATGGAATTGAAAATATATTTTAACGGATTTGAGGCGAATTATCTTGCAAAATATTGCCACTATGATAAAATATAAATGGGTGTTACCAAAACGGGTAGCGGTTCGCCTTTCGCCAGAATGAGTACATTTTGAGAGCTTCCAGTACCAGGGGAGGGGATACATATGGAAAATAAAGTGAAAGGTAAGTTCTATTGGTGTTCGGAATAATTTTGGAATCTGTCGGTATTGTAGTGACGGTTATCAGCATCGTCGTCACGGTAATCAGTATCCGGCAGACCAGAAAAGATGAAAAACATCAAAAAAGCAACCGCACTCTCCAAGGTTAGGTTGCTTTTTTGATAACCAAATAACCAAGGCGAACCGTTGCTTTACGGTAACACCTTTTTTCACAAAATATCTTAGCACTTATCAGACCTTCCGTCAACCAATTTTTCACTTGTGATAACAAACTTGTGATAACAAACTGAAATTGCCAAAATAAAAAAGACCGCCTCCTTGACGCCCCATTGAAAAGGGGCGTATCAAGGCGGCGGCCTTTCTTTGTTATTGAGAAGTATCAGGGTGTTTACTATGCTGTGGGCTCAGTAGTTGTAATTGTCAATGTTACATCTACCGTTTCCGCCGGTTTTGCATTTTCATAGTTACTGCCATCTTTGTATTTGTAGATATTCAGCGTTCCTGCATAACCGGTTACGGTATCTGTGCCATCCACATTCGTGGTTACTGGCGTTAACGTCTTGGTCGTATCCCATTTAATCGCGGATCTATCCGCCCGCATAACGTCAGTGCCTGTTACTGCTGTCAGGATTTCGGCTGCAAGCGTCGTACAATATGCTTCCGCGTCTGTAGTCCCGGCAGGCAGAGTCACTTGATTATCAGGATATTTCTCTCCCAATTTCTTGATAACCGCCTCTTTAAGCTGCCTCTGATTCTGTGACAGTTTAGAGATTGTGGTTACATTGTCAAATTTGCCGTCCCCGCTTACTGGTGCCGCTGTTCCGCCTTCTGCGACCGCTGCTGCTGTCAGGATGAAGGAAATCGTTACGGTGCCTTCCGCATTTAGAGTCGCCTTTGTCAAGGTTGAAGCCTTATCAGCATCTGTATCCTGTGCGACTTCATAGCCGGAACCTGCCACAACTTTCTTAGCTTCTGCAATCAGTGCAGATTCTTTGGCTGTGTTTAACTTAAATGTGCCAGAATTTTGCGCTGTTTCCTCCCCGGCATCATCATTTGTAACGCCAATCGCCTGTAATGCTCTCTTGATTTCATCTTTTACAACAGTCTCATTATTCTTTATCAGTACCGGAAGTTCTACGGTATATTTATACTCGTGGAATTTTTGCGTGGGTTCTGCATCGGGGTCGTCCTCGTCTCCGGTGGACTCATCATATTCATATCTGGATAAAATTAATGTTCCTGTCAGGCTGCCTTTTGCAGTGAAGGTAGCAGGTGTTAACGTGTAATCCTCTTCACCGCTTTCCTCTACCAGCTTATGCGATACCTCGATACGTGTTGTCTGACCCGCTTCCGTTCCATCAAGCGCCTTGATTGCATCTGTTGCCGCACCGAGAACAGCCGAAGAGTTTGTCGCATTGCTTACGCCCGCCATTTTCCCTAAAGCTATCTCGATTTCGTTCGCTGCCTGTATAAATGTCACCAGAGAAGGGTCATGAACCAACGGAATAGCCGTTATTTCCTGCCCCTCATCATTTGTATCCTTGAGGGTAAGCGTACCGTTCGCAACAACCTCTCCTGCTTCTGCATTACTATCCCCGTTCAGAGCGCCTTTTAGCAAGTTTCTGACTTCAAGGGTATAGGATATTGTGCCGTCTGTCTTGTAGGTATAAGGCGTCAATGCAAATTCATCATCTGTACCATTAGCCGCTTTTTTGTACACAGCCGTGTAGGGCTGACCTGCAAGAGCGTCGTTTGCCTTTTTCAGGACTGCTTTTTTCACCTCGTCTATGATAGTCGCTTTGAGTGTGTCGGGCAGTTCCTCCTTGGCTGTATTTGTTTTTAAGTGTTTATCGATAATCGGTCTAACGATACTCTTTACTGCGAGGTCTTCCGAACCATCCTCAATCTCTATCTTGCCTATAACCGCCTCATTTACTCTGCTAACCGCCTCATCCGCTGCAACATGCTGAGGGATTGCAATGGTTACTTCAAAGGTTTTTTCCGTTTTACCTTTGGTAAGTTTGATGGCACATCTGATGGAACCGGGCGCATCTACCGTAGCCGGAGTTAGGACGAAACTCTTTTCCGTAGCGTTTGCTGCGATACCGGTCAGTTCACCCCAAGAAGCTTCAACCTGCGGATTCGCATATGCTGCTTTGAAGATTGTTTCAATCTCTTCTTTGGTAGTCTTATTGCTGGGCGCAAGTTTTACTTGTTCCATTTGATCATCATCAAAATCCTTAATCGTCTCTGTATCGCCCAATGCTATCTTAATATTGTTTTCGATAGCATCTAAGCCCTCCAGTTTTTTAATGGTGAATACGAATGGTACGCGTACTTCTTCTCCGCCGTAGCGAACGCCCCATACATGGATGATACCTGCGATATAGCCGTCTGCAGATTCGGTTGCTTCTTTCTTCTGTCCAGGAGCATTCCACGGATAGAGATAATCCGACATTTCTTCGTCTTGCGTATACTCCTCACCATCAGCATATTGTGTATAGGAATATAGGAATTTGTATTCCCCTGGCAAACTATCAAATTCGCCATTCCAATTTGAATTTTCAGCCCACTCGTCTACCCACTCCTGAGGCTGTGCATAATAATACGTCTCGCTCCAAGGGTTATCTTTGTCCGCTAGAATTTTATGAGGTTCTTCCAGGTTGAATCTCAGTGTCGGATAGTTCTTCAATGCCTTTGCAAATGCGCCGTCCTCTTTGCAGAGGTCTGCGATGATATCATCGTACTCTACGGCAGGAGCTTTGGCATAGGTTCCGTTCTCATTTGCTTCCGTTACAAAACTCCTCAGAATCTCTTCGACGTCGCCTGGTTCTTCCCCGCATCTAGGGATTTTCAGGCTGATGGCTAAGGTCTTCTGATATTCAGGTTTTATATTCCCAGCAGCATCCTTGCAGGCTGCGTCAATCACTCTTTCGTCATTAAGAACTTCGCCTGTATAAATGTCGGAATCTGTCAGCTGTACACGGATCGTTACCTGACCGTCCGCATTGCTGTCCGGCGCTTTAAATTCACCTTTCTTTAGCGTGATTTGCTCTTCTTCTGCACGCTGTACCATTTCGATTTCTACTCCGCTGTCTTCGGGCGCTATCTCACGGATTGCGTCGTGTAACTGCCAGAGTGCGCCGTTGATATAGCCGTAGATATCTGCCTGTTGCTTTTCTTCAAAAGTCTCTAAGCTATCGTACCAGCTATCCCAGTAATCCGGATCATCAGGACCATACAATATCCATTCGTCATCTGTAAAGTCCTCGCTTCCGCCAAAAGGATAGCCTTTGCAGTCGCTTGAAAATTCGTCCGGATAACCATCACGGGCATAGAGCTTATCCAGCCATTCCGTTTTAGCCGTTTCTGCTTCTATGTTATCACATATTTCTTTAAAAGTTCCTGTTGCGACCGGTTCCTTAGGAAGCGTCACTGTGAAGTCAAAGGTATCTTTGATAGATTCATCTTTTATCACATTACCCTTGTCGTCCCTTGTTGTTCCGTAATAAACCGTCGCCGTCACTTTTATGGTCGCGCCATAAGCATGTTTCTTAGAGTTCTTGCCATTTACCGCCGCTTCCGCAGTTGCCAGCGCATCTTTGTTAACGACGATATCGAAGCAGTCACCGATAACATTTCCGTACTCATCCATGTCTGTAAAAGCTCCGCCAAAGGATACGACCGGTTTCGTTTCGATACCGTAAACCGCTGCGTCATTAGCATTCTTGAAACCTGCCGTGATTTCAGCGATTTCGACGTCCTCGACTGCTTTCGTGTAATAAACGTGGCTCCAATAATTTCTATCCTTATCATTGGAATAACCCCATTCAGATTTCTTCAGCTCGCTCGCTGCAATCGTGATTTTTTTCACATTCTCGGTTTTGGCAACTACTTTTACCTTGACGGTAAGTTCGATGGCAGCCGCGCTATCCAGGATTGCCTTTTTATACGCCGCAGCCGTAGTTCCCTTATCTGCATCCGCTACATTTTGCCATGCCGTTTTTGCTTCTTCGATTGGTCTGCGATAGCTTAGATGCGCGTCTGCAGGGATTACTTTTACTTTTACCGTGTATCCGTTCTTATTGATTGCCGGAGCCGGATTTGCGGATAACATAAATGTATCACTCCCGACATTCATGTTAGCTGTATCAATGTCAAATTTGCCGTCGCCTGGGTCAGATACTGCAGCATATACTATTTGTGCAGGTTTCTTCGCCGCGATAACGTTAATCTTCGTATTCTTATTGCCTTCCACGACTGTAGAAGCGGTCAGGCTATAAGAAGCCGCCGGTTTCAGACTGCCGTCTTTATTGTTTGCAACAAACTTGACGGTAATCTTCGCTGTACCACGCGCCGCGGCTACTCCCCATTCAGAACTAACTGCGGTATAATCTATATATGCGGTACGCGCGTTCTGAGCCTTCTTGTTACTCTTATCCGTACTGGTAATAAATTTAATCTGGTCATCTGATAAAGTATCTTTCAGCTTAATTGCATATCCAGTATCATAATCGTTAACGAGGTCAAAGTAAGTTGTAAACTTCTCCAGGTCATCGCTTGTGCCATAACCATTGATATTCTGCAGCTTACTAAAACTCAAATAATCATAATTCTTACCGGTTCCCGTCAGGGTTACGCTTGTTTTATCTTTTAAGGACATCGTCAGCGTAGTTGCCGGTTTGAAGGTGACTTTTGTCTTGTTTGCATTGACCTTCACGTTGATGGTCTGCGGTTTGGACTCTGCGACAAAGGAACCATAGGTGTCTCTGTTTGTCATGTCATTGCCGATTTTTCCAAAAGCCAGCTGCAGTTTGTATGTGCCAGGCTGCAGATATCCGTTGTGGAAGCAAAGCCTGAAAGTTCCGTCTTTTCCTACCGGATGGGTTCCTATGAGGTCGCCGCCATTTTCTAGTGCAGTATACTGTGAAAGTTTCTTGGATCTGTCTGCTGCATCGGAGCGTACCATGACGTAGAGCTGATCTTTTACCTCGCTATACTCATATTTCGACTTATCTTTCTTCTCGCTTAACTGATATATAATTTCCTGACCATTTTCTGAATACCATGTAAGCGCCTTGGTCTTCGTCGTTACTTTCTGGAAAGAGTACAGTTTGGTGTTCGCCGCCGGATTCGTAATGGTAAATTCCTGTATTACTGCCTTAGGTTTCGCGCTCTTATTTTCCAGTTTGACTGTAATTGTTTCTTTGTTTGCGATAACCAGCATATTCGTATTGTAAGCATTTGCTTTCTGCAATACCTTGCCGCCGGATACAGTCAGTTTGACATTCGCATACTGACATGCCTTTTGCCATTCGTCGTTTTCCCCATTCTTCTGGACTACGCTCAGACGTAATACCGTGTCCGTTGTACCGACAACTTTGATAGCCGCATGCTTCTGGGCCTGCGAAGCATCCCCGCCTTCTATAGCAACCGTATCATAGGCTGTGAAGTCATCCCTCTGCTGTTCTACAGACAGACCAAGATATTTCGGTTCTGCATTCTTAACATCAAACTTCATGGTTGCTTTCTGCTTGCCGCCGTCGTTGGCAGTTGCCGTAATCGTTATGTTGTCCGCCACTTTGGAAACTCCGGTAATGACGCCGTCAGCTGTCATTGCTACGGCTTTGTTGCTGGACTTAAAGGTTAAGTCGCCAGGATTTATTGCATACTCTCCCAGTTCTTTCGCAGTGTAGTAGAGTTTCTCAGGAGCGCCGGGTTTAAATGCAACTGCCTGAGTACATTCATCCCATGATGGCAATGACAAAGCATTAGAATATACCTCACTGCCGTCTTTTGCAATAACCCTGCCACTGTACATCTCTCCGTCACTAACGTAGCCGCTATATGCGACGTAAAGAAGCTCTACCCTGCCGATTGCCAGCGCTTTGTCCGAAATCGTAATCAGCGCATCCTCATAGTCGCTAACGGTCGTATTGCCTTCAAAATCCGCCGCTTTCGCCCGGACTGCAAAGGTACTGTTTTCCTTCGTCAGGACGAATTTCTTATCAATCGTAACTGCACCGTTCTTTGCATTAATCTTGACATAAGGATCTGTGTAGTCATCGCCCGAAGCATCTACCAGCTCATAAGTAAGTTTCTTGGTCTTAGGCTGTGCAGTCTTGTTTTTGCCGGTGGAATCATTATTATAAACCGGCGTTACTTTTATGGTTGCAGCTTTGTTGTCCGCTTTGTAGACAACTGTGGAAGCCGGTACGACATCAATCTTATTGATACCCCGCACTACCGTTACCTTAATGTCCGCAGATACCGGATAAGTCCCTCCGGGCACTTTAGCCTTGACACGGATGGTATGGGTTCCGGTAATCAGTGCGCTATATCCATAGTTGTCGTGGTATCCATCAACCGACATGTAGACGGTGTTGTCTTTGACAGAAAAGTGAACCATCTCTTTTACCAAGTCAGTCGACGTACCTCCCTTACTGTAAATGAAGCTGTTGAGATCTTCTACTTCTGCTGTTTTATAGGTCGTATCGTTATTAAACTGAATCGTTGCAATCGGAACATCCTGCTGTCCGGTATAGACAGTGGTTTTGCCTTTTTTCAGTTTCAGTTTTGTTTCATAATATGGTGTGCGTGTGTTTGCAGCAAAGGCTGCGCTTGCTTTGGACACAAAAGCCTGTGCGTCTGATGCCTGCGTAATGACGTCATCCGCTACTTTTTGGCTGACAGCGCTCAAAAGCAGCTCACTTGCCAGTTCGCTGTCATTTATTGTTTCGCCAGTCAGCGTTGTCTCACTCAGTTTCTGCTTGAATTGCACCAGCTCCACGCTCTTTACTGTATAATTCCACTCTTTACCTTGGCCCACATTTGCGTTGCTGACTTTCAGGGCAGCGTCCTGTGATGTGGAATCTGTTTTCTGAATAAAATAAGTGCCTACGGCGTTAAAAATATCATTTTCCTTGCCGTCTTTATTTTCGCCATCAGCCGCTACCACTACTCTATACCACAGCTCGCCTTCAACCGGCTTTACGACTTTTGATTTTTTGTCCAGACCGAGGGTCAGGGTTATTGTGGTATCTGTTGAAGATTTTACGCTGACAACAGGCGTCGTGTCTAACAATGCCTGAGGCGCTTTCACAGTAACGGTTATAGCCGCTTTCACATAATCTTTGTCTGCGGACGTCAGATTCTCATCTACTATCTGGACAAGGACTTTACCTAAATTTGCAATATCGGCTGCTTTCTGAGGCTTCGTAGTAATTTTCAGAACGCCATTATCCAGCGTCGCATCTGCAATCGCTCTGGCTGCAGTAATCTCCTCAGGTTTTACAGTTGTCAAATCCTCTTTTTCTGCCGGATAAACCTTTACTGCAAGTTTCGACATGTTTGCTGTCGCAGGGGTCAGCTTAACCGGAAACGTCTGTACAGAGTCAGCGTCCTGGTCTAAATCAGCTTTTCCATCCTTTAAGTTAATGCCGGTAATTTTCAGTGTTTTAATCACGGGCAATACTTTAAATGTAACAGTTTCCTTCTTTTCATTGGCGCCTTCGCCAAATGTCAGATCTACTTTTACCGTCTGATTCTCATCTTTGGCGGAAATCTTAACGTCTACAACCATCTTATCCTGGCTAAGGACAGCAATCTTCGCTTTTTCCGCCGCGTCTGTTTCTTTGCTCTGCGTTACGTCTACTTTCGTAATCGGCGTGCGTGCAGTGCCTTTTTGGGCAATAATTCTGTATTGACCTGTGTAGTCAACATTATATGCGCCTTTTACAAGCTCTAATGAACCGCCCAGAGAGCCCTCCGCAGTAACAGAGTATACTTCAACAGCGTAATTTGTATTCGTCTTAATGTCTACTCTTGCGTTGTCTTTGCCTTTGGCTATCTTAAATGCACCGGCTTTCAGGTCTTTGGCTGTTATCTTCGTCGCGGTTCCTGTGCCAACCGTATAGCTTGTATCCGTTGTTACCTCGCAGTTGGCATACGGTTTAAATGCGATAGTCACATCAGAATTTACAGGAACTCGATATCTTTCCCCGAGAAACTCCCCATCTTTGTTATAAATTTCACTCTCGAAATTTTCGTCATTCTCATCGGGTTCGATAACAGGTGTTACCTTTAAAGGCTCAATATCGGAGTCATTATAATAAATTTCCAGCGTTCTGGTCGCTACTTCCGCGTTAAGGGTAATAATGTTGCCATCGCTAGATGCGGCAAATACCGAGGCAGGAACGGAATAGGTATAAGGATATACGGTTACTTTATTCTTGCCTGTTCCTATCGGCTTCGCTGTACCCTGCGCGGGCGTCTTCAGAGTTATTGTTTCCTCTTTACTTTCACCCCAATCATCCCAGACTTCATGGGTGTAAGAAACTACTGGCGTATAGTCTTCCAGCGCATTTACCGTAAACTCTACCAGCTGTGCGCCCCTATTCAAATTATAGATATTGCCGCTGTGGAGCGTTATCGAACCATCCGCCGGCAGCTCAACATCATAGCTATGAATACCCTCAGAAACTTTGTTGAAGCCGACTGTAGCGTGTCCTGTAAATTTTTTGACAGAAGCATCTACCTTGATCGTTACATCACGTTTGTTTGTAGCTTGGTCAAATGCTAAGTCGTATGTGCTCCAGTCATCCTCTGGATCGTCATCATCACTCACATTAAGAGTTTGTGATTGCGGTTTATCCGCTTTATCTGTCCAGGTTGCAACGATGCTGTGTAATTCATATCCGGCATTTGCCATGATAGAGAAAGTAATTGCTTCCTGTGCAGTCTTGAAACGATCCCCTGCATGGTATTCCTTTTCATCATCATCCCCAGCCATTTTTGCCGTGAAAGCATCGCCGACGTCATTGCCGCTTACGGTAAAGGTTACAATATTGGCTTTGGCGTCATCCAGTTCCAATTCAATAACAACTGTTTTGTTTCCTGTTATGTCTGTTAAATCGATTTGATAAGCGGTGTAATTTTTAGCGTTCTCACCTGTACCGATGGTGATTGACTTCGTTGCAGCCGCTTCTTCGCTATCCTCTAACCGTACTGATTTCACCTGATACTTGCTCTCTGCAGTAGGTTCTACAACAAGCAGTACCGTGGTGTCTTCTTTTGCGGTAACAGAAGCTGTTGTTACTTTTTCCAATGCATATGGCGTATCCTTGCCATCACCCGTGACTTTGGATATCGTAACCTGACTCGTTCCATCTATCTCGTCTCCATCGAAGAATAATGTAACATTTCCTGCCGGCGTTGCAGATATATAGATAGTCGTGTTTTCAACAGTAGTATCGCCTACTGTATACTCATATGTATATACGCCCTCATCTACAGATTTTGCTGTCATTGCGCCTTCTGCGCTATTCACGGTGTTGACGTATCTGAGCTTGTTGGCAGCTTCGCCCGTTTTTCCCGGATTGACCGTGAATGTGAGGGTGTCGCCATAGGACAGTGTTTCACCGCCTACTGCAGGTGTTGTTGAAGCGTTGTCTTTTACAACTTTTACTTCTGCGCCTGTAGCGCCGTCTGTATTAAAAGTAACCTTATATTCCTTCTTGGCAACTGTTACCAGAATCGTGATTTTTTTGTCAGCTTCTGCAGTGTCCTTGGCAAAAGTAATGCTGTCTGCACTAATGGTATAAACGTCGCCTACAGCGGTAACCGGTGTGGAAGCTGCGGCGTTGCCAAGTTTATACGCTACGGTTACGCCATAGCCTTTTTCCGCCGCTACCTTGAAGGTTAAATCGGTGTTTTGTTTAATCTTGCCATCCGTAACGCAGTCGTCTGTGTAGGTAATCGTTGCTTTCGTGCTGTCAGCGTCACCTTCTTTGACGTCTGTTTCGACTGCATATTCTTCACGAGTATCCTCTATCTCTGTCGTAGAAACTGTAATCGCAGTGGCTGCGGTGATATTTGCAAAGCTATATACGCCTTCTGTATCAGCAGTCTCCGCTGTGTCGCTGTTGCCGACCTTTACAACCGCCGCGCGCTTATCCGCAAGCGTCAGTTTGATTTTCAGCGTGCTGCCATAAGGAACCGGAATCGCTTCGCCGAATGTACCGGCAGTAGTAACTGCCGCATCATCAATGCCGTATGTAAAAGCTGTGACATTGGCGGTTTCACCGTCGGCAAGGCTGACCGTGACGTCATATTGGATTTTTTCTGCGGTTACGACGATGGTGAAGCTTTCCGGGGCTGAACCTCCATCCTTGGTTCCTACAAGGCTATCCTGAGGGATACTGTAAGTTTTAGCAGTAGCGTCATAGGTAATCGTATCCGTGTCGTCTTCTGCTGCAGTCCATGTGGCAACTGCCGCCCCATCTTCCCAAGTGGTTGTATCGCCTTCCACCTTTTTACCACTGTCTTTATATGCAGTGATGGAAACAATTTCATAACCCTCTTTTGCTGTTACCTTGAAGGTATAAGGGGCTGGTGTGTCAGCTTCTGTAAATGAAGCCGCATTATCACTTGCCAGTTCAACCTGTTCTGACTTCGCATCAAAGCTAATCTGATGCTCGTCGCCCGTCGCCTTGTCAGGATTTACAACCGGGGGTTCTGAAATTTCAAAACCATTCCCGTCTTCCGGCGTGCTTCCTCCTTCCTTCAGTTCTTCTTCCGTATCTTCGCCTATTGTCCCAGACTGTTCGTCCGTGTCTGTGAGAACCGCCGGTTCCTCGTCTGACACGATACCGGAATTGTCTTCGGAATCATCCGTAGATACTTCCAGTCCAGCGGCATTTTCATCCGCTGTCATGTCTGTTTCTGCGGCAATGATGTCAGTGTCCGAAGCTGCGAGCGACGTAGTCGTCGTCTGTGGGACACACTACATAGAAGGGGCGCCAACACGCTAAAATACGGCATTTTCCATACATCTTCCGGGCAAAATGACATCTCTTTGACATCAATAAAATTCCCCGATTTTGGATAATAACATGTGTTATTATGCGAAAGGGAAGGAATTTTATGGGAAAAATCCAGAAAACAGGGGAATAAAAAGAAGCCGGAATGGCTGATTTCAGTCTGACATCAAAAGGCGGAAAAGACATCAATTCGACATCAAAAAGTGATGTTTGGGCTGCTTTTTACAACATGTAGTTTTGAAAAAAGCAGTTTCCATAACCAGTAAAACAGAATCAGCATAAACATAGGGCATACAGATTTTTAGCCGCCTTTCGGTTTTTCTATATGCCCTAACGCTTTTTACTGTTATTAAGTTTACTGATTGAGACGATTAATTATGTCTGCTGTAACGGCAACACAAATCCACGGTTGGAAGAATATAAGTCTTCAACTGCGTTACCGGTCCAACTGACGGAACGGATTATCGGAACTCAGACCATCTTCCACTTGTTATCCGGTAATAACGGCTTAAAATATCCTTTAATACAATTAGGATTTACAATACATAATTGTACATGTGACTTTTCCCTTATGCCAGACTCTGGATATACAGGTTCGCCCTCTACAAAAACCCCTCTTACACTGTCATAACTCCGCCTTTGCATTTCTTCATTATACCGATGAATACGCTGAATAACTGCACAATCCAATTCCCTTAACAAAAGATCGCTATTTTTTCCAACATTTTTATTGACTGGCAGCCTTTTTCCATGAAGAGAAAGTTCATAAGACAATATATCGTATCCGTTTTTTAAGATACTGGCGCTGCCATAATCTGTTAAGTTTAAACAATAACCTAACGCTATAACCGCACCGATAACTGCTGGTTTTTTCTTTTCTTTATCTGGATGTTTTTTATGATCTCGCTCACAATAAGACTCCGCCCATTCCTGCGCCCTGGAAAAATTATTTTCCCAAAAATATATCCCGTTGCCAAGCCAGTCATAAGAATTGATACTCGGCAATAATGGCTCATGGTCATATAAAACTTTTTTATATGTTTCTTCATCACAGCCATGAAATGCTAAAACCAGATTAGGTAAATTGCTATACATATATCATCATAACCTCTTTGTCTGCATATATTCATAGTGCTCTGTAAAATCGCCATTATCCCCAATTATTTCACTTTTCTTTAAATTTTCAAGAGAAACTTTCTTTGCCTGACTCTGCTCCATGCCTTTTAATCTCTGCAAATATTCCTTCATTCCATTTATATAAGCTATTTTTTCACTTTCAATCATTTCAACAGATGGCATAATGTCCACCTCTCTTTCTCTTTTAGCCATATTGTACCACCTCAGTCACAAAAATTCAATAACTGGGCATATAATGACAGACTTGAGAATTTAAACTAAAGGTTATCATATACTCAGTTAATATTCAATCGCTTATTGCATATTATGATTCATTGGGGCACAATTATACTGACCTATAAAAAAGTTGCTTATATCACTGATGAAGCTTTGTTTTCGTCGTGCGTAAATTCTGGCGGGCTTAGGACAATCTATCCAAACCCGCCAGTCCAAATCTCAAAACAGGAAAACCGCTGCCGCCAGCGGCGGTAAATCGAAGGTAATCGAATAATCCTTATAATCGCAAGGCTCCTTCTGGGCGTTCAACTCTGCGGGTATCATATTGCCGAAACCGCCGAAACGCTTTTCATCACTGTTTAAAAGCAGTTTGTATTTCTTTTTCCTGGGAACGCCTACCCGGAAACCTTCACGCTTCACCGGCGTCATGTTGAGAACGAACAAAACGTTGTTCTTTCCTGTTTTATCTTTTCGGTAAAAACTATAAATGCTGCGGTCCGCATCATCGGCATTAATCCACTCAAAACCGCCCCAGTCATTGTCAATAGAATACATTGCCGGATATTTGCGGTATATTTTCAGTAATTCTTTCATATAGTCATGCATACCGCGGTTCTGTTCTTCACCCAGCAAATACCAGTCCAGCTCTCTTTTCTCGCTCCACTCTCTTTCCTGCCCGAAATCCTGTCCCATGAAAAGCAGCTTCTTGCCCGCATGTCCGAACTGATAAGTGTAACCGACACGCAGATTCGCATACTTATCAATCGGATATCCCGGCATCTTATTCACCATAGAACATTTCAAATGCACAACCTCGTCGTGGGACAGCGGCAGGATATAATCCTCGCTGCTATTATAGCTCATGGCAAAAGTCATGGCATAATGGTTATTCCTGCGGAAATAGGGATCCAATTTCATATAGTCGCAGAAATCATGCATCCATCCCATATTCCACTTAAAGCTGAATCCAAGGCTTTCCCCTTCGTTATCCACCACGCCCGTAACCCGCGGCCATGCCGTAGACTCCTCTGCAATCGTCAAGAAGCCGTGGAACGTTCCGCGGATAACGGAATTCATATGCCGGAAAAATTCTATCGCTTCCAGATTCTTATTGCCGCCGTATTGATTGGGCAGCCACTGTCCGTCCCGCTTGCCGTAATCCAGATATAACATGGACGCTACGGCGTCTACGCGGATACCGTCTACATGATATTCCCTTGCCCAGAACAGCACATTCGCAATCAGGAAATTCTTTACTTCCGTTTTTCCATAATTAAAGATTTTCGTACCCCAGTCGGGATGTTCGCCCCGTCTTGGGTCTGGATGCTCGAAGATACATTCCCCGTCGAATCTGCCCAGACCGTGTGCGTCCGTTGCAAAATGGGCGGGCACCCAGTCCAGGATAACGCCAATCTTATTCTTATGTAACTCGTTTACCAGATACATAAAATCTTCCGGGCTGCCATGCCTCGATGTGGGCGCATAATATCCGGTCACCTGATATCCCCAGGAGCCGTCGAAAGGATATTCTGCAATGCCCATCAACTCTATGTGGGTATACTGCATTTCTTTTAAATACTCTACGATTCTGTCTGCAAATTCCCGGTAATTATAAAAACCGTCTTCCGTTCCGTCCGGGTGTTTCATCCAGGAACCGATATGGCATTCATAAATCGCCACCGGCTCTTCCCGGTAGTCTTTCTCATCCCTCGCCTTCATCCAGGCGCCGTCGCTCCATTTAAATTTCGTAATATCGTAGGTCTTAGAAGCGTTGCCCGGACGCATTTCTGCATAATTTGCAAAAGGATCCGCCTTATAGAGCTTTGCACCCGATGGCGTCCATATCAGATATTTGTACATCTCATTTTCTCCGACGCCCGGAATAAACAACTGATGGATTCCGCCGGGTCCTAACTTTTTCATCTGATGGCTGCTCTCATTCCAGCCGTTAAACGTACCGATTACAAATACTGCCGCCGCATTCGGCGCCCATACCGCAAAAGACGTCCCTTCCACGCCATCCTCTACGGAAGGATGCGCTCCCAGCTTTTTATAAATATCATAATGCGTTCCCTGCGCAAACAGATATTGATCTGCCTCCGAAATAAATACCTTTTTTTCCTCTTCTTTTTGTTTGCTCGCCTTTCCTGCCATTGCTCCCCCTCCATTACTTAATAGTGCATAAAATCATTCTCCCGTAAGATAATCATATCTTCATCGTCATATCGTTTCGCCAAAAGAATGTCCACAAAATGTTTGGGCGTCTTCTTATTTGCATAATAAATCGCTTCGTCTACCAGTTCCCTTACTTCTGCGACGCTGACTTCATGGTCGCTTGTCTGCATATCCGCAATCCGGGTATGCAATGCAAGCACTCCAAATTCATCAATGGAATACTCCTGTTCCTCCGCATATTCTTTTGCATAAGCGACCAGCGCTTCGTCGTCCAGAGCCTCAATATCCACCCGTAGATTGAAATTATTTTTTAAAACGGGATTTTCTGCTAACAGTTTGTCTATATTTTGTTTCGTATCTTCCAGAATCAGAAGCAGCCCTACGTTATCGGCCTCTAACGTTTTGCAAAGCCTGGTTACCGTATCCGTATTTAAATTGGATCCTCCTTCGATAACCAGCGCGCCATTACTGAGCCTTTTCAGTGTCGTGGCAACGTCCTTTTTATTCAGACCTGCGCCGGATATTTTGGCTATCTTGCCAGAGAAATTGCCGTCATTATGCTGCATTTCCCGGACTAACTCTTTTGCCAGCGCCAGTGTACGGCTGGCTTCTTCCCCACTGATTAAGACATTGCCTGTACAAGCCGCCATACTCATGTTATCGAGAGTATGAATCAACTGTTCACGGGATTTTTTATGATGTACATACTGCCCGAACAATTCCTGTTCTTCGTCGGTCAGTTCCCTGACCGTTCTCGTATACCCCTGCTGCCCTCTTACTTTTCCATCCGCGCTTTCCTGATTTGCAGACTCTGTATCCGCCTTGTATTCCTGCTCTTTCGCCATCATAGACGGATTCTGCGTGCCCTGCGCCGCTCCTGCGCCGGTCTGGGCTGCTTTCGCGGCTCTTACGGCCCTCGCTGCTTTTTCGGCCTCCGGCAAAACAACATCCCTGATAGCGGAGTCCTTCTCCGGCTCCTGCATAATGACTGCCAGGAAAGCTTTTTCCAACTGCTCTAATAATCCGCTCTTCGTCGCTTCGTCAAAATCTGCGAACAGACCGCCCGTCTGGCTGAGTATCCGTCTGCGGACGTCCTCCATCCGTTTCTGTTCGTTACTCTTCTTCATTTCTTCCCATTCAGCCATGATATCTTCGATACTAAGCTGTCCGGTAATCTGCTTTTCTACTTTTTTTACATCCGGCATGACCAGACGAATCTGCCCGTCATACTCCTGCGACAATACATTGTCATACGGATTGGAACTTGTGTACGCTGCCGCATTCATTGCCGGCTGTACCCGCTGCGGTTCCGGTTCAAGCGGACGCAGTACAGGTTCTTGTTTCGGCTGCGGCGGCACCACCGGTTCTGGTTCAAGTGGTCTCAGCATCGGTTCTGGCTGCGGCTGCTGCGTCATCAGCTCTGGTTCCAGCGGGTGCAGTACCGGTTCTGGCTTTGGCGGCTGCTGCATCGCCGGCTCTGGTTCAAGTGGTCTCAGCATTAGTTCCGGCTCTGGCTGGCTCTGCATAATAAGCTCTGGCTCCTGCTGTATAGCCAGCTCGGCTTCCGGCTGCATTAATGTAAACCGCGGCTGCCCGTCATTTTCCGGTATTTCCTTCACATCTTGCGAAAGTGTTTCTTCCGCCAGCTCGGAAGTATTTTCCAGAAGCGGGGCAATAATTTTCTCTGCGATGGAAGGCTCCTCAGTTTCTTCCGCCATCCTATTTTCGTCCGGCGTTCCGCTCTCTTCCGACACCCCATTTTCTTCCGTCAGAATTTCTTTCATGCTTTCCGCCAGCGCCATCTGTAAATTCAGTGTATTATACTGCCCTACGTCTACCGTCTTCACTTCCGGCAGTTCGGTCGTAGGCATCGAGAGGATATCCTGTCCGTCCTGCTGGGAATCCCTGGAATCTGCAGAGTCTTCGGATTCTTTAGAATCTCCAGAATCCCCGGAATCTTCTTCCTCTTCGGACTCTTCCTCATCCTCTTCTTCGATTCCTAAGTCGCGTGCCCGAACCCACGCATCATATTTTTCCTGCTGCTGTGCGTTCAACGGCACATGGAGCGCTTTCAGCTCCAACGCCTTTATGACATATTTGCCTTCCCCGAACCAGAGAAACATCTCGTCGCATTCTTCGATACACTTCGTTGCCAGCCCGATTCTATGATAAAGATATGCCAGCTCATAAGCCCATTTCTCACGGTAATCCCGTTTCTTGAAATCCTCTAAAACGGCTATCCGCTCTTCCAGGCTGACGTCCTGCGCTTCATATAACCGGTATAGCAAAATATATTGTCCCGTATCTTTCGGGGCAATCTGCACAAACTCTTTGTAATATTCAATCGCCTGTACATACTCTTCCATTTTAATGGACAGCTCGCACAGGGAATAAACAATCAGTCTTCCCGTCGGATGTTTCTCATACGCCAGAAGAAGGATTTCTTTACTTTCCTGAAATCTCCGGTTTATTTTATACAAATCGCTGACCGTACATAACATCATAACGCTTCTGACCCTGCGCCAGTCAATCGTATCCGCAATTTTTACTGCTTCTGCATATTCTCCCTCAGCGATTAGCGCCTTGATTTCATCGGCACGGACTTTATATTCATACTTATCCAAGGTACTCACCTCATATACTGTACTTTTACAGAAATACTGCATAACCGGCTCCTGCGGTAATCCGGTTTCACAATTATCCCTGTCTTTTACATTCTGTCACGGTCTGCTGATTCAGACTGCGGCGTTATTATTATCCTACTTTTACTGTCTTAGTTTACCATAGGCTAATATCAATGTAAATAAAATATACAGAAAAAATAAAGCGATGCCATCCTAAATATATAATCAGCTTATACCAAGATATGGTTGCATCTCAATATACATTTTCATGATATTGTATCTTTACATGTTTTTAATTTTATGCATCAGCCGCATGGAGCGAATTGGAAAGTTCTGTAAATTGTTCTAAAGTTAACGCTTCGCCGCGTATCGTCGGCAGTAATCCCATTTGTCTTAAAATCCCGGCGGATTTTTCTTTTGCAATATGCAGGTTTTCCGCGTTGGCAAGGCTGTTTATCAGCGTTTTTCTCCTCTGGTTAAAAGCTGCCCGGATAACGGCGAATAAATACGCTTCATCCTGCGCCTCCACCGGCGGTTTCCCATAGCGGGTCAGCCGGATTACCGTACTGTCCACGTTCGGCTTCGGCAAAAAACAGGAAGCCGGCGCCCGCGTAATCACTTCTGGTTTTGCATAATATTGCACCGCCAGCGATAAGGCGCCGTAATCTTTAGAGCCAGGTTTTGCCTGCATTCTGTCCGCAACTTCCTTCTGCACCATAATCGTAATGCTCTGCAGGGCGATATGGCTTTCAAACAATGTCATGATAATCGGCGTCGTAATATAATAAGGCAGATTCGCCACCACTTTAACCGGCTTCCCGCCGCTTAACCCTTCCATAAGCTGCCTGATATCCACTTTTAAAATATCCGCATTGAGAACCGTCACATTCGGATAACCGCCGAGGGTATCCTGCAAAATGGGAATCAGGTTTTTGTCGATTTCCACGGCAAGGACCAGCTTCGCCCTTTCAGCAAGATACTGGGTCATCGTCCCGATGCCGGGACCGATTTCCAGAACATAGTCTTCCCCGGTTATCTGCGCCGCATCGACAATTTTTTCCAAAATATTCCTATCTATCAGAAAATTCTGTCCGTATTTTTTTTGCAGCGTGAATTGATATTTTTCCAAAAGCTCTTTTGTATTTCTGGCGCTCCCTAAGATTTCCATGTCTAACCCTCTTTCTGAATCCGAAACAAGCTATCTATGCCTTCACATGTTCCCCTACACAATCTTCCTGCATTCTCATGCGTTATTCTGAGCAATCCGAAACAACCTTTCCGCGTTCTCATGCGTTATTCTGAGCAATCCGAAACAACCTTTCCGCGTTCTCATGCGTTACCCTGAGCGTCTGCTCATAATCGATTCCCTTGATTTCGGCAATCGCTCTGGCAATATGGGGAAGATTCAGGGACGAATTGCGCCGCCCCCGGTTTGGCTCCGGCGCCAGATAGGGGCAGTCCGTTTCCAATAAAATATTTTCTATCGGGATATAAGCAACCGCCTCTTTCAATTTTTTGGCGTTTGCAAACGTAATCACACCGCCTATGCCGAAATAATAGCCCATGCCCAGATATTCTTTCGCAATTTCCTTCGTATAAGAAAAGCAATGAATGACGCCGCCTATTTCCCCGGCATGAAGGCTCTTCATCATATCCAGCGTATCTTTCGCCGCGTCCCTGGAATGGATAATCACGGGCAGTTTCACTTCCCTTGCAATTCCCAACTGTCTCTCAAAGCATCGCTTCTGAACAGGCGGCTCCGGTTCTTTCCAATGATAGTCCAGCCCGATTTCGCCCACCGCCACGACTTTCTCCAGCTTACAGCAGTCCTGCAGCCAGCGGAAATCTTCTTCTTTTAAAGCGCCGGTCTCGCTTGGATGGACGCCGATTGCCCCATAGATAAAAGGATATTTATCCATCAATTCCAGCGTCGTTTTACAGCTTTCCAGACTGGCTCCCACATTGATTACCGTATCGATTCCATTTGCGGGAAGCGACGCCAGCAGTTCCTCCCTGTCTTTGTCAAATGCTTCATCATCATAGTGCGCATGGCTTTCAAATATCATCATTCCTCCCGTCTGTCCGCCCCGGCGGACGTATGAATCCTGTCTACAGCTTCCAAATCTGCCAGAAGATTAAGAAAAACGCAAGAAAACTCAAAAATCTTTCAAAAAACTCTTGCAAACCAAAAAACATTATACTATAATAACTCTTGCATTGCAAAACAGTAATGCAGATTTCATATGTGACAAGCGCCTTTAGCTCAGTTGGTAGAGCACCTGACTCTTAATCAGGGTGTCCAGGGTTCGAGCCCCTGAAGGCGCACTATAGGTACCGTTTTTGAAGACATATGCGCTTCGGGGGCGGTGCTTTTTTTCTATATAAGCGCAGACTCAGAGAAAGGCGGGGGACTCTTATGAAAATTACCTGGTTTGGAACAGCATCACTATTAATCGAAAGCGGACAAGACCGCATTCTTCTCGATCCTTTCCTGCCCTTAAAAGGTGCGGATAACCATCCTTCCCTTGCAGACTATGCCAAAGAAGACGCTATCTTAATCACCCACGGACACATCGACCATCTGGGCAGCATTCCCCGGATCCTGGAAGAGGCGGACGCCACGGTATACTGTAGCAGCCTTCCTGCGTCCACCTTGGAAAAAAGAGGTGTTGACAGCGACCAGATTGCCGTCATTTCCCCCGGAAACCCCCTTCTTTTCGGACAGATGAAAGTTACGCCGCTGCCCGGAAAACATATCCGTTTTGACGCCGGGCTGATAAGGCATACCTTGATAAACCCGTTGATTCTGCGTTATTTTGGAAATTTTTTGTGGTTACTTTTCCGCAACCCTTTCTACCCGGAAGGAAAAGAAACGCTTGCCTTCCAGATTGATGCGGAAGACAAGCGGATACTCGTGCTTGGCAGTTTGAATTTAAAAGAAAATACAGAATATCCCCAGAACGTGGACGTTCTGATCCTGCCCTATCAGGGCGCGTCGGATTTGATGACGCCCGCCCTTGCAATTCTGGATAAAATCAGACCAAAGGCGGTGATTTTAGACCACTTTGATAATGCATTTCCACCCATTTCGCGCCGTGTGGACACCCATGCCCTGAAAAAGGCGTTAGCGGAGCATTATCCCGATTTACCGGTCATCAGACCCACTGCCGGGAAGCCTGTTACCTTGAAAAGCTGACTCCGGGCTGTTCCATTGTCAGCCTCGAACGCTGATTCCGGACAGCTCCATTATTATTCCGGCAAGCTGATTCCAAGCAGCTCCATTGTCAGCCTCAAAAGCTGACTCCAAGTAGCTCAATCACAATCCCGGAAATCACGCCGATACCATAGAGCAGCGCGATAATCTTCGCATTTTCGGCGGGTCTGTCATTGACGCGCAGCAGGACGAGCAGACCGACCCCCGCGCCCACCAGCAGCCCGCCAATCATGGCTCCCGCGCCCAGAATCCCCTGTAAATACAATTCGGTTATGACAATGGACGCGGCACAGTTCGGAAGCAGCCCTACGGCTCCTGCGATTAACGTACCTATCACCGGACGGTTCAGAATCAGATTTGCCAGAAATTCTTCCCCCACAAAGGCTATCAACAGATTCAGTATAAACGTAATTACGATAATATAAACGAAGATATCCAGCGTATGCCGCAGCGCGGATTTCACAACGCCCTCTTCACAATGGCAATGGCTATGTTCACACATATGCCCAATCTGCATTTCTTCCTTTTTTCTCTTCAAAACCCTGCTTATGATGAAATCTATTACAAGTCCCGCCGCCATCCCGATAAGGATTTTGACGCCCAGAATCTTGAATATCATAGGCGCGCCGGCTTTTTCCGAAATCAGAATCGGCAGCATCTCATCCGAAGTGGACAGATAGACCGAAAGCAGGGTTCCCAGCGTGATAATCCTGCCCGCATACAGATTAGACGCCGCCGCCGAAAAACCGCATTGGGGAAAAGCCCCTAAAATACTGCCCAGAATGGGACCGCTCTTTCCGGCTTTCTGAATAACGGACTGCATTTTACTTCCGGTCATATGTTCCAGCGATTCCATGACCAGATAGGTACAGAACAGAAACGGCAATAATTTGATACCGTCTAAGAGCGTATCCCCAATAATATCCAACATATGCTACCTGCTTTCTATGCGATATCTTCTTTTTTCCGGCTCATACCGCCATCGGCTGCCGGGAAATAGGCAACTTCCGGCGCCGGATTCTCCTGGGCAGTCTTTTTTCCTCCCGACTGATAAGGGATGACATTGACTTTAAAGGTTGCGACCGCCTCTTTTGTCACGGTTGACGTTGCCGTTATGGTAAATGTGCCCGTCTTCGTCGTCGTAAGCTGCATCTCGAACGTGGAAGAGGCTGCCTTAATGCTCGCCGCCTTCTTATCCCCTGAAGAAATCGTCCATTTCAACTTATCCGTATCCAGCGTTCTTGCCAGATTGCTGACCTGCGCCATGAAAACATAAGTGCCATTATTCTCAATCGAGATTCCGTCTTCATTCCCATAATCGATTGCCGCTCCCGCCGCATTCGGATTCGCCCGCAGCTCTTCTAAACTGATATAATTCACGCCGATGCTGCCTTCTGTAACCAGAAGCGGTTTCTTCGTCGTAAACTTTTTAGCTTTCGAGGATTTCGTATTCTGTTTCCCTTCCATGTCAAAATGCGCCGTAATTACCGCTTCATAAGTCTTATTACTGGACAGTCCTGCCACCTTGCAGCTCCACGAATCTGTAGAGACAGAACAGGTATACGGACTCACCGTATCCGGGCTTGTCGTATCCGGACTTGCAGCGCCACTCTTTGCCTCCAGCGTTTCCCCGGTGGCTTTATCCGTAATTGTTACCGTATAGTATTTACTTGCCGACTGCTCCCGCACCGTAGCGGCCGGCGTAAAGGAAAACGTTACGGAAGTATCCTTGATCGTCACCTTGCCAATGGAAGGCGCCGCCATATCTTTTACTTTGATTTTTGCGGTCGCCGTACTTGTACCCATGCTAAAAGCAACGTCCATACTGCCGTTGTTCTTATTGCCGATTAACGCTGTCGCCGTAATTTCTGTATCCTGCGCCGCCGTTGCCCCTTCCTGCTGGGAGCTGGCGAAACAGCCGCTTTGCTGGATACTTTGCAGCGCTGCGTCAAAGTTTACGCTTCCAAGATCCATCCCTTGCAGGGAACCTTTGAGATCCGTACCGATTAACTCCCCTAACCGCACGCTCTGTCCGATGGTCAGCGTAGTCGTTTTATTCGTAAGCTTGGACGGGGCTTTCACAACCCGGACAACCACCGGTGCAGAAGTCCGTACCGTACCGGAAGCGTCTTTCCCTGTGACGGTAATCTCGGCGTCGCCCACCTGCGCACCGTAAGACAGTGTGCCTTTTGTCTTGTCCGATTGGGATACATCGACTTTCGCAATCTTTTTATTGCTGCTGTTAAACTTCACGGACTGAAACTCCGGCGCGCTGCCGGTTATCGCATTTCCCGCCGCGTCCAGAAGCGTATATCCTATGGTAACGGCCGTACCCTGTCCTGCCGCCGTTATCGTATAAACCGGCGTACCTTCTTCCGTCGTCTGCGTGATTCCGGCTGCTCCCTGAGGAGTTACCGTCAGTTGTACTTTGTCAAAAATCCTGCCCTTCGTCTTCACCTTATCGCTTGTCGCCCCGGCAAATGCAACCGAGGAATCTGTTGCCGCCGACACGTTCCTAAAGTAAAAGACATATTCTGTTTTCGCCAGTAATCCCTGCATTGTCAGACTGTTCTTATTGGACGCCTCACTCTGCGCCAGGCATTCTCCTGTCTTAAAATACTGCTGCAAGATATCCAACATCGCTGTTTTCTCGTCATCCTCAAGAACACTAAGCAGCTGTCCGTCCATGCCCGCCGTTTTCAGCGCACCCTCTATCACGCCTTTCCAGTCCGCTTTCTTCGTTCCAAACACATCGGCGCTATACGGTATCGCATACACTTCCATATACTGTCCTGTCGCATTCGCCTTCCAATTCAGGACCGCGCTGGTATCTTTGAGCGCAGAAACTTTTATCCCCGCAGGCGCCGTTAACGCTTTGACCGTAATCTTTGCCGTTTTCGTAATCGTATTGCCCGACTTATCTATCGCCGATACGCTGATCATGGCAGTCCCCGGTTTTAAAGCCTTCAATACGCCGGTAACACGGTTGACGGAAACGACATCGCTTGCATTGGACGTGTAAAATAACTGCGTAACGTCCTGCTCATATTTCTTCTTAATCGTCGTATGGATACACTGGCTCTGCCCTACATACATCGTCGTATTCAGACCATTAAACGCAATGGAACCCGGCAGCAGCGCGCTCTCGTCCAGTTTTTCCAGAATACAGTCCTTAGTCGTCTCTATCGTCAGTTTCTGCTCCCACGCATATGGATGACTGCCGCCCCATGTAATCGTAAACTCTTTAGACAAAGCATCCTGTACGGGGATGATGAAATGGATGTAGGAATAATCTTTTTCATCTATTTCTATCAGACCACCTTCCACCGTGCTCTCTTTTACCGTAGTATCTTCTAACATTGCCGTCGGCTTCACGCAGTCGGGCGTATTAAGCCGCAATGCCACATAATTGCCGCTTGCAGGCTCCTTACCGTACAGTTCCACTTTAGAAGAATAAGCCACCGCGTCGTAAGATACCTTTATTTCCGCACCATCCGTTGACTTTTGCACGGATGGGGAAGAAATTTCGACGCCATATATTGACACTTCTGTCACATTTCCGGCGCATTTCCCTTGTTCTTCTTTTTTCAATTTAGAGAGAGCTAACAGGTACGATGCTGCCTCATACTTAGAGTCTTTTTCTACGTTTGTATCATAATCCACTTCTATCGTGATATCCGGTGACTGCCCCGTTACGTTCAAAATCACGTCTACATAACCGTCTTTTAACGTGGAATCTGCCTTTTGATAGCGTTGTTCCACCTGGTTCCCATCTTTTCCGGGATAGAAAATACTCAGGTGTCCATCATTCGTAAACTTGGACGCATCCGCCTTAATCCTGACAGCAAGGAAATGTCCCGCCGTCGCTGACCCTTCCTCATAGCCCAGGTATCCGCTGCAGCCTTCCGTATACTTTATCGTTCCGGACGCTTTGATAGAACCGTTTCCTATCGTGTATTCCGCAGACATATTGTCGGCGGACACTATATTATTATCAATCGCTTTTATCTGCTTATCTGTAAGCGTTTCCATGCCGGATATGCCGCTGGTCAGGATATCTGCGCTGCCGTCATAAGAGGTCTTGGAAATCTTGGATAAATATTCCGTCTTAAAAGCATCCGTCTGATAATGGGACTGCAGCGGCGTATGTTGAAACTCATTTTCTCCCTGTAAAAATACGCCCGCATTGGTATCCAGATAATACCAAGCGTCTCCTAATTTCACAATGTTATAAGTATGCGCATTGGCGTCGGTTCCCATTACGACTCTGTTAGCTATTCCAAGCTCCCTCGCCAGCCGGTAGAACAACAGCGCATACCCTTGGCAGGTAGCCTTCCCATTATATAGCGCAGAGTAACAGGTGTGATAAATCGGCGTCGTCGTACCAATATACTTCACGTTATTCCGCACATAATTATACACCGCCTTGATTTTATTGAAATCGCTCGCCGTCTGGTAATTATAGAGCGCACCGCCCGGCTGCCGGATAATCTTATCAATCTGTTCGTCCACCCAGTCTTCCTGTTTCCTCGTCGTAATAAACTGCGGCGTGACGGTATACTTGGTATACGCCTGATGATTAAAAGAAAAACCGTGCTCCAGGGAAAGCTCAGAACCAATAAATTCCACACTGTCCGCATCCCCGATTGCCAGAAGCAGATAATCCCCCTCATAGGGTTTCATGCCTTCTCTTTCCCTGTAAAAATCATAAATATCCTCAAAATCATACTCTGGATAACCGCCTTCTTCCCCGGTTCCCGGCACAAGCCACCATTCCGCTCCGCCCGCGGCATAAATGGTAACTTCTTTGTCACGGCTGACCATCACATCGCGTATCGCCTGCATAAGGGAATCTTTCGTATTATACAGATAAGCGCTTCCCGATGGGCTGTAACTGCCGTCGCCCGCTTCGATATGTACCGGAATCTGCCACATAAATCCGCCGACATTTTGCCCCACTGTCATGGACAAATAATAAGTGTCTTCCGTTGCCGAACCGGGCAGCGCGGTCATATATACCTCGTAATCTTTGCAGACCATCTCATTATTTTCCTTAACGATTTCCGGTCGAAACTGTACCTTATCATCTCCTACAAGGGACAGGGTAGGTTCCCCGCTGCTTGTTCCTTCAGAAACTCCCTCGGAAGTATAATAACGGTTACAGAGATACCAGCCGGAGTAACAATCCTGCTCCAGTATTTCCAGACTGTTATCCTCTTTGATACGCGCCACCTTAAACTTCTTCGTTTCCCCTTCGTGTATCGTAAGCTCTTCCAGCTTATTTCCATCTTCGTCTGCAATACAGCCTCCGAGATAGCCTTCATCATCCTTAAATCCCGGATAGAGATTCGCATAATAATAGAATCCGGCATTGCTCACCGGATCGGAAAGCATGCTTTCACAACGAATCGTCTCAGAATCTTCCCCGTCTTTATCATAGAGGATGCTGATTTTATAATAGTATGTTTTATTTTTGGCGCCGCCAGTCACTGGCTGTGCGGTTTTATCGGAATACCCCATAGGGTCGCTGGCAAAAACAGGATTAAAATTTCCAGATTCCCCGATTTTTACATATTCTCCCTCTTCCGTTTCTGAACGGTAAATATTACACTGATAAATATTTCCGCCTATTACGTTATTGCCTACAATCTGAACCTTCCATTGAAGCTGCACTTCCCCATAGGACTGAAGCGTTACTTTCGGCTCTATGATTGCCACTTCCGTATCATCTTTCTGCACTTCCCCGTCAGCCGCCGTCATCAGCGCCGCGCCATCCGCCGGCTCCTGGCCAGTCATGTCCGCTTCCTGCACCGTGCCCTCTTCCAGCAGCCCGACGCCGTCTTCTACGATATCCCCATCTGTTTCCTCTGGGACGCTGTCATCCGGTGTTTCGTCCGGGACTTCTGATGCATCATCCGCCGGCGTTTTGCCGGAATCTTCTGCCGCATCACCGGCTGGTGTTTTACCGGAATCTTCTGCCGCATCACCGGCTGGTGTTTTGCCGGAATCTTCTGCTATATCACCGGCTGGTGTTTTGCCGGAGTCTTCTGCCATATCACCGGCTGGTGTTTTACCGGAATCTTCTGCCATATCACCGGCTGGCGTTTTGCCGGAATCTTCGCCCGTTATCCCACTGCTCTGTTTCCCTTCCGATTCTTCCATGATACTTCCGGTCTGTTTCCCATCCGGTTCTTCCACGGTACTGTCAGCCGCTATCGCGTCCGGCTCTTCAAAACTTCCCACTGCAGACACCGTCGCCGTACTTTCCACAACCATGCATGTCGTCAGAAGAATTGCTAAAATACGTTTTATTCTCATCATCCTGTTGCCCCTCCAATCCCATCACTTCGGTCTGAAAATAAAAAATCTTAATTTTTCAATTTTAATATTACACCATGACTCCCAGAATGACAAGAAGAAGTTTCCAGACTTCCCGCCTGGAAACTTCTTCCAATTTTTCCATCTTCTTTTTCCCGGTCCACGCCGCCATGACGCTATGCCGTTACATCTTCAAACTGCGCGTTGTACAATTCCGCATAAAAACCGTTCTGCGCAAGAAGCTGCTCGTGATTTCCCTGCTCGATAATATCCCCGTCTTTCATGACAAGAATTAAGTCAGCGTCTTTAATCGTAGAAAGCCTGTGCGCGATGACAAAGCTGGTCCTTCCTTTCATCAGATTGTTCATCGCCTTCTGAATCCGCTGCTCCGTCCTCGTATCGACAGAACTAGTCGCCTCGTCCAGAATCAGAATCCTGTTATCGGCAAGAATCGCCCGCGCGATGGTCAGAAGCTGTTTCTGCCCCTGGGATACGTTGCTGGCGTCCTCATTCAGCTCCATCTGGTAGCCGCCAGGCAGGGTACGGATAAATCTGTCTGCATGGGCAGCTTTCGCGGCTTCTATGACTTCCTCGTCCGTAGCGTCCAGCCTTCCGTAGCGGATATTTTCCATGATCGTCCCTTTAAACAGCCAGGTATCCTGTAAAACCATGCCAAAGCTCTCGCGCAGCTCACTACGGTTGAACTGTCTGACATCATGACCGTCCACTTTGATGCAGCCTCCGTTGACGTCATAAAAACGCATCAGCAGTTTAACCATCGTCGTCTTTCCTGCGCCGGTAGGTCCCACGATTGCAACCGTCTGCCCCGGCTCCACGCTGCTGTTAAAATTATGGATGATGATTTTATCCGGTTTATATCCGAACTGGACGTTTTCAAAATCCACACGTCCTTCCATCTCAGAAAGCCGGACCGGATTTTCGACAAACTGATCTTCTTCCTCTTCTTCCAGAAACTCAAAAACCCGTTCCGCCGCAGCCGCCGTAGATTGCAGCATATTGGATACCTGGGCAAGCTGTGTAATCGGCTGTGTGAAATTTTTCACATACTGGATAAACGCCTGGATATCCCCGATTTCAATCATCCCCCGAATGGTCAGAAGACTTCCGACAACGGCTACCGCAACATAGCCAAGGTTTCCTATGAAATTCATAATCGGCTGCATCATTCCCGATAAAAACTGGGATTTCCATGCCGAGCGGTAAAGAATCTCATTGGTTTCCCCGAACTCTTTTAAAACCGTTTCTTCCCGGTTAAACGCCTTGACGATATTCTGTCCGCTGTAAACCTCTTCCACCTGACCGTTAATTTTCCCAAGATAAGTCTGCTGCGCCACGAAATATTTCTGTGAAAATTTTACAACGATACCAATCAGCCCCCCGGATATCGGCAGAATCACAAGTGCAATCAGCGTCATCAACGGGCTGATACTCAACATCATAATCAACACGCCGACCATCGTACTCAGCGAAGTGATTAACGTCGTAATGCTCTGATTCAGGCTCATGCCCAGCGTATCCACATCATTTGTAATACGGGAAAGCACTTCCCCCACTGTCCTTGATTCAAAATATTCAAGCGGCATCCGGTTTATTTTCTCCGAAATCTCCTTACGGAAACGGAAGCACATCTTTTGTGACACACCTGTCATAATCCATCCCTGGAATAAAGATAACAGCGCACTGAGTAAATATAATCCTAACAGCAGCAATAAAATTCTGCCGATTTTCTCAAAATTAATTCCGCCCGTCTGATAAAGTTTCGCCATCAGACCATTGAATAATTCTGTCGTCGCCCTGCTTAAAATTTTCGGCCCGATAATGCTGAAAACAGTGCTTCCGATTGCAAAAAGAATCACAGCAAACAGCCCGTATTTATAACGCCCCATATATTGCAGCAGTTTGCGAATCGTTCCTTTGAAGTCTTTCGCCTTTTCACCCGGCATCATACCGCCGCCCGGTCCGTGGGGGCCGCGTCTTTGTCTCGGTCTCTCACTCATGATACCCTGCCCCCTTTCAATTCAGCTTCCGACAACTGCGACCTCGCAATTTCCTGATATGCCGCACAATTTTCCAATAATTCCTCATGCGTTCCTATGCCCGCAATCCTGCCCTCATCCAGCACGATAATCTGATCCGCATGAAGAATCGTACTGATTCGCTGCGCCACAATAATAACCGTCGCATCGGAAATTTTCTCGCCCAGCGCCTTTCTAAGTACAGCGTCCGTCTTATAATCCAGCGCGGAAAAACTATCGTCAAACAGGAAAACCTTGGGATTCTTGGCAATCGCCCTGGCAATGGAAAGCCGCTGCTTCTGTCCGCCGGACACATTCGTACCGCCCTGCGCGATGGGGCTTAAATACCGCTCGTTCTTGGATTCGATAAATTCTTTTGCCTGCGCAATATCCGCAGCTTCCCGCATGGTCTCATCTGAAATACTATCTTCGCCCGCAAACTTAATATTGGACTCTATTGTTCCCGAAAAAAGGACTCCCTTTTGCGGCACAAATCCCAACAGACTCCTGAGTTTCTTCTGGGACAACTCCCTGATATCAACCCCGTCGATGGTAATCCTTCCATTTGTCACATCATAAAAACGAGGAAGCAAATGCAGCAAAGTGGATTTCCCGCAGCCGGTACTCCCGATAATCGCCGTCGTTTCTCCCGGTCTTGCCACGAAAGAAATATTCGATAATGCATCTTCCTCCGCCTCTGGATACCGGAAACAGACGTCTTCAAAAGCAACCAGACCTTTTTCCTCTATCTGCGCATCCTTCACATTTTCCTTATCCAGAATCGTCGGCTCCGTATGCAGCACTGCCTCGATACGCTCCGCTGCCACACCGGCTCTCGGCAGCATGACAGATATCATCGTCAACATCAAGAAGGCCATTACAATCTGCATCGAATAAGTAATAAATGCCATCATATCGCCAATCTGCAAATTGCCCGCATCGATGCCTTTCGCGCCAAACCAGACGATTAAAACGGCAATGCCATTCATGACAAACATCATCGTAGGCATCATAAAGGTCATAACCCGGTTTGTAAAAATCTGGGTGGACATCAAGTCCCGGTTCGCCTTGTCAAAGCGTTTTTCCTCGTATTTCTCCCTGCTAAAAGCCCGGATTACCGGAATACCTGTCAGAATTTCCCTGGATACCAGATTGATTCTGTCCACCAGAGTCTGCATCAGCTTGAATTTCGGCATGGCGATGCTGACCAGACTTCCCACAAGCAGAAGAATCAAGCCGACCGCAACCGCAATAATCCAGCCCATACCTGTCTTCGTATGCACTACCTTGATAATTCCGCCAATTCCCATCAGCGGTGCATAACATACCATCCGCAGCAGCATCACCGCCACCATCTGCACCTGCTGGATATCATTCGTACTCCTTGTAATCAGAGATGCGGTCGAGAATTGCTCCATCTCTGCATGGGAAAAAGAAACTACCCGCTGAAATACCCGGTTACGCAACCGCAGACCGATGCCCGCCGAAACCCGCGCCGCCAGGAACCCGACGGCAATGGACGCCGTCATCATCAGGACCGTCATCAACAACATTTTCGCGCCTGTAACTAATAGGTACTTCGTCTGGATAGCGTTTACATCTATACCCAGCGCTTCATACTCCGCTTTCACAAACATAATCGCCATCTGCTCGACAATCATATCGCTTAGTTCTTCCCCATATTCTTCCAGCGCCTGGTTTTTCATTTCCAGAATTTCCGCCTTCGTTATCATCCCGGAAGCTTCCATTTCCCGAAGCGCCGCCAGTCCCGGACCCTGCTGATTCAAATCCGCGTTGCCCATCATGGAAACCATGACGATCGGAACCGCAACCGCCTCATTCAATGCCGCCAGCGTATCCTCATCGCTTATCTGCAGCTCGTAAGCGCCATCTGCTCCCAGCACATAAGAGTCCCGGATAAGGGCTTCTGCATCTTCTTCTGCAAATAAGCATATATTCTCTAATGTTTCTTCCCGCATTTTATCCGGCGCCGCATTCTCAATGCCGCCCTGCTCGATGCCCACATCTACAATCTGGGATGTATAAGAAGGCAGCGATAAGTCACAATATGCCTGAAGAATCAGCAGCAGGATTACTGCTGCCACCGATGCCTTAAATTCCCCAAGATATTTCATAATCTGAAACATATACTTTTCCCGCATTCCTTTCTGTTTAATTTTGATAGCAGACGATTGCGAAACTAAGATTTTACAACCGTCCGTTGTGCAGAATATACAATCCAACACAGGCACGCTCCCGCTACGGTTCAAACGCAACGGTACATAAGATGCCAAAGTACGGCATCTAAGTACCGGCGTTTTCACAGTACCTGCTTTTGGATTTGTATATTCTGTACAACTACATACTTCTATACTTTAGTTTCGCAATCACTTATAATCTTGGTAGATAATTGCAAAACCAGGTAATATTTTTATCTTAATCATGTTTCTAAAAGAGGTCAATTAAAAAACTATTAAATATTGGTACGATTTACAAAATTTGCATAAAATCCTACAAATATTGCAAATAGTATTGAAAATATTTCGCATCCGTTATTAAATAAATATTGATTCTAGAATCAAAAAGTTATAACATAGTATATAGATAATTGTTACAACATTCTTTACAACGGAGGGAACCTAAATGGAGGGATTAAAAAACATGATGGAAGATAATGTAGAGCGGACAATCAACCGGCTGCTGCCTACTATGCCAAATATCTGCTCTTGCAATGACTGTAAACTGGACATGGCAACCTATGCGCTGAACCGTTTGCAGCCTAAATATACGCGTACCAGTACCGGCGCCATCATTCATCGTTTTGACACTGCCTCCACGCAGGCGGAAGCCGAAATTTTAACGGTCGTTGTATCCGCTATAGAAATCATTGGAAGCCATCCGCACCATAGTACCCCCGCTGCGGCTCCCACCGAGACGGACAAGCCGGAAAAATAGCTGTCATAGACCGCTATAAATGACTTCGCGGGTGCTTGATATATGGATTTGATGGGTAAAATATTTCCGGCTCTTACTAGTGTAGTGGGAGCCGGGTTTTTTGTGTATTTTTTCAAAAAAAGGAGCGTCGCTCCATAACTAAAATTCAGCTATTTCACGACACTCCCACTATTTTTTATTTATCTAAATAACTCACCGCTCCGTTGCATCTCCATCCCCAGACTCTTAAAACTTCTCAAAAACTGCCCGAACTTCTGCGTCTTCATTTCCACGGACTTCCTCATTCAGCTTAACAGTCTCTTTTCCGTCTTCGACACGCTGTTTCTGGCTTTCAAAAGTGGTCTGCTCATAATAGATAAGCGTCCCGTCCCAAGAGTACATAACAGAATACGCCGTTCCATCTTCCTGTACAAAGATGAATTTTACTTCTGTGTTTATATCCTTCTCATCGCAGATATAATATGCATAGTAAACATCTTCATACGCAAATTCCATCGTCTCTTCGATAAAGGAAACCGCTTTGTCCTTTAAGCCGGAAAGCTGGCTGTCCACTTCTCCAAGTGCAGGGCTTTCTCCATCTACCAGCCCTGCACAGCTATATATCATTTCCGCCAGGGAGCCGTCTTCTGGGTCAATAAATAAGAGATACTGACGATTCTCCATGCTGTTTTCATACCAGAAAATCTCATAAAATCCGGTTTCCCCATTGATTAAAAAGTCATCGCCAAAATTCGCATTTACTTCCAGCCCTTCCGCGGAACGTCCCCAGATTTTATTCAGCCAGCCTTTGGAAATCTCAACTGCTTCCTCTTTTGAAATACCGCCCGCTTCCACGGTTTTTGCAATCTTTTTGCTTTCTTCTTCTTTCTGCGCCGCAATTTCATCTGCGTAGAGTTCCTTGGCTCTTTTTTCCAGCGCATAATTCTTTTTCTGGTTCAAATCGATAATTTCCAGCAGCTCCTCATCGGTCAGCTCCCTGTCTGGCAGGTAAAAGACTGCATCCGTCGTCAGGAAACAAAATTCATGCTGTTTTGCCTCTTCCACACTATCCACACGAAGCAGCTCGCCTTCCGGGAAAACGCCTGTCTGGTATTCCAGATACAGCTCCTCCATCCTATGCTCTTCCTGCGCCGTATATGCCCTGGTCTGGCTGTTTGCCTCCGCCTGCTGATTATCAACTTCTTCTGTCATGGTGTCTAAGTCTTCCTGCGACAGCTTTTCCATACGCTCCTGTACCACAGAATTTACAAACGCGCTTACCGGAATACTAACTGCTCCGACTACGGCAACAGCAACCGCCGCTGCAGCTGCCTTTTTCATCCAATATACTTTCTGTCCTTTTTTGTTCTTAACATTCTTAATCATATCTTTCTGCATATCCTCCTTAATCTGAATTGTCTCGACTGCATCTTGCAACTCTTTCACATTCATTTCTTCTCTGCTCCTTTCTTCATGCCCAAAATACTTTTGGCATGTACAAGCTGTCTTTTGAAGCCTTTTACTCCTCCAGGATTAACTTCAACTCTTCCCGCCCCCTCTGTAACCTTTTTTTGACTGCGCTGACTGTGATTCCCATCATGGATGCTATTTCCGCCACCTTATAGCCTTCTATATAGTGCAGATAAATGACTATTTTCAGTTTATAAGGAAGTTTGACCAATGCAGTCAACGCTTCGCCTTGTTCCGGCATTTCGCAATAAGCGGTAATCTCTTCTACTGTCGTCTCAGGGTGTCTTACCCGCCATCTGCATAAATCCCGGCACCGGTTTGTCGCCACTTTAATCAGCCACGCTTTCTCATGCTCTTTGCTGCCAAAACCGGGCAGATGTTCCATATAACGACAGAAGGTATCCTGCACCGCGTCCTGCGCGTCCTGTTCGTTCCCCAGGATGACCATACAGATTTTAAAAAGCATATCACTGTATTCCATCACAAGTTCCTCTACTGTCATTCCTTCTTTTTACCTCCTATACTATAAACACGCTGTGGGCGCCCAAAAGGTGACAAGGTTGAAAATTAAAATTTTCAACCGCGAATTTGCGCCTTACGGCTGCAAATATCGCACGTTAATCAAAAGCCGGCATATAAAAAGAGCCTGGCGTGGCAGCCTGACTCCTTTTATCTTTATTTCTCTTATGTGGCACAATCATTCGTTTTTCTCGTGTATCCTGTTAAAAATGTACTCCTCGACGCTTTCTTTCGGTATGGATAATGCCAGCGACATCTCGCTGTAAAGCAGTTCTTCGGCTTTTTTCAGATAATGTTCGTCGGAAGAAAGCACTTTTTTCCCTTTCTGCATTCTGTCCTGTTTGCGCAGATATAATGTCTTGATAATCTGTACCAGGCTCTGGGAATCGTAGGTCTTGATTGCCTCTTTGTACATCTGCTCCCTTGTTTTTTCTTCCTTAATCCATACAGTCTCGATATCCGGAATTTCTCCAATTAGTTTCTTTGCGTCTTTTTCATTCATGATTCTTCTCATGACGATTTTCTCATTATCCACCGGGGTATAAATGGTACTTCCTTTTTCAAAAACCGGCTCCAGAATATAATATTTCTTTTCCTTATCCAGTTTATCAATCGGATTTCCTGTAACAGCCGTCACGCGACAGACTCCATGTCCCCCGCACATGATAAATTCGCCAACCTCAAACATTTTACCGCCTCCTAATACCTATAGTAAACGACATAATAAATCACGTTTTCATCTCTTGCATAAGCCATATGCAAGCTGCTGCAAGTCCGAAATGCAATTTCCAATGTCATTAACCATAAACCAACAATAGACTCCATCTCATACAATAAGCTCCCTAATAACAGAAAGTACAACAAGAAAATCGCTTGCGCGATTATCTTATGTTGTCGAGCAATTTCCTACTAAATAGAAAGCGGCTCCCATCAATGCCGGGAACAACATACCACTGCAAATATCAGGCTCTCAGAAGCAACTTATTAATATAGTTCTATTCTAACATTATTATTTCTAAAATGTAAGCATTTTTTCAATGACACGCTTATTTTTGTAAAAAAAGTATATGTTCCTATTTATAATCTGTCAATTTTGCCCATCGTGCTTTTCTGTTGCACAACTATTTCAGCTCGTTCGCCGTCTGATAGAAATGGTAATAAATGCCCCGGCGCTCCAATAACTGTTCATGATTTCCTTCCTCTACAATTCCCTGCTCCGTCAGCACCAGAATCCTGTCTGAATTGCGGATACTGGAAAGCCTGTGGGCGATGGTTATCGTCGTTCTGCCCTGCGCCAGATTCTGCAGGGATTTTGCTACCTGAAATTCACTTTCGTTATCCAGCGCAGACGTCGCCTCGTCCAGAATCAGTATCGGCGGGTTTTTCAAAAAGACTCTGGCAATGCTGATACGCTGTTTCTGCCCGCCCGATAATTTCACGCCGCGTTCTCCGACATAAGTGTCATATCCGTCCTTCAGCGCTTCGATAAATTCATGGGCTCCCGCTTTTTTCGCCGCCTCTACGACTTCTTCCCTCGTCGCGTCATTTCGTCCGTATGCGATATTCTCATAGACCGTCCCGGAAAAAAGATACACATCCTGCTGCACCATGCCGATATTCTGCCTCAGACTCTTTAATGTATAGCGGCGAATATTTTCGCCGTCCAGCGTAATTTCCCCTTCGTCTATGTTATAGAAACGCGGAATCAGATTACAGAGCGTCGTCTTGCCGCCGCCGGACGGTCCCACAATCGCAATTTTTTCCCCCGCCCGGATATCCAGATTCAGATTCTTAAAAACTATGTTATGGTCATCCGGGTAGGCAAAACTGACATTGGCAAAAGAAATATCGCCTTTTACCTGCTGGCAGGGCAGGGCGTCCGGCTCATCAAAAATTTCTATGTCGCTGTCCATGATTTCCACAAAACGCTCGATTCCCGTCATACCCCGTTGAAACTGCTCTGCAAATTCGATGATTCTTCGGACGGTGGCAATCAGCGTGGACACATACATGACATAAGCCACTAGGTCTCCGGGGGAAATCAACTCTTTTACCATAAAAAGACCGCCCACCGTCACGACCACCAGATACATCAGCCCATCGAACGCTCTCGTCGTCGTCCCGAAAGCCGCCATAAACTTATAAGTTTCTTTTTTTATCAAGTAAAATTTCCGGTTGTCTTCTTCAAACTTCTCTTTCTCTTTTTCTTCATTGGTAAAAGCCTTCACGACTTTCTGTCCCAGCAGACTGTCCTCAATTCTCGCATTCAGCTCCCCAATCTGCACCCTCTGGCGTCGAAACGCCGAACGCAGACGCAGGTTGATAACCGTACAGACGATAATCATCACTGGCACGACCGCAAAGATAATTAATGTCAGCAGAACGTTAATACGGGAAAGAATCACAAAAGAAATCACCGCTTTAATCGCTGCAATAAAAAACTCTTCCGGGCAGTGGTGCGAAAATTCCGTCACGTCAAACAAATCGTTGGTAATCCGCCCCATAATCTGTCCAACTTTCGTATTATTATAATAAGTATCTGATAGTTTCTGCAAATGGGCATATGCATCCCTACGCATGTCCGTTTCCATTTCTGTCCCCATCACATGCCCTGTATACGCCATATAAAAATTCGCCATAGCATCAATGATTCTGAGCACGAGATACAAAACTCCCAGCCGGAGAATAACGCTTACACTGAGCGCCGCCAGATTACTCATTCCCGTATTCGTGATATAGCGCATAATCATTGGCAGAACCATCTCGCATATCGTCGTAAGCCCCGCGCAAAATAAATCCATGATTACAATTTTCCAATATTTCCGATAATAGGGCAGGAATCTTTTTAGTAATTCCCCCGCCGTATAATCCGATGCTGTTTCTTTTGCTTTTTGCATTTTACAACTCCCGCCTTTTTCCTATGCTACAAGAAAATCGCTTGCGCAATTATCTACAAGAAAATCGCTTGCGCGATTATCTTGGGAAGAATGCTTTGCATTCTTCCGCTGTATCGAATAATCTTAATTATGTAAATAAGCCCCTCATATCCTAAAATACAAGGGGCTGTGTTTGAGACTGAACGTGCACACTTATAGAGAATAACTGTTCAGATATTTTTCCTGCTCTGGCGTCAAGACGTCGATTTCTTTGCCAAGGAATGCCAGCTTCCGTTTCGCCACATCCCTATCTACCTCTTCCGGCACGTCAATCAGCTTCTCTTGCAGCTCGCTTCCATGCTCTACCAGATATTTCGCGGAAAGCGCCTGAATCGCAAAACTCATATCCATGATTTCCGCCGGATGTCCGTCGCCTGCTGCCAGATTGACAAGACGTCCTTCCGCCAGCACAAAAATCCACTGTCCGCTAGGAAGTTTATATCCCATGATATTCTTTCTCTGTTCCCTTGTCTCTACGGCGTTTGCCTTTAACCATGCCATGTCAATTTCGCAATCGAAATGACCTGCATTACAAAGAATCGCACCTTCTTTCATAACTGCAAAATCTTCTTTATCAATTACGGCGTCGCATCCCGTTACGGTAACGAAGAAATCACCGACTTTTGCCGCTTCCTGCATGGGCATAACGTCAAAGCCGTCCATAACTGCCTCGATTGCCTTAATCGGGTCGATTTCCGTGACGATGACCCTTGCGCCAAGTCCTTTTGCCCTCATCGCAGTCCCTTTGCCGCACCATCCATAGCCCGCTACGACTACAATCTTGCCGGCTACGATTAAATTCGTCGTCCTGTTGATACCGTCCCATACGGACTGACCCGTACCGTATCTGTTATCAAAAAAGTGCTTACATGCTGCATTGTTGACGCGCACCATCGGGAATTTCAACTCGCCCGCTTTATTCATCGCCTCTAAACGGATGATGCCTGTGGTCGTCTCTTCGCATCCCCCGATAATATTCGGAATCAAGTGCGGCAGTTCCTTATGCACCATATTTACAAGGTCTCCGCCGTCGTCAATGATGATGTTTGGTCCCACTTCCAATACATGGCGGATATGATTCTCATACTCTTCCTGCGTTGCATCATACCATGCGTGTACTTCCAGACCCGCTTTTACCAATGCCGCCGCCACATCATCCTGCGTGGACAATGGATTGGAACCCGTAACATACATTTCTGCGCCGCCCGCCTTTAAAACAAGGCAAAGATATGCGGTCTTCGCTTCCAGATGCACGGATAAAGCTACCTTTTTCCCTGCAAACGGTTTTGACTCGGAAAACTCTTTTTCCAAAGTGCGAAGCAAGTCACAATTTCTCTTGACCCACTCGATTTTTCTTTCGCCAGATTCGGCTAAGTTAATGTCCTTGATTTCACTGCTCATAAACATTTCCTCCTTCAATAAACTCTAGAATGTTACTACATCAGACCAGCCGAATTTTTATTATAGTGATGGTCGTCTGCCCTATCATCACTTTTGTAATTCCTTATTATATAAAAAAATTGAGGATTTTTCTAGTACTTCCGGCAATTATTTTGTACTCTTTTTATCGGACCTCATGAAATAGCAGAATAATGGCGATTTCTCTTGACAGACTATGCCTTCCCAAAAACTATTTGAATCTCCCGTCTTCCCGTGGTAAGATAGTGCCCGTAGGCTGATGAAAGCAGCGTAGGGAGAGGTAAACGATGCAGAAACAAAAGACATGGCAAAAAGCGTTAAAAACGGCGTTTCCATACACCATCCCGATTTTTGCGGGATTCTGGTTTCTGGGAATCGCCTATGGAATCTATATGAACGTATCGGGGTTTTCTTTCGTGTACCCGATGCTGATGGGGCTGACCATCTTTGGCGGCAGCCTGGAATTTATCGCGGTCAGTATGCTGCTTTCCACATTCGCCCCCTTACAGACTCTGATCATGGCGTTGATGATACAGGCGCGCCATTTATTTTACGGCATTTCCATGCTGGATAAATTCAAGGGGATGGGATGGAAAAAATTCTATCTGATTTTCGGAATGTGCGATGAAACATTCAGCATCAATTTCACCGCAGATATTCCGGAAGATGTCGATAAAGGATGGTTCTATTTCTTCGTAACGCTGCTGAATCACTTTTACTGGGTCAGCGGGGCGACGCTTGGCGGTCTGCTCGGAAACCTGATTCAATTTAATACGGAAGGATTGGATTTTGTCATGACGGCTATGTTTGTCGTCATCTTCTTGGAACAGTGGCTGAAGGAAAAACACCACGCCAGCGCATACATCGGTCTGGTATCCAGCTTCACCTGTCTCTTGCTTTTCGGCGCAGACAGTTTCCTGATTCCTACGATGATCTGTATCCTGATTCTGCTCTCCGTATTCCGCAAACCGATTGAGACCAAAATCACCGAAACACAAATGGAGGATCCTGCATGATGACTCTATCGCAACAAATCATGACCATAGCCTTATGCGTCCTAGGCACGATGCTTACGAGGTTTTTACCCTTTCTAATATTTTCATCCAAGCGTCCCACCCCCAGATACATACAATATCTGGGCAAAGCGCTGCCCGGCGCAATCTTTGCCATGCTCGTCGTCTACTGCCTGAGAAATGTGTCCATCTCTCAGTTCAGCTATGGTATCCCGGAGCTGATTGCAATCATTATCACGACGCTTCTGCATGTATGGAAACGGCAAATGCTCGTGTCAATCGCCGGGGGAACGCTGTGCTATATGTTGCTGGTGCAGTTTATTTTTTAAATTAATAAACTTTTTTATCCAGTCCCATTCTGACAATAATGTCATTTATTTTCCGGTAAATGAGCTGCTCGTCCATCGTCAGCAGTTTACGGTGTTCCATCGTAATCTGTCCGTTAATGATGACCGTGTCTACTTCGGAGCCGTTCGCCGAATAAGAAAGCGCCGCAATCAGATTATTTCTGGGCGTTAATGCCGGTGTATTCAAATCAAGAATCGCCAAATCCGCCTTTTTCCCCACTTCAATCGAGCCGATTTCCTTTTCCAGCCCCAGCGCCTTCGCACCGTTTATCGTGGCAATGCGGAATCCTTCTTTCGCGCTGACGCACTGCGGCGTCTTGCCGGTTCCTTTATGGATTAAGGTAAGCAGACTCAGTTCATGGAACATATTCAGACAGTTATTGCTTGCCGCGCCGTCCGTTCCGAGGCAGACGTTGACGCCTTTATCCAGCATTTTCGCAATCGGTGCAAAACCGTTTCCAAGCTTCATATTACTTGCCGGATTGGTAACGACGCTGACATGATGCGCTTTCAAAATCTCGATATCCTCATCCGTTACCTGGACGCAGTGTGCCGCAATCGCCGGTACATCGAAAATCCCTGTTTTTTCCGCCAGCGCTATCGGCGTGCATCCATACTTTTCCTGAATCTGCTCTATCTCGCTGACACTTTCCGAAAGATGGATATGAATCCCCATATGATTCTTCTTCGCTTCCCCGGAAACGATTTTCAGAAATTCGTCGTCACATGTATAAGGCGCATGGGGTCCTAAGAGAAAAGTCAGCCTGTCGCAGTCCGCCGCCGCGTCTCTTTCCGCATATGCCTGTTTTAGCCGCATCTGTCCGGCTTCATCATTTCCGCTTCCCACAAGCCCGCGGCAGATCACCGCACGCATTCCGCTTTCCTTCACTGCCCTGGTCGTCTGATGGATATTCATCTGCATATCATTGAAACAAGTGGTGCCGCTTTTCATCATCTCGATAATCGCCAGATTTGCACCCCAATAAGTATCCTCATCCGTCATCTGCTGCTCAATCGGGTCAATCGTCCCAAACAGCCAGTCCATAAAGGATAAGTCGTCCGCCACATTACGCATAAAAGACATGTAAGAATGCGTATGGCAATTCACCAGCCCCGGAATCACAAGTTTATTCGTCCCGTCAATGACCTTATCCTCCACAAACCCTGACGGTTCCTGCCCGATTCCCGTAATCCTGTCTTTTTCAATGTAAAGACTCGTTTCCTTAATAACATCTTCTTCGCCCTGCGGCACGATAACCAATGCGTTTTTAATTACGATTCCCATAAAATAATCCTGCTCCTTTTCTTAATTATCATTTAGAAATAATTGCGAAACTAAGATGTTGCGGTCGTCCGTTGCACAGAATATATAATCCAACACAGGCACGCTCTCGCTACGGTTCAAACGCAGCGGTACTAAGTTCAAAAGCCGCAAAGCGCCTTTTTCGCTAAGTACCGGCGTTTTCACAGTACCTGCTTTTGGATTATATATTCTGTACAACTACACATTTTTAAATTTTAGTTTCGCAATTATCTATTCTTATTGATTCACAATGTTCCTGTCTTTTCCCGCCAGAAATGCCTCTATATTTTGCATCACTTCTTTGGCCAGACGCTTTCTGGATTCCACGCTTGCCCAGGACATATGCGGCGTGATAATCAGCTTCGTGCTGTCCTTAATCTGCGCAAGTGGATTGGAAAATTCCATCGGCTCTTTTTCCAATACATCCAGCCCTGCCGCCGCAATTTTTCCTTCCGTCAGCGCCTCGTACAAATCCTGCGTATTCACGACGGGGCCTCTTGCAACGTTAATCAGAATCGCCGTCTCTTTCATCTTGTCAAAAGCATCTTTCTGCATCAGATTTCTCGTTCTGTCGCTGAGCGGACAGTGCAGCGATAAAATATCGGAAGCCGTCAGCAGCGTGTCAAAGTCAACCCTTTCATACTCCATACAAGTGCTTTTCCCCGACGCGGAATAAAAGATAACTTTACAGCCAAAAGCCGCCGCCAGCCCGGCTACCCTATGCCCGATATTTCCCATTCCCACGATTCCCCAGGTCTTTCCTTCCAAATCATGGAATGCCCTGTCAAAATTGGAAAACCTATCCTGCGAGCTGTATACGCCGGATTTCACATAATCGTCATAATAGGCTATTTTTTCCGACAACATCATCGCCAGCAAAAGGGTATGCTGCGCAACCGCGAGCGTGCAGTAGTTGACCACGTTTGCAACTTTTATCCCCCTTTTCTTACAATATTCCAAATCCACATTGTCGAATCCGGTTGCAAACAGACAGATTAACCTGAGATTGGAAGCTTCCTTTAAAGTGCCTTCATTCAGTGGCGCTTTGTTGGCAATGACAATGTCCGCATCCTTTACCCGCTCCGCAGTATTATCCGCTACGGTATTCGGATAATAAGTCACTTCGCCAAACTTTTCAAAGCAGGATATGTCAATATCCGTGCCAATGCTGTTTCTTTCCAATACTGCCAGTTTCATTTTGATAACGATACTCCTTCCCTAGTCTGCTTCAGCAGACATTCAACTCCATCGTTGATTCTTATTGTATCTTATCATAGAAAAAATGTTGTTTCAACTATGGAAAAGGCAAGCCAGCTCCGCAACTGCCGCATAATGCAAAATATCAAACTCTTCCGGCGCAATTTCAGCCAGTAATCTTGTGTGCTCCTGCTCCCACAAAATAAGTTTTTCTTCTGTAAGGGACGCGCCGACGCCCCGGCAGGCTTTCATCCTGCCATTCCAGCTTTCACGGGTAAAATGTACTTTCAAGGGATATTCTTCGTGATAGACAAGCTCAAAGTTTTCCAGGTAACAATCAGGAATCGCTATTGGATGCATGGTCTCTCCTGCGCCGCTCCATGTGGGACTGTATTTTAAAACAAGCGCTTCGCTTGCTCCTGCAATTTTATCTTCAAAAGGCAGCCACGCCATATACAGGATAAGAATCTTTCCGTCCTTTTTTAGGATACGGGAAAATTTCGGCATCACTTGCTCATGGTTAAAATACCAGAAGCACTGGCATGCTGTAATCACATCAAAATACGCGTCCGGAAAATCCATTTCCTCTACGGGAGCTGTATAATAGTCAATATGCATTCCTTCCGAAAGCCGTTTCGCCTGGATAATCTGATTTTCTGAAATATCAATACCAATCCATTCTGCGCCGTAACGATAAAGATTTCTTGGCAAAACGCCTGTCCCCGTCCCGATATCAAGCGCTCTCTGACCACGGATACACAGATTCCGATTTATCACTTTCTCATAAAATTGCTGCGGATAAATATCCCGGAATCTGGCATAATCTAATGATGTTTTTCCGAAGTCGAAGGGGGTTCCGGCGTCGATGTTTTTGTTTGTTATCTTCATAATGCATTACCCGCTATTTCTGTTTTTGCACAGTGTATTGCTTTTTTATAATACTTTGTGGCATTTCCAAAATTACTGTTTTGATGTTGTCATATAATATTATAAATATCAAATGCATTGTGCATTTTTTGAAAATATTATATGTCCGTATAAGAATTGAATCAGGCATAATGAGGTGGTATTATTTTATTATAAAAGTTGTAAGCGTTGATGCAGCGTTAAACAATTATGTTGCCCTACATTATGCAAGCCGTCATATGAGCTAGCTGGTTTCCTTACTGCCGTTTTATTTATTAGCAATATTAATTCTTATGGTGGTTATGCATGAAAAATTATTGAGAAGGGTATGAAAGTGGAATCTGCAGCTCCTGCCACTTTATAACTTTTTATCCATGCTGTCGCGGGAGACCTCGCATAAATTTTTCCACAGAGTAAAAAGCACAAAAGTATGCTATACAAAAAGAGTTGACCATAGCCACGGACTTTTCTTTTTTGTTGGGTGGGATTTAACAGTGGGTGCCTCCTAATCTAGACTACTATTATTTATTTTCCAGTTTGAAGTAACTTCAGTATTCTTTCTGCCCCTTTTTTCGTATCATCAATAATTTCCTCTGAGGTCATCTTGATATGCCGTAAAGAATTGTACTCTCGAATTTTACGAATATCTTCTACATCAAATCTTTTACTTATAACCGGCTCATTCAACATCATTTTCATCCCCTTCCAATAAAGCCGACGGCGGATATATCAGCAAATCTTTATATACCTCCTCGTACTTATTATTATACTTAGGCGTTTGCGAAACGCCAGAACCCGCTTAAATACGGGATTCTTTTTGCTAC
>JAMPFM010000024.1 GCA_023664455.1 Blautia sp.
CTAAGTGCCGGCGTTTTTCAAGGACCTTCGTGGGATTTCTATCTGTCCTGCCGGTCTATGTTAAGGAGCTGACTGAAAATTGATTTCCGTGCGGTAGGGCAGACATGAATCCCGCGAAGGCGCACAATAATAAAACAGAACAAATGTTCTAAAAAGTATTGCATCAAACTTAAAAGTGTGATAGGATAGTTTTATATCAAAACATATGTTCTGCATGAAATGGGAAGGAGGGATAGCTTGGAGCTGAAACTTACATCGGGGATGTCTATTATGGATAAATTGAATATTTTGGCGGATGCGGCTAAATATGATGTTTCGTGCAGCTCCAGCGGTTCTTCCAGGAGAGGGGACGGGCAGGGGATGGGGAATACTCTGAAGGCGGGGCTTTGTCATAGTTTTGCAGCGGATGGGCGTTGTATTTCCCTGTTGAAGATTTTATTTACGAATGAATGCATTTTTGACTGTAAATATTGTATGAACAGGCGGTCTAATGATGTACCGAGGGCTTCTTTTACGCCGGATGAGGTCTGCGAGCTGACGATGGAGTTTTACCGGCGCAATTATATCGAGGGCTTGTTTTTAAGCTCCGGTATTTTATACAATCCTGATTATACGATGGAGCTGATTTGTCAGACGCTTTATAAACTGCGCACGATACACCGTTTTCAGGGATATATCCATGTGAAAGCCATTCCGGGGGCCGACCCTGTGCTGATACAGAAAGCGGGATTTCTGGCGGATAGGATGAGCGTCAATCTGGAATTGGCGACGGCGGATGGACTGCGCGCCTTGGCGCCCAATAAGCATCGGAAGAATATTTTACGACCGATGAAACAGATTCAGAATCAGATTGAAGTCAATAAGGAAGAATTGACGCTGTACCGGAATGCCCCCCATTTTTGTGAGGCGGGGCAGTCTACGCAGATGATTATTGGCGCGCTGCCGGAGAGCGATTACCAGATTATGGCGGTGGCGGAAAGTTTGTATCAGAAATTCTCTTTGAAAAGGGTTTATTATTCCGCTTTTGTCAATGTCAATGAAGAGAAGGATTTGCCCGCGCTGCCGGGCGGACCGCCGCTTTTGCGGGAACATCGCTTATATCAGGCGGACTGGCTGCTTCGTTACTATGATTTTACGGTAGAAGAGCTGCTGACGGAGGATAGACCCAATTTTAATATGATGATTGACCCGAAAGCGGATTGGGCGGTCAGGCATTTGGAGCTGTTTCCGGTGGAAATTAACAGGGCGGATTATCATCTTTTACTCCGTATCCCCGGAATTGGTGTAAAAAGCGCGAAGCGGATTGTCAGGGCGAGGCGGTTTGGAAATTTGACGTTTGAGGATTTGAAGAAAATGGGCGTCGTATTGAAGCGGGCTTTATATTTCATTACTTGCAACGGAAAAATGATGTATCCGACGAAAATAGAAGAAAACTACATCGTTAGAAATCTGACCTATCAGAACCGGAAATCCGGGAAAGAGACGCTTGCCTTTGCGGCGGGTCAAATGCAGTATGAGCAGTTGTCACTGTTTGATGAGACGATTGTTTCAGCGGATTGTGCGGGTGGGGGAGTGTATAAGTAAATGTGTTTTTAACAGGCTGGCAATTGGAGGAAGGCAATGGAATGAAACAATGGTCTGTAACGATGGTATTGCAGGATATAGATGCAGGGTAAAGGAAAGCAGAGGGGTGCAGGATAATGACGACAGAAAAATATCTGATTTGCGAAGATTCCCTGGAAGGTGTTTTTACGGGGATTTATGAGGCTTATGCTCTTAGGGAGGGGCATGGGCATATTCATCTGCAAATCAGCGAGGAAGAAAATCTCAGACTATTTGCCCAGTATTTGTATATTGCGCCGGATTTTGTGAAGACTAAGAAAGTAACAGAGACGCTGCTGAGGCGGCTGGGTGAGGAAGTTTATCTGGATATCTGCCGGGCGCTGGCGACGGAAGAAGCGGATAAGGGGGAAGCTGTATACCGGACAGTCGTGGACGGCATTACGCAGGGAAGCGGCAGAAAAGTTTTAGGGCATCTTACGAATCCTTATGTGGAGCGGGTCTTTCGCATGGCAAGGACTACGGCGAACGAAGTCCATCGTATGATGGAGTTTATCAGATTTCAGGAACTGGAACGGGGCGTTTTGTTTTCCAGAATCGCTCCGGGGTGCAATGTGATGCCCTTTATCATGCCCCATTTTGCGGACAGACTGCCCAGAGAAGATTTTCTGATCTATGATGAGAAGCGGAACCTATACGGTGTGCATCCCGCTGGAAAAGAGTGGTATCTGGTGTCGGATACAGGCGAACTGGCGGAGGGAATGTTTCAGATGTCAGAGAAAGAAGAACAATATCAGGAGCTTTTTACCAGATTCTGTAAAACCATTGCCATAAAAGAGCGTAGGAATGCGAGATTGCAGCAACAAATGCTGCCTTTGAGGTTCCAAGAATATATGGTAGAATTTCAGAAAAAATGAAAAAAATGCGATTTACTCAGATAAAGCGCTAAAGCAATAATAGGCAAATTTGACAAAGAAAAATTGGAAAGAGACAAAGAGCTGCCCAAAATGTAAAAAAAGGGAAAATTGTCTGTTTTCGGGGACAATAATTTGCTCTTTACAAATGAAATAGAAGGGATATAATACAAACATAACAAAAGGTTTTAAGCGTATACATACTATTTCCTGCAAAGAAAACGTTTTCTTGGCGGATAGTATCACACAACACACACAACTCACAGAAAGGAAGGTGTTTATGATGTTGCAACGCAAAATTAAGTTGAGGCCCGATGAAGCAAAGGATTTTGTGGCGGCTGCTACGCGGTGTTTGTTTGATGTAGATATTTCTTACAACAGTTTCATAGTAGATGCCAAGTCCATTCTCGGTGTATTAGGATTGAATTTTGACCAGGTGCTGACTGTTTCCTATAACGGGCATGACGAAGATTTTGAGAAGTATCTTCAGAAGTTCGCTGTAGCGTGCTAATAAAATAACAGGTATTGTTTATGTAATTGACTCCCTATGCAAGATAGCGTAATATCTTGGTAGGGAGTATTTTTATATTTGTTTAGAGAGGAAACCACACATGGAAATTCGGATTTCTGTCAGGGCTTTGGTAGAGTTCATTTTACGCTCCGGCAATATCGACAACCGCAGGGCGGCGGCGCCCGCGGACGCGATGCAGGAAGGCGGACGGATTCATAGAATGATTCAGAAACGCATGGGTGCAGGATATCATGCGGAAGTAGGGCTGCGCTATCTTTATCCTACGAAACAGTACGATATTGTCATCGAGGGGCGCGCCGACGGGATAATTTTAGATTCACTGGACGACATTACCGCAACGATTGATGAAATCAAGGGAACCTACCATGATTTGGCGAAAATGAACCAGGCGGTTCCCGTGCATCTGGCGCAGGCGAAATGCTATGCGTACATTTACGCGGTACAGAACCATTTGCGCACGATTCGCGTCCGCATGACCTACTGCCATCTGGAAAAGGGGGGAGTTACCAGCTTAACGGAAGGGGAAATCCGCTATTTTCATTATGATTATACCTTAGAAGAGCTTGGGGAATGGTTTGAAGGGCTGATGGAGCAGTACCGGAAATGGGCGGACTATAGTTTTGAATGGAATGGGGTGCGACAGGCTTCTATTAAAGCGCTTTCCTTTCCGTTTGCATACAGGGAGGGGCAGAAAGAGCTGGCTACCTATGTCTACCGGACGATTTACCACAAGCGGAAACTGTTCATCGAGGCACCGACCGGGGTGGGGAAGACGATTTCCACCGTATTTCCAGCGGTGAAGGCGATGGGCGAAGGATTGGTAGAAAAAGTTTTTTATCTGACGGCGAAAACCATTACCAGAACCGTGGCGGAAGATACATTCCAACTGTTACGGAATCAGGGGCTGCGCTTTAAAACCGTGGTTTTGACGGCGAAGGATAAGATTTGTTTCTTAGAAGATACGGAATGTAACCCGGAGGCATGTCCTTACGCGAAAGGGCATTACGACAGGGTCAATGATGCCATCTACGATTTACTGACGAAAGAAGAGGGTTTTTATAGGGAAAAAATAGAAGAGTATGCAGGAAAGCACATGGTCTGTCCTTTCGAGATGTGCCTCGATCTGAGTCTTTTTGCGGACGCGGTTATCTGCGATTACAATTATGTCTTTGATCCCCATGTGTATCTGAAACGTTTTTTTGCGGATGGAAGCAGGAAAGAATATTTGTTTCTAATCGACGAGGCGCATAATCTGGTAGAGCGCGGCAGGGAAATGTACAGCGCCGTCTTATGCAAAGAGGACTTTCTGGAATGGAAAAAGCGGATAAAGCCCTATTCGCCGGGCTTAGAGAAAAAATTTGAGAAATGCAATAAGGAGCTGCTTGCGCTGAAAAGGGAATGCGTTACTTACAAAGTGGAGGATTCCGTGTCTGCCTTTGCGATGGCGCTTAGCCGCCTGCATTCCGCGCTGGGCGATTATCTGGAAGAGCATGAGGAAAGCCCTCTGCGGAAGGAGCTTCTGGAATTTTATTTCGAGATATCGCATTTTCTGGGGATGTACGAGCTGATGGATGAAAATTATGTCGCTTACTCCGAGATAAAAGATAACGGCTGTTTTCTATTGAAACTGTTTTGTGTGAATCCGGCGAAGAATCTCAGGGAGTGCATGATGCGGGGAAGAAGCGTGATTCTTTTTTCCGCCACGCTGCTGCCGATTCAATATTATAAGACGCTGTTAGGAGCGGACGAGGGGGATTATGAGGTTTATGCGAAGTCCGTCTTTTTGCCGGAAAAGAGAGGACTGTATATCGGGAGTGATGTAACCAGCAAGTATACAAGACGCAGCGAGATGGAGTATTACAATATTGCAGCCTATATTTATGAGACGGTGAAGTGCAGGAAGGGAAACTATATGGTTTTCTTTCCATCCCATGCGTTTCTGGGACGGGTGCTTGAAAGTTTTCAGGCGCATTTTGCAGCAGAGGATATAGAGTGCGTCGTACAGCAGGATTATATGGATGAGCGCGCAAGGGAAGCGTTTCTCTACCGGTTTGTGGGAAACGAACAGTGCGATTTCTCGGAAGTAATCCAGATGGATATCGAGGTGGAAGAGGATAAAACGCTGCTGGGCTTCTGCGTAATGGGCGGAATTTTCAGTGAAGGCATTGACTTAAAAAGCGATAGTCTGATCGGCGCGATTATCGTGGGGACGGGGCTGCCCCAGGTGTGCAATGAGCGGGAAATCCTCAAAAACTATTTTGACGGCTGGGGGGAAAACGGCTTTGATTACGCTTACCGGTATCCGGGGATGAACAAAGTGCTGCAGGCTGCGGGGCGCGTGATTAGGACTGCGGAAGATGTAGGAATCGTCCTGTTATTGGACGAGCGTTTTTTACAGTCCGCTTACCGGAAACTATTTCCGCGCGAATGGGATAACTTTGAAGTAGTCACCACGAAGCAGATTTCTGAAAAGGTGAATGGGTTTTGGGAAAAGTGGAATGAATAACACCTGCCATCGGAAAAATGTATAACAGTTGGTTTCTATTTGCGAATTTCAATGGAATCTGATGAATTGTCACACAATGATTGGCATGTCATAAATTTATGACACGCATGTCAACTGTGGATAACTTAGTGGAAATTGGGGATTTCTCACCTGTTTTTCTGGTTTTTCAACAAAAATGTCAGAAATAAATGTGGAAAAGTCAGTCAATCAGATTTAAGAAGTCAAAAAAGTACTCTTCTGGTCAATATGAAATTTAAAGCCACAATCTAAAGCAAACCAACGTGGAAGAATGCAAAACATTCTTCCCAAGATAATTGCGCGAGCAATTTTCTTGTAGATAATTGCTGGCGATTTTTTTGTAGATAATTGCTGGCGATTTTTTTGTAGATAATTGCGCAAGCAATTTTCTTGTGATACAATAGCAGAGGTAAAAAAATAGTGGCAGCATACATAAAAAATAAAAATAACGGCTGTCGGGAAATAGAAGGAGAAAAGTGCAATGTGGGCATATGAAAGTGTTTTTTATCAAATATATCCGTTAGGATTCTGCGGGGCGCCATTTGAGAATGACGGCGTACAGGAATCCCGGATTCTGAAAGTCATCGACTGGATTCCTCATATGAAGGAGCTGGGAATCAATGCGATTTATTTTTCACCGGTATTTGAATCCGACACGCATGGATATAACACGAGGGATTATCATAAGATAGACTGCCGTCTCGGAACGAATGCGGATTTTGCCAAAGTCTGCAAAACGCTGCATGAGAACGGTATCAAGGTGATATTAGACGGCGTGTTCAATCATGTGGGCAGGGGATTCTGGGCGTTTCAGGACGTATTGCAGAAAAGATGGGATTCTCCTTATAAAGACTGGTTCCGTATCAGTTTCGACGGAAATTCCAATTATAACGATGGTCTCTGGTATGAAGGCTGGGAAGGCAATTATGATTTGGTCAAGCTGAATCTGCGTCATGAAGATGTTATCAACCATATTCTGGACAGTGTGAAAGGCTGGGTAGAGGAATTTGATATCGATGGGCTGCGTCTGGACGTGGCGTATTGTCTGGATAAAGATTTCCTGCGCAGGCTCCGCGGTTTCTGCAACGGGCTGAAACCGGATTTCTATCTCCTGGGGGAAACGCTGCACGGGGACTATAATCAGTGGATGAATGAGGAAATGCTGCATTCCGTTACCAATTATGAGTGCTATAAGGGATTGTTTTCCAGTTTTAACAGTATGAATATGTTTGAAATCGTCCATTCCCTGCTGCGCCAGTTCGGACCGGAAAACTGGACATTATATAGAGGAAAACATATGTTATCTTTTGTGGATAACCATGACGTGACGAGGGTAGCGAGTATCCTGACGAATGAGAAGCATCTGCCGCTCATCTATGCGCTCTGCTTTGGTATGCCGGGGATTCCCTGCGTTTACTATGGCAGCGAATGGGGCGCGAAGGCACATAAGAGCGAAGGCGACCCGGCGCTGAGGGCATGTTTCGGGAAACCGGAATGGAATGAATTATGCGACTTCATCCATGCGCTGGCGGAAGCGAAGAAAAATTCCGAAGCCCTGAATTACGGCGCATTCCGCTCTGTGCTGCTGACCAACAAGCAGTGTATCTTTGAGAGAAAGACGGATAACGAGCGTGTCCTGGTGGCAATCAATGCGGATGGCGAGAGCTATACGGCGCATTTTGACGCGGGCTGCGGCACGGCGGTGGATTTAATCAGTGGAAAAGACCATGACTTCGGCGCGGGAAGCGAACTGCCGCCCTACAGCGCATATTTCTGGAAGATGGAGCGGTAGGCAGTCAGTTAAGCGATAGAAAGGTTCGTTAAGCGAGATAGACATTTAAGCAGTGGAAAGATATTTCATAGACAGCTTATTTTAAGTATAAGCCGGGGAAAATTCCCCGGCTTAATCCATGTTAGAGACAACTCATATAATAAGCATATAAATTCTGATAGGTTTCCGCATTGAAGTGAAGACCGTCCACAAGTTTATAACCGATGGCGTTTAAATAGCCGTGGGAGTCTATCCAGTGGACATTGGCGCTGAGTCCCCCCTGCATCTGGGCATTGAAGTATTCTATCTGTTCTTCCGTGACATAGGGATTGTCCCAGACCGGATTGACAGAGGAATAATAGACGGTGGCGCCTTTTCCTACCCACTCTTCCGCCTTGGCATTGACGAGGCTCAGATAATTCTTTAAGTTGCCGGGGTCGTTCACGCCTAAGTTAATCAGGATTTTGGAACCCTTGCCGACGACGCTGTCGATGCGGGCGATAGCGTTTTCGTTAAACCATTGATACCCTTTCCCGCCTTCAGCAATCCAGGTGCAGGGATTGTCTCCGACATTGTTTTTCATCTGTACGAATCTGGAATCCCCTACCAAAATAACACCTGCTACGCTTTTGACTTCAACCACCGGTTCTACTGCCGCCGGGGTATCCTGTGGCGATGCTTCCGGCTGGGCGGCGGTTTCCTGTGCAGTCTCAACGACGGGTTTCTCATCCTGTAAGTATTGGTCGCTGACATAAGCTTTCGTCTCATTATATAAGACTTCATACCAGCCGGTATCCGCCTGTCCGATGACGCTGACTTCCTGTCCGAGGCGTAATCCGCCGATTCTCTCGAAATCCGTGGAAGGTCCCTTTCTGATATTGACTGAGCTGGTCGAATACATGATTTTAGGTTCGTCCAACGGAGTAACCGTATATTCCGGGAGGGCGTCTTCTTCATCAGCTTCTTTGGCGGCGTCTGTATCCGCGTCGGCGTCCCTGCCTTTGGCAGCGTCGTCCGCATCGGCGCTTCTTGCCTGAACGCTGTCTGAGAGCGCTTCTACGTCTGCCTGGGCATCTTCATCCGTTCCGGTTCCCTTAGACGAGGCGTCCGCAGCGTCTGCATTTTCCGCATCGGAACTATCTGACGAAGTGGCGGCGTCTTCTGCAGCGCCGGCGTCTTCGCCGGAACCATCCGGCGTACCTGCTGTATCCGCGGAGGTATCCTGTTCCTGCCCGCTTCCTGATTGTCCGCATCCGGTGAATAGCACGGATAGCATGAGGACGATAAGAAGCAGTGATATTGATTTTTTCATTCGCATGTGCTCCTTTGAAAACAATTTTTGAATGTCCGTGTATGACATATGGGTTATTATACCAGATAATTGCGGTTTTTGTAGCCTTTTTTCCTGCTTTTACGCAGAAATTTATCGCATTAGCCGGAAATCACGTCCGCCGCCATCAATTTTCTATCTTCTTTAGTAGCCAAAAAAAACACATTATGTTACAATAAAAGAAGTATCTGTGTCCTGCCGTAGAAAAATGGGGAAATTCCGGGCGGATACAGCGAGAGGAGAGAAGCGGATGAGAAGAAAAACTTTAAAGGGTATGGCTGTCGCGGCATTGTTCGGGCTGCTGCTGACGGGATGCGCCGGAGAAACCCAGTCTGGGACGGAAATTTCTAACGGTGCGGAAAGCGCAGGAAGTACGGCAGATTCCACGCAGGAAGGTACGGTATCGCTGAAGGTATGGACGCAGGATACGGAAATCGCACAGGAAATGGTGGATAATTTCGTAAAGGAGCATGCCGGGGAAGCGCAATTTGACATTCTGGTGGAAAGCAATACAGACGCGGATTCGAGGGATATCATTTTAAATGACGTCCACAGTGCGGCGGATGTGTTTATTTTCCCGGATGACCAGTTAAACACTTTGGTTGCAGGGGGCGTGCTGTCGAGAGTGCCCAATGCGGAAGAGATTCAGAAAGCGAATCTGGAAGGCGCGGTAAATGCGGCGACGATTCTGGATACGGTATACGCTTATCCGATTACTGCGGATAACGGGTATTTTCTATATTATAATAAGGATTATTTTACGGAACAGGACGTGCAGACGCTGGATAGGATTCTGGAAGTAGCGGCGGAAAATGAGAAAAAGTTTTCCATGATTTGGGGTTCTGGCTGGTATCTGTACTCCTTTTTCGGCAATACGGGGCTGGAATTTGGCATCAATGAAGACGGCGTGACCAATTATTGCAACTGGAATACGACAGAGGGCGCGATTACGGGTGCGGATGTGGTAAGCTCCATGATGGATATTGCGGCTCATCCGGGCTTTTTGCAGGCGACGGAAGGCGATATGATGGAGGGCGTGCAAGATGGTAGGGTGATTGCTTTCATCAGCGGCGGATGGAATGTGGACGGCGTTATAGCGGCATGGGGCAGCGATTACGGCGCGGTCAAGCTGCCGACTTATACCTGCGCGGGGCAGCAGGTACAGATGTCTTCTTTCGTCGGCTATAAACTGATAGGCGTCGATGCCAACGGCGAACATGTGGAATGGGCGCATAAGCTGGCGGATTACATGAGCAATGAGCAGAATCAGATGCTGCGTTTTGAAAAGCGTATGCAGGGACCTTCCAATATCAATGCGGCGGCTTCCGACGCCTTAAACGACGTTCCCGCGATTCAGGCGGTTATCGCCCAATCGGAACACGGCGTTTTGCAGCGGGTAGGTAACGCTTATTGGACGCCCACGGAACAGTTTGGTCTCAATCTGGCTGCGGGTAATCCAGAGGGCGCTTCCCCGCAGGAGCTGATTGATAATCTGGTAACGGCAATCACTGCTTCGGCGGTCAATTAGACAGGTTCGGACGAAGAAAGGAGAAAGTTTGGAAATGAGCAAAACGCAAAGCAATAACACCACAAACAGCAACCGGCGAATAAGCACAAGTGTTATTTTATTGATTCCCGTATTTATCATCGGGATTGTAGCCATTATTTCCAACGTGATTTCGGTTCTGAGCATTCAGGGAATCAATGCCGGAGCGTCCCAGATTGCGGACGAATATATGACGGGCATCACGGAGCTTGCGGAAATTCAGAAAGAAACGCAGGAAATACATAAAATAGGGCTTTCCCATATCATCGCCACGGATTTACAGACGATGGTCTCGCTGATAGACGAGATACGGGAAGACGAAGCATCGCTGGATACTTCTTTACAGGAGTTTGAAAAATATATTACGGCGGAACAGAAAGGCAATTATGAGACGCTGTTAGAGAATTATGAAGGCTTGAAATGGGAAATAGCAAGTGTTATGGGATTCAGCGCCCACGGAAACAATGAAAGCGCCTACGCCCTGGCAAACGGTGCAGTGGCGGAATATGCGGCGGCAATGCAGAACAGCATCGATCTGTTGTCAGAGGACATGCAGCAGCGGGCACAGGCAGCAAGGGTGCAGCAGAATGACACTTACCGTCAGGCTCTGGTTCTGAGCATGGTATTTATCGTTATCAGCGCGATTGCGTTAGTGTATACGCTTGTCAGCGTGTTTGGCATGGTTATCCGTCCGTTGGGCAAGACGCAGCATGAAATCGTGGACATTATTTCGGCGATAGACAGACGGGAAGGCGATTTGACCCAGCGTGTGACGATTTTTCAAAACCGCGAGATTGCTGCGGTGGGCAATGGTATCAATGTCTTTATGGGAAAATTACAGGATATTTTCAAAGTTATCACCGATAATTCCGTGAAAATGGAAAGCGTCGTCAACGAAGTGCGGGACAGCGTGCTGACATCTAACAGAAGCGTTGCTGATTTGTCTTCCATGACGGAAGAATTGTCATCCACAATGGAAGAAATGTCTTCCAGCGCAGCCTTGATTAACTCGAATGCTGCGGAAGTGAAACAGGAAGTCAGCGCCATCGTAGGGCAGACGGAAGATATCAGACAGTATACGATAGAGATGAAAGCCCATGCAAACAGCATGGAAGATTCGGCGCATACGACGATGAAGGCGGCGGAAGAAAAAGTCAATCAGATTCTGGAAGTGCTGGAACAGGCGATTAAAGAGAGTGAAAGCGTGGACCAGGTCAACAATCTGACCAACGATATTTTAAGCATCGCCAGCAAGACCAACCTTTTGTCCTTAAACGCTTCCATCGAAGCGGCGCGCGCCGGCGAGGCGGGCAAGGGATTTGCGGTAGTGGCTTCCGAAATCAGCCAGCTTTCCACGGCAAGCCAGGCGGCGGCAAACCGGATTCAGAGTATCAACAGCGTCGTCATCCAGGCGGTCAACAATTTGGCGGACAATGCCCAGGAGCTGGTAGATTATCTGAATACCTCTATTTTACCGGAATTTAAAAACTTCGCGCTGGGCGGTACGGAATATCAGGGCAAAGCGGCGTATATCGAAAACAGGATGTGCGACTTTACGGAGCGGATGGACGGTCTGCAGGGCACGATAGAAGAGATTGCGGATTCCATCGATTTGATTACGCGTTCCATCGACGAAGGCGTCAAGGGCGTGGGCAGTGCGGCGGAAAGCACGCAGACGCTGCTTGAAGACATGGAAAGCATTGCACAGCATATGGACGATAATCAGTCGATTGCAGTCAGCCTGAAACGGGAAACAGAAGTGTTTAAGCAGTTATAGGCAAGTGGAGCAGTCAGTCAGGCTCTCTTTGAAGAAAGAAATTTGGAAAACGCCCCCTGTCATAAGAAGCGGAAACCGGAAAGCTTCTCTATGGCAGGGGGTATTTTTTTGCCCTGCTATAGGAAATTGTCTGTCCTGCGGCATGAAATTCAGCATAAAACCCATGATATTGTAGTCGTTTTGCAAAGTTCTACTAGAAGTTGTTGACTTGACAAGTAAACCGTTTTATAATGATATTTGAATAATTATATCTTATCATGTCGAAAATTAGTAAATCATTGTAACCGGGATAAAAAGCCATAGAAAAGGGTACATGGATAATGAACGAAGCGAAAGAAAAGAGTCTCACGAAGCGTCTGTTCGCCATATTCCTTTTGATACTTGCTCTGTCAGTCATGATAGGAATGCCGGATAGCGCCATGAAGCGGGGGATTGCGCCCCAGAGCGTCCGGGCGGATGAGAAAAACGGGAAGGTCACAATCAGGGTCATCCATGAGTTTAATAACGGCGCAGAAGTGATTCTGCAGAAAAAAGACGCAGAAGGAGATGCTTATACTGATGTAAGCACGGTTTCCATCGGGACTGCGGTGGGAAATTTCGTGTATGATTTGGATAGTACGGAGTATGACAGTTTTTATATTAAAGAAGTGGGCGATAACAGAGATGGCAACAAAACCGAATCGGTAACTACCGAGACGCTGATTGGCAAAAAGGGCGTCTATGGAAGCTCTTTTGCCGTGAAGCATGGCGGCTGGATAAATGAATCGACGCGCCGCTCGGTGTCCTTTGGCGTTCCGATTTTCATTAAGCATGATTTTACGGGAGGGGCGTCAGTCTGTTATGTAAAAGGAAATACATGGGTAGAGACGGAAGCTCTGCCCTCGGATGGGACGCTGCTCTTTGATTTGGAGTCTTCGGACTATGACGGGTTTTATATAGAGGAAACAGGAACCACGAATGTTGCGAATAAAACAGAGGTTTTAGATAGTGAGAAAATAACTGCCGCCCTCGGTGATAGCGAAAATTCATCGGGGGGGGGTATTTTTCTCACGGCGATTGTAGGCGGCTATGAAGCAAATACCCTAAGAACACTGGAATTATTAGAGCCAGGCAGCAGTATTGCGGATACGAGCCTGAATATCCCGCAGGGCGAATTTAAGAAAGAGGATGGAATCTGGTATGTCAATTCCACCTTTTATGATTATTATTCTGACTTAGAGCTGGAAGGGAAGAACCGGAAGACGGTTTCGGACGATAACATGGGCGGCGACGGAAGCAGCCATAGAATACAGGCGAAGAAGTTTAATGAGGCAATCGCCGCCTATTTCCGGGATACGTCGCTGGCTACGAGCAGCTGGCAGTCGCCCCTGTATTTCGGGGAATTTACCAAGGCTGACGCTTACTTCAACGGATTACTGAATTTTAAGTTTGATAACAATAATGGAAGTGATAATCAAGGCGCCCGTCTGGGTCTGGTCAACAGCCAATTAATCGGCGACAAGCTGATGATGGGTACGGACAACGACGGCAAAGGGGTAGAAGCGCCCTATTTTAATAAACAGTTTCTGCGGGGCGATAACTCTTTACAGACAAACATCGGGTATGTGTTTGAAAACATCTCGTTTCCTTTTGTAAAGGATACGGCGACGGGGTACTGGGAGTTTGAAAGCTATGATGCAGCCCAGACGCTGCGTATGAAGCAGACGGCGGAAGGCAAATATTTTCTGGACAGGGTGGGCGCTGCCAACAGCGTTCATGGACATACGGCATATGTTGCGACTGGGCAAAGTAATTTTTTCCCATTTAATGACAACTCAGAATCTGGACAACCCACCAGATTAAACTATGCCTTCGGTATGAGACTGGATATTCCCTTCTATATGACGGCGAATGGTATGGTAAAGGTAAAGCAGGGGGAGGAAATTGTCGAGAAGGATATCGAATTTACTTTCAGGGGCGACGACGATATCTGGGTATTTATCGACGGAAATCTGATACTGGACATCGGCGGAGATCATGGCGCAGTAGATGGGAGCATCAATTTTGCCAAGGGTGAGGCAGTTACGACAGGATGCAGTTCAACAGGCAAAGGAACCTTTACAACCTCTTTTGAGCAGCTGGATTCTTCCAGGCAGCATGTACTGACCATGTTTTATATGGAGCGCGGTCTCTGGGAATCCAATATGTATATTTCCTTTAACTTCCCCAAAACCAACAACCTGGAAGTCGAAAAAGAGGTTGTTACCACCGGGGCGGACGGGCAGAGTCTGGTCAATGAAGAGTTTGAGGAAGCCATGAAAAGGTTAAAGACGGAGGTAAGCTTCCCCATCGCCATGCAGAATATGATTACAAGCGGGCTTGCTTTTGATATCCAGACTGCGAATGAGGCATTAAAATGGGATTACGATAAGATTACTTCATCGACGCCTGTAGGGCAGTTTGTAAAGCCGGCGGATGGTTCCGAATTAGCGCTTGTAACAGCGGATATTCCGGGGAATAGCGATGGCAGCAGGGACTGTGTGCTGAAATACCGGTATCCGGGCGAGAAAAAATATACAGACGGGCAGGATGTTACAGATGGCCGTTCTTTTCTGTTGCAAAATATTGGCGTCGGGAGTCTGGACGATACTGCTGCCACGAGGGTGAAGCAGGACGGATATCTGGAACTGGACGCCTATCTGGACGCAGCGACGGGCGCGGGGGCTCCTTTCGTGGCGTTAATCGACGGGGCAGGAAACCGCATCGGCGTGTGGGCGAATGAATCGACGGTTGTGGGGACCCGCGGTCTGATGCAGTCAGGAAGCTGGACCAGTCTCAGAATCTATCTTTCCCAGATGCAGAAATTGAAGAAACTCGACGGTTCGGAAAGCGGGGAGTTTCAATATACGAATATCGCGAGTATCCAGTTTGCCTATTGGGACGATAAACCGGTGTACATCGACAATATCACGCTGAATGCGCCGCCAATCTATCTGGAGGACAGCGGTTTTGAAAAAGAACAGGACAAGATACCGGACTACGGCTCCCACGACAGCCGGGGATTAAAGCCGATAAACGGCGCGAAATACAGTATGGGCGGTAAGGACTACTATGTGGAATCCGGGCGCATTCATCTAAAAGATGACCAGTCGGCAATCTTTTCAGACCAATTCAGGCGCAACAGTTATCTCATGATTCAGGAAGAGTGCGACGAAAACGTTTTCGATGTGACGTGGACCTTGTCGGAAAGCGGCAGGACGGTGCGGCAGGGTTCGGGAACCGGCGCAGAAGATGAACGGGAAAGGGACAAGAACTTAACGGATCCTAAAGACCTCGGTAAACCGGCCAATGTAAATACCATCCTTTTCTGGACTTATGAGGAAGGGGCGAGCGATACCCAATATTTTGATTTGAAATTAAAGTATACCAATACCATCAAAACCGGTTCCCTGGAAATCAGTAAATGGGTGAAGGTGTCGGAAGGCAGCCTGATAAACCAGGAAAATCTGATTGATGTAACGATTCCCTATACCATTCGGGTTACTTTTTCCAATGTGGGGGGTATGTACCTCGAAGGAAGCGTCAACGATTACGGGGAGTATGAATCCGACCAGGAAGTCGTCATGGAGCAGGATATTTTCTTAAAGCCGGGTCAGTCCGTATTTAGGATTACGGGAATCCCGGCAGGGACGGAGTACCGCGTCGAGGAAATCCAGACGGCGGGCGACGATTTTCCTTTACTGAACGCCGGACTGGAAAGGGACGATTTTTCCCTCTCGGAAATGTATCAAGTAGATGGCGGAAACGATACGGGCGAGTTTGACGCCGCCAAGAAATGCTATCGCGGCACGATTATCGCAGATGAAGGCGAGGAAATTGTAGATAAAATCGTGGTTGTAAACGATATCAATCCTGTCATAGAGATGGCGGAAATGGGCGGAGAGAAGCTATGGGAGTTGGGCGATAAGAATACCCATCTGGGCGCGGCACCACAGGCACAGAGCGTCACGTTGAAACTACAGCGCAGATTCCTGCAGGCTGGAGGAGATAGTGCGAGTGGCGTAACATATGAATTTCAGGATGTGGAATATTATCAAAAGAAAGACCCGCCGGAGGCGCCATCCCAGGAAGCCGTGGTAGAGATTCTTTTAACAAAACCGCCGGATGAGGGAGAGCCAGACACGAAAACCCGGACGCTGCAATGCACCGACGGCAATATCATTACGATAGAAACAAAAGGCTGGGCGTATCATGTGGAAGGTCTGCCCCTCTATGGAAAGAGCGACGCGGGAAGAAGGCGGAAGTATGAATACCGCTTCGTGGAAACGAAAATCGTAACGGGAGCAAGGGAATTTGATGTGATAAGCCAAGATGTAAAAGAAGCAGACAATTCCGAAAAGCTGGTTTATCAGGAAAACCAATCGGGCTACCTGGCATCCGGCGGCACCGCAAGCGTGACAGAAAATGAAGAGGGAGAACAGATAGAATATAACATTACCAATACTTATAACCCGCTGACCAATCTGGAAGTTACGAAAGTATCCGGCGATGACCCACCCAAAGAGATGGAGGGGGTTACGCTTCAACTGGAGCGTTACGTCAAAGATGGAGAAAAGTGGAAGAAAGACGATACTTTTGGCGACCGGGAAGTGATAACAGGTGAGGGCGGCAAGGCATTGTTTGAGGATTTGCCAGATGGGCATTATCGACTGACGGAGACGAAAACCATCGATAATTACAGTCTGTTGGCAAGACCGATAGAGCTGGTGATAAACCGTGCGGGCGAAAGTACCGCGGAAGGCATGAAGGAAGCGTTAGAGGTAAAGGAAGATAAAGAAAATGGCAAGATGCTCATAACCCTTAAAATTTCCAATCAGGGGTTGTTGATGCTTCCAGCCACGGGAGGAAATCTGGTGCTCTATATTCTGGGGGCGGAGTTTTTATCGCTTGCAGGCTGCGGCTTATATTTCACCGGCCGGCATTACTGGAAGAAGGAGCCCGGAAAAGAGCAAGAGCCTGAGAGGAAGAAAAAAACCGGAAAAGAACAGGAACCCAAGCGTAAGAAAAAGGTCGCAAGAAAGCAGAAGACCGAACGAAAGAAGAAATGGAGAAGAAAAAAGGAACCCGGAAGAAAGCGGGAACCGAGAAGGAAAAAGGAACCGAGAAGAAAAAAGGAACCCAGAAGAAAACGGAAACCCAGAAGAAAATGGAGGCGAAAGAAAGGAGTATGATTACTAATATGAAGAAAAAGGATAAGACAAAGAGCTGCGCCCGGACAGCGATAGGAATGCTTTTGATGGCGTGGATGGTTATCGTGGGGGCGCTGCTGCCTGGAGGGACGGTAGAGGCGGCGGAAGATCCGGCGCCGGCGACGAGTCCGGGGATTAATTTTAGTGAGGACACGACAGGGAGTATTACGATTCATAAATATGAGTATAATGGAGACGGTGGGAGTCCGGGAACTGGTAAACCGGAAGACATTAATAATGTGCCGAATACGGACCCAGATAAGGCAACACCGCTGGAAGGTGTTACGTTTACGATTTATCAGGTAAGAACCGCTACCCAACTGAAAGCAATTTATCAAGGCACTGCGACAGATGAAGCGATGCCCAAACTGGAGGACTATTGTAATGGTGATAAGAAATCATTAAAAGATGGAAGTTCTCTCTCAAAATTTACAGTAGGCGGATTGATAAACCCAGGTAAAACAGACAGTACAGGAGTCGTATCATTTAATAATCTTCCCATAGGCATTTATCTAGTTGTGGAAACGGATGCTCCATCCAAAGTTACGACGAAAAGTGATGCATTTTTCGTATCAATTCCTACTACGATAGATAGTAACGATTGGCTCTATGATGTTCATGTATATCCTAAGAATGCTACTACTTATGGACAGGATGTGACATTGATTAAAAAGGGTAGTGACGATAAGCTGCTAGGAGGCGTTACCTTTGAGTTGCAGCGTCAAGAAAAAGACGACGGTGGAAACGACATATGGGAAAAAGTAACGATAACGGATAATGATGGCAAGGAAGTGAGTTTAACGACTAGTAATGAAGAAGGTGATAGTAAAGGGAAAATTACAATATCTAAATTGCCGCCCGGAACTTACCGACTTATCGAAACAAATATCGGGGATAATACCGGTTATATTGGGGACTTCACGAAGGCTTATGAATTTGTGGTTAAGCCTGATGGAACAATTGCAAAGAATACCGCAGACGATGAAACCGGTGATGAAGAGAAATATAACTATATTAGCGTAAATGGTGATGGTTCTGCAAAAATTACCGTAATCAATGAGAAGCCCGATGTGGAAAAAAAAGTAAAAGGTAAAGACAAAGACGGAAAAGAAGACTGGGTTCAGGAAGCGGATTACAGCGTCGGCGATACAATTTCTTATCAGATTAGAGTAACGGTTCCCGCAAATATTGCAAATTTGAAGATGTTTAAGGTAACGGATACGCCGAACAATATTAAATATGCAACAGGAACTTTAAGAGTATATAAAGCGGATAGAACAACTCTAATAGGTGACACCAATTATACCTTGGACACCAATATCCCAACCGACGGTTTCACTGTTATCTTTAATACAAAAAGTGATAAGATTACAGAGAATGCAGGTCGGGACATTTATATCACTTATGACGCCGAACTGCAAGAGGGTGCGGTTAACGTAAATGGAACAGTAAATGCGGGAAATACCAATACTGTGCAACTTACTTATTCCCGATATGCTAAGACGGAAGCAGAAGAAGGCGATCCGGAGGATACGATTGAGGATACCACAGTAGTTTACACCTTCCAGTTGGATATTGTGAAAAAAGGGAAGGATGATGACGGAACCGAAGAATTTCTGCCGGGAGTTACTTTTGACTTGTATCAGGAAACGACGTTTGATGATAGCGCGAAAGTGAGTGATGCTGATGCAAAAGCGGCTGGTCTGAATATTGGCACGAATACAAGCAAAAAATACTGGAAAAAGATAAAAAGTAATTTGACGACGTCAAATGAGGGAACAACGAAAGGAAAAGTATCCATAACAGGGCTTAAAAACGGAACCTATTATCTTGTGGAAACTGCGACAGCGGCCGGTTACAACCTGTTATCGAAACCGGTAGAAGTGGTATTAAATGCAGATTATGATACCGCTTATAAAACTGATAATGAATATTCTAAAGATGAGAACGGCAATTATATTTATACCAAACACGAGATTGACGATGAGCATACGACAATAACACAGACAATAACAGTGAATAAAGGTAATGCTTCAGTAACAGGTGAAATCACCATTCTAAACACCAAAGGCTTCACCCTGCCGACCACTGGCGGTATGGGCGGATTTGTGTTTGCGGTGGTTGGCTGTATGGTCATGATTGCGGGAATCCTTCTTTTCAAGAAGACGAAGAAAAAGCCCGAAAGCGAATAAAGGGGATTTGAGCAAAAGGCTATGGACAAGATAAAAAGAGCGTGCGCACTTCTGATGATACTATCCGGTTTTGCGATTGCGATGTATCCTTTTTTCAGCAATCTGCTGTACAACCGCAACGCTTCTAAGGTTATCGAGGAATACGAAGAAGAGATAACGAATCTGGAGCGGGAGGAAATCGACGCCATCAAGGAAGCGGCGAAGCAATACAACAGCCAGTTGCAGGCGGCGGTGTTCAAGGACGAGAGCGGGCAGTGGCGCGGGGAAGGCACGAGTTATCTGGATATGCTGGACGTCGGAAGCGCGCTTGGATATATTACGATTCCTAAGATAGATGTAAATCTTCCTATTTATTATGGAACAAGTGCGGACGCGCTTTCTAAAGGGGTAGGTTATATTGAGCAGACTTCCTTTCCCTTGGGGGGCGAGGGAACGCACAGCGTCCTGACAGGGCATAGAGGACTGCCAAACGCTACGCTTTTTACCGATTTGGACAAGATGGAGCGGGGGGATAAGTTTTACCTGCATGTTTTGGACGAGACGCTGGCATATCAGGTAGACCAGATTGGGGTGGTGGAGCCGGACGATACGAGCAATTTGAAAGTAATTGGGGGAAAAGATTATTGCTCCCTCGTTACCTGCACCCCGTATGCCATCAATTCCCACCGGCTGATTCTCAGGGGGATAAGGGTGCCTTATACCGGGGAAGAGGAAGTAGAAAGCGCGGAGGATGGATACCGGGGCTTTAGTACCGGAATGGTTGTAAAAAGGGTTATCGACGTGTGGCCCATCCTGCTTGCGGCAGTGATTTTCGTCATCGGCGTGGAGTTTGTGATGATGCTGTTTCTGCTGAAACGGATTGCAGCGAAGCAGAAACAGGGAGCCGGAGCGAAGGATAGGAAGGAAACAGAGAAGAGAAAGAGCAGAAAAGAAACAGGGGAAAACAAGAATAGAAGAGAACATATCAGCGGCAGTGATGATACTGAGAAGCCGCGGAAGAGAAAAGTGCGGCAGAGAAAGCAGAAAGGAAATAAAGGGAACAAAAAGTGATGCGGAAAACATTACGGGTGTTATCTTTACTTGTTATCCTTCTGGGGGCATGTATCTGCATGTATCCACAGGCAAGCCTTCTGTATGGGCAATATGAAAGAAAAACCGCCATCCGGGAATTTGAGCAGACGGCGGAAGCTTACAGGGCGGGACGTGCAGAAGAAAGCGCAGAGAAGCAGACGGATGAGGGTGCAGAAGCAGACGCCGGAGAGGGCGGGGCGCCGTCTTCTGGGGAAGCGCAGGAGTCGCCCTTAGACCGGCTTTATCAAGATATGCGGGCTTATAATGAGCAAATCTGGCAGGAAAGGCAGTCAGGGTTAAAAGACGCTTTTTCCTATGAGGATAGCAGTTTTGATTTGGCGGAGTATGGACTGCGGGATAATATCATCGGGGTCTTGTGGATTCCGGCGATGGAAGTGGAGCTTCCCCTGTATCTAGGGGCTTCCCAGGAGAATCTGAGAAAAGGGGCGGCGGTTCTGGGGCAGACGTCTATGCCCATCGGGGGTAAGGATACCAATACGGTCGTCGCCGCGCACAGGGGCGGCGGCGCGACGCCGATGTTTCGGAATATCCAGCTGCTGCAGACAGGGGATAAGATTCAGGTGATTACGCCTTTTGACACCTTGATTTACAGGGTGGCGGATATTCAGGTGATTCTCCCAGATGAAATTGATAAGGTGTTAATCGGGCAGGGAGAGGACTGTATCACGCTTCTGACCTGCCATCCTTATACGAAGAACTCGCACCGCTATCTGGTCAAGGCATACCGCTCTAACGAAGGGATAAGGAGCCGGGAAGCGGATTTGCAGGAAGTAGGGGAAACAAGGACAGAAGTCCGGGAAGAGATTGCGCCGGTGGCAGACGAACTCTTGGACGCGGCGGGCGTCCATTACTCGGAGATGCAGATTCTCTTGGAAAAGTATGGACTTGCTGCCGGAATGGCGATTCTGCTCTATTTCTGCGTCAGCGAGATTTCCGGGCTGGTGCGCGCGAAGCGGGGAAAGAAACGCGAGAAGGAAAGGCATGAGGAGTAAGGAAGAAGACGCAAGGGAAGGCATGAGGAGTAAGGAAGAAAACGCAAGGGAAGGCATGCGGAGTAAGGAAGAGGACACAAGAGAAAGGAATCATAATAGATGGCGCGGAAAATAGATTTGATTATGAAGGAAATAGGGAAGGCTGTCATAGGAAAAGACGAGTGTATCCGCAAGGTCATGATGGCGGCGCTTGCCCAGGGGCATATCCTGATAGAAGATATTCCGGGGGTGGGGAAAACGACCCTTGCGCTTGCGGTTGCAAGAGCGATGGGGCTTGCGCAGAACCGTGTGCAGTTTACGCCGGATTTGCTGCCCTCGGATATTACAGGGTTTTCCTCTTATGATAGGGAAAGCGGAAGTTTCCAGTATCACGAGGGAGCCGTCATGTGCAACGTGCTGCTGGCGGATGAGATTAACCGTACTTCTGCGAAAACGCAGTCGGCGTTGTTGGAAGTGATGGAAGAGTATGCCGTGACGGTGGACGGTGTGAACCGCCCGGTTCCGCAGCCTTTTTTTGTCATCGCCACAGAGAATCCGGTGGGCGCTACGGGTACACAGATGCTGCCCGAATCCCAGCTTGACAGGTTCCTGATTTGTATCGTTATGGGATATCTGGAAAAAGAGGATGAGAAAAGTATTCTGCGGGACTGGGAGCGGGAAGGAATCTTAGAGAGCATCGAGGCGGTAGCTACGAAACAGGAACTGATGCGTATGCAGGAAAAAGTAAAATCTGTTTTTATCCATGACAGAATCATGGACTATATCATCGAATTGTCAGACGCCACGAGGAATCATGAGCAGATTCAGCTGGGACTGAGTACCAGAGGCTCTATCGCCGTAGCGAGGATGGCAAGGGCGGCGGCGTATCTGGGGGGAAGGGATTTCGTCATCCCGGAAGATGTGCGGGAAATCTTTCCAGACGTGGCAAGGCACAGGTTGAAGATGGCGCACCAGAGCAGGATGGGGCAGGTAAGCGCAGGGCAGGTCATAGAAGAAATCCTGCACCAGGTCAGGATGCCGAGACCGGAAGATAAGTATGAAAAATAGAGTGATATTTGTTTTATTTCTGGGAATTGTAAGTATTTTTTATCTGATGTCGGAAAGTGATTATACGCGGCTGATATTGGGCGCTTCTATCGTCATGGGCGTCCTTTTGCTGTTGCAGATGTTGTATTTGAAGACGCATTTGCAGGGAAGTATCCGGCTTAGCGGAAATCTGGCGACCCGCTGCGATTCCATCCGTATCCCTGTGCGGGTGAAAAATACCGGCAAACTTCCTGTGACCCGGATAACGGCGTGGATTCGTTATGAGGATTCCGGCTCCGGGGTATGGGATAGGATGAAACTGCCGGGAATGGCGGAAGCCGGCGGCGAGGTCTGGCTGGAAGCGGAGCTAAAGACCTGCCACTGCGGGATTGTCAGGTTTTATCTGGAAAAGCTGACGGTAAGCGATTATTTCGGGATTTTCTCTGGCAGATGCCGGACGGACTCTATCCAAAAAGAGGTCTATGTGCTGCCCTGGGTGAATGCCATCACGGAGGACACGCTGGGAAACATGGGGGATTTTGAAGGAAAATACGGGGCGGACGTATACGAGACCTACGATATCAGGGAATTTCGCAACGGGGATGATATGCGCCAGATTCATTGGAAGCTGACGGCGAAAACGGATATCCTGCTGGTGCGCGAATATCTCAAAACCTCGGAAAGCGGCGTCATGGTCGGGCTGGATTTCCAGAAGGAAAAGGAAAGGGAGTTATCGCGGGAAGAACTGGACGTTTTTCTGGATAAGGCGTCTTCCCTGTCCTGGGAAATCCTGCAATGGGGGGTGTCCCACTATGCGATATGGGACAGGGATGGTGAGAGAGTGATTTTTTACATAGAAAACGAAGAGAAATTTACGGAATATCAGATGATACTGACAGGCGCGGCAGTGTGCAAGAGAGCCGTAGAGAGCGCATGGACGAAGGAGAAGGACATCGATGAGACAAAGCTTCACGCCGTCTGGATGGATTTGGACGGAAAAGTCTGCTGGAAGGAAAGCGAAGAAACGCAATAGCGGGATACTGCCCGGCAAGCGGCAGATGATGCAGCGGGAGGGAAAGTGCCTTTCGCCGGTAAGCTGTTTCCTAATCGACTTCTTCCTGCTGCTGATGGGGACGGAGGGGGTAGTCACCGGCTTTTTTTCAGCCTTTTCTTATCCCTGTTACGAATGGGCGCTGTATCTGGAAACAGGCGTGCTGACGTTTGCGCTTGTTTTGTTTTTTTCTGTCGATATTCCGTCCAGATATAAGCAGTATGTTTACGGCGCGGGTATAGGAATCGTGGTTTTGTTCGCGGCGACCAATGGCAGTTTTGTGAAAAGGGGATTTCTGGACTGTGTGCAGGGGATGAAAGCCTCTTTTTACCTGCGCTACGAAACGCAGGGGGTGGCGGGGGAGTTTCTGCTGGGAAAAGGCGCCCTTACGCTGTTTTTTGCGCTTGTTATCTGTATAGTGGTATTGATTCTGGCTTTTGCCACGATAGGGAAGGTGGATTTGCTGCCTATTTTCCTCATCGAATTTCCCGTACTCATGGTCATCCTGTTAATGGGGCGGAAGGTAAACAATATTTCCCTGTCGCTGCTTTTGCTGCATTTCGTAGGCTGTATCGCGCAGGAATACGCCCTGCGTGGGAAAAATATAGCAAATGGCGCAGAGGGGGATAAAAATAGGCGCTGCCTGGAGTCGGTGCAAAAGAAAGCCGCGTGTGTCGCAGCATTGGGCGTGCTTTTTGCATCGTGCATCAGTCTCTATGTCTTCATGCCGCTGTTACCGGCGAAGATTCCGGCTTTCCAGAAGTGGGGGGCGCATTTGCAGAACAGGGTAGTCGCCGTGGCGGTGGAGTACCTTCCGGTGATTTCGGCGGGCAAATGGAAACTGCAGGTGCAGACAGCCGGCGGCGGGGCGTCGGATGGTGCGCTGGGCGATGTGGCGGGATACGCATTGACCAATCTGGACGATTTACTTGTGACTTCTACGATAGAGCCGGAAGAAACCCTTTATCTGAAAGGCTATATCGGAAGCATCTATGAGGGGGATAAATGGGCGGAGCTGCCGGAAGAGCAGTTTGACTATGCGGCGATTTACTGGCATACGGAGGATAAACCGCGGACTTATATCCAGAATCTTCCTTTCCTGCGGCAGATATACCGGGAAACGCGGGAAGGCGTGGAAACGGGGATGGGCGTTTTGTCCATAGAGAACATCAACGCCGGCGGTCAGTACACATTTGTGCCTTACTGTGCCTATCTGAACGACTATTATGAAATCAGTCAGGGCGATGGCAGCATCAGGAGCCAGAGCGTGGCGGCGGATGAGATTTCCTATTTTCCGCTGCAGCTCTATATAGAAACCATGCAGGCGCGCCCCGAAGAAGAAGAGGAAGAAATATTAGACCGTGCGGAGTCGGAATATGGCGCATATGTGAAGCAGAATTATCTGGCGGTGCCGGAGGGTTTCGGGCAGTTACAGGAAGAGTGTCTGGCGCAGGATATCGGGGAAGACGACATCGAAGGGATTATCCGCTATGTGGAAACCTTTCTGGTGCGTAACTGCCGTTATCGTCTGGAAGTGCCGCGGCTGCCGGAGGGTAAGGATTTCGTGCAGTATTTCCTCTACGAATCGAAAGAGGGGTACAGCGCCCATTTTGCTTCCGCAGCGACGCTGATGTTCCGTATGTTCGGCGTGCCCGCCCGCTATGTGACCGGGTATGCCGTGCCGGAAAGCCTTTTTAGTATGGACGTAGAGGGAAATTATACCGCGCTTTTACAGTCGGACAATGCCCATGCGTGGGCGGAAATCTATCTGGAAGGCGTCGGCTGGGTTCCGGTGGAATGTACGCCGGGCAATATCGGCGTATTGCGGAATATCGAGCTTTCCAAAGAGGAAGAGGAAGCGTTGCAGCGGGAAGAGGAACAAGCCGAGGAACAGGCAGAGGAGTCCCTTTTAGGGGAAGAGGACGAGGAAGAGACGCCGGAAGAACAGCCAATCTATGCGAAAGTCCGTCTGTATCTGGGCGGTTTTGCGATTTTCTCTGCTATCGTCATCCTGGCTATCCTGCTATGGCGGAAGGTCTTGAAAGAATTGGACAGACATGGATATGGCAGGGGGCAAAGCGCCAATGACAGGTTATTATCCTTATTCTGCCTCGTCCACAAAACGCTGCAGAAAGCGGGAATGCCGGACGAGGTACGCTCGACGTCGCCGGAGTTTAGCCGCTGGCTTAGAAAAGTCCTGCCGGACATGACGAAGAAACAGGCGCGTGAAATCGTGGGCATGGCGCTGGCTTCCGCCTATGGCAAAAAGAAGACGCGCGCGGAAGATGTGCAGTTTATGAGGGAAATTTATAGGAGCTGTAGGAAGGCGCTCAGACGTGGGAAATTTCCCAGATAAAATTTTTATATAATATATATTGACAAACAATATTATATGCCGTATAGTATATGCAGAAACAATATTATACGGCATATAATATTATATATTTTTATAATATTAATGCTATTAAAAACTCTTTCAGGCAGCATCAAGAATTTGCCGCGCAAATCTTGTAATCGTTGGTTCCTCACGACGATTTTTGCCGGAAAAGATATACCTAAATCGCGGATAAGAAATCGCCTGCGCGAATTTCTTATCGCGTGTCATCGCAGTAAGTTGCCCTGGCACAGGTTCGCAGGCTAAGATAGGAGCATGGTTATTGGTATGAAATATGTAAAAAGAGGGAAAGGAGGATATCGCATGGTTTTCAACACAGGCGCCGCATTGCTGGACGCGATTGTTCTTGCAGTCGTATCGAGTGAGGCGGAAGGCACTTATGGGTATAAAATAACGCAAGAGGTACGACAGGTGATTGAGATTTCCGAATCGACCCTGTATCCGGTACTTCGCAGGCTGCAAAAAGATGAGTGCCTCGAAGTATATGATAGGGAATGCGCAGGACGTAACAGGCGTTATTATAAGGTTACGGAAAAAGGACGGGCGCAGCTGAATTTGTACATTAGTGAATGGCATCGATATGCCGCTAAGTTAAACAGTATTTTTGAGGGAGGATTGAAAAAATGAGCAGAGCGGATTTTATGAGGAATCTGGCGGAATTACTCGCCGATGTACCACCGGCGGAAAGGGAAGAAGCGATACAGTATTACCAGAATTATTTTGACGACGCGGGAGCGGAAAACGAACAGGGCGTGATTGCGTCCTTAGGGACGCCCGAACAGCTTGCCAGGACGATTAAGGCGGGGCTTGCGGACGGCGGAAATATGGGTGAATTTACGGAAAAAGGATTTTCCGGCTATGAGCAGGGAAGCAGGAACGAAGTGTTATATACCGGCAGCGGCGCAGAGAATCAGGATACCCAGGATTCTTTTCAGACAGAATGGGGCAAAGACGGCTATACGGGAACGAATCATTACGAAGAAAAATCGGATAATGGGAAAAAGGAATCAAAGCCCATGTCCGGCGGCATGATTGCCTTAATCGTTATTTTATGCGTGCTGGCGGCGCCGGTGTTAATTGGCATAGGCAGCGGTATTTTCGGCGGCGCTGTCGGGGTTTTGGGCGCGCTGTTTGGGATTCTGTTAGGGTTTGGCATTACGGCGGTTGTGCTGATCCTCGTAGGCGTAGGTTTTTTCGTAGGCGGCGTGGCGTTGATGTTCGGCGCGCCTCTTGGCGGGTTGTGCATGATTGGCGGCGCGTTGGTATGTATGGCAGTCGGGCTGTTTTTCCTCTGGCTTACGGTAATGATTTACGGCGTGCTGCTTCCTGCGATTGTCAAGGGAATCATCAAGATATTTCAAAGCATTTTTCATAAGGAGGGAGAAAAGGCATGAAAAAGTTTACAAAAGGGTGTTTGCTTACAGCGCTGGGGCTGTTTATCTTCGGCTGCGTTCTCTGCGGAATCTGCGGTGTGATGGGCGGTTTCAGACAATTGGATAATATAGATGAGAACGGTCTTAGCGTTCTGGATAATCAGTTTGACTGGGTCTGGATGGGAATTTTTGACGGGGACGAATGGGATATCGACTCGCCCGGTATGAAGACGCTGGAGGCTTCTGAAAGCGCCCAGACGGATTATCTGGCGGGGGATATCCGGGCAATCGATATCGAGCTTGGCATGAGCAATCTGGTGATTCAGGAATCGGAAGATGACGCTATCTGGATTCAGAACGATTCTTCTAATAAAACGAAAGTAAAATATGGAATGTCTAACGGCACGTTTAAGCTTTATAATAAAAGAAGCTACCGTTTCTGGAACGTCGGCAGAACACCCAGGGGAAGCGTTTATCTGTATCTGCCCGCGGGCATGGATTTAAATTCCATCGATATCGAGATGGGCGCGGGGAATGCAGAAAGCATCGCCCTATGGGCAAATGAAATCGACTTAGAAGCGGGTGCAGGTAATTTTACCATAGAAGGATTGATGGGACGCGATATCAGTATCAGCGTAGGCGCGGGCAAAGCCGATATTGCTGCGGTGGACGCTAAGGAGTTTTCCATCGAGGCGGGAGCGGGAGATATCCGGCTCCAGAATATGAGCGTCAACAGTCTGGATTTGGAAGCGGCGGCAGGTTCCATCGAAGCAGCAGGGCGTATCGACGGTGACGCAGATATCGAGTGTGCTGCGGGCAGCGTGGATTTGGAATTAGAAGGGGAAGAAACGGATTACGATTATGAGATAGAATGTGCCGCAGGCAGCGTGAAAGTCGGCTCCAACGAGTATAGCGGGCTTGCAAGCGAGAGGAGTATTGATAATCATAGCGCAAAAGAGATGAGGATTGAGTGTGCCGCGGGGGGTGTGGAGATTCGGTTTGGGAGATGATAATTGGATAGACTTTATGCCTCAGTTATGATATACTTTGGTTGTATCAGTATAAGTGCAATGTGAAAGAGGTGAATGTATATGACGGAAAAAGAAATGCTTAAAATGTCAGTAGAAGAGTTTGATAGGTTACAGGATTATATGCAATCTTGTGATAAAGACTCTGAAGCATATAAAAAGATGAAAAGACGTTATATAGCATTAAAAGTCATCTTAACAGCTTCCGGTATTAATATCACTGAAATTGACTATATCAAAGAATAGAGGAATTATTGAAACCATCAGTTGACACTTTTTGGAAATGTGGTATGATAAGAACAGCGGTAAATTCATGGCTATGCTTAGGCATAGCCATATTTGTCGTAGGATGGGCGGAATGCAGACGCCCGCAATGCAGCCTAGGGGAAAAAGGAGCGTGACAGACTATGAAACGTTATGTAAAATATGTAAAACCGTATTTGTCGGCATTTGTGTTAGGACCGCTTATGATGATTGTGGAGGTCGTAGGGGAAGTGCTGCTGCCGTCCATGATGGCGGACATTATCAATGTGGGGGCGGCGAATCGGGATATTGCGTATATTGTATACAAAGGCATTATGATGATTATTACAGCGTTTCTCATGATGGCGGGCGGAATCGGCGGCGCCTATTTTGCGGCGAAGGCGGCGATGCATTTTGGCAGGGATTTGCGCAAGGACTTGTTTGAAAAGGTGCAGAAATTCTCTTTTGCCAATATCGACGGTTTCAGCACGGGGTCGCTGGTGACGAGACTGACCAATGATATCACACAGATGCAGAATGTGATTATGATGGGGCTGCGGATGATGCTGCGTGCACCGGGCATGTTAGTTGGCGCGGTGATTATGGCGTTTATGATGAACGCTTCTTTGGCGGTGATTATCCTGATTGTGGGGCCGCTGCTTGCTGCGGCAATCGGTACGATTATCCGCATCGCTTTTCCTAAGTTCGAGTTTATGCAGAAAAAGCTGGATCAATTAAACTCCAATATCCAGGAAACACTGACAAATGTCAGGGTTATTAAGTCTTTCGTGCGGGGGGAGTATGAGGAAGAGCGTTTTGCCGCATCGAATGAGGCGTTAAAAGATGCGGGGATGGACGCGTTTAAGGTAGTCATTATTCAGATGCCGATTATGACGCTGGCGATGAATGTCACGGTTCTGGCAGTGGTATGGTTTGGCGGCGGGCAGATTCTGGAAGGGAAGATGCCGGTGGGGGATTTGACCGCCTTTATTACATATGTCACCCAGATTCTCATGTCCCTGATGATGCTTGCAATGGTTTTGCTGCAAAGCTCCAGAGCAGTTGCATCTTCTAAGAGAATCGGCGAAGTGCTGGATACCGAGATAGATTTGACGGACGAGACGGCGGCGTTACCGGATAAGAAGGTGGAAAAAGGAAAGATTGAGTTTCGCCATGTTTCCTTCCGTTATTATAAGAAGAATCACGAAAAAGTGCTGGATAATATCCACTTTACGATAGAACCGGGACAGACGGTGGGAATCATCGGTTCCACTGGCTCCGGCAAGACCACGCTGGTACAGATGATTCCCCGGCTTTATGACGTGGACGAGGGGGAAGTCGTCGTGGACGGTGTCAATGTCAAAGAGTATTCGTTGGAAAATCTGCGCAACGGCGTAAGCATGGTTTTGCAGAAAAACGTACTGTTTTCCGGGACGATACTGGAAAATCTACAGTGGGGGGACGAACATGCGACAGAAGAAGAAATCAGGAAGGCAGCGACGGCAGCCCAGGCAGCGGAATTTATCGAAAGCTTTCCACAGAAGTATGAAACCGAGCTGGGACAGGGCGGCGTGAATGTTTCCGGCGGACAGAAACAGAGACTCTGTATCGCCAGGGCGCTTTTGAAAAAGCCGAAAATCCTGATTTTAGACGATAGCACGAGCGCAGTGGATACGGCGACGGAGGCGAAGATACGGGAGTGTTTCCACACCACGTTAAAAAATACCACCAAACTGATTATCGCCCAACGCATCAGTTCCGTAATGGACGCAGATTTGATTCTGGTAATGGAGGAAGGAAAAATCGTAGGTATGGGCAGCCATGCGCAGTTGCTTACTTCCTGTAATGCCTATCGGGAAATCTACGAATCCCAGATGGATAAGGAGGTGGGTGCGTAATGGATAAAGCGAGAATAGATAGACTGGAAAAGAAGTACCATAAGAGTATGCCGGATATGCCGGGAGGCAGACCGGGACCAAAGCCGGGACGCGGACCACAGAGAGGCAATATGGCGGCGTCCAAACCGCAGAATGTTGGGAAAACGCTGGGCAGACTTTTTTCCTACATTGGTAAAGATAAGTGGAAATTGGTGGTCTGTATCGTCTGCATCGTGATTTATACGGTGGCGAGTTTGGTGGGTTCTTATCTGCTGCGTCCGATCATCAACGATTTGGTATCTGAGAACGGAAACCGGCAGGGGCTTTTGCGTTCCCTGGCGCTTATGGGGTGCATTTATGCAGTGGTTGTCATCGCTCAGTATTTACAGTCCAGAATCATGATTTCCGTATCCCAGAACGCACTGCAGAAACTGCGGGACGATTTATTCCAGAAAGTAGGAAGGCTGCCCGTCAGATTCTATGATACCAATAACCACGGGGATATTATGAGCCGTTTTACTAACGACGTAGACGCCGTGGGGGAAATGATGAACAATACCGTCACGCAGTTGATATCCGGTGCGATAAATATCGTGGGCACCTTTGCCTTGATGGTCTATACCAATATATATCTGACAATAATAACAGTTGTTATGTCACCCCTTATGATTGCTGCGGGTCGAGCCGTAGCGGGCAGAAGCCGGAAATACTATAAACAGCAGCAGGCGGCGCTGGGAACATTGAACGGTTATATCGAAGAGACCATGACCGGTCAGAAGGTAGTCAAAGTGTTCTGTCATGAGGAAATCGCCAAAGAAGAATTTGCCTATCTGAACGACGATTTGTGCAATAAACAGATACAGGCACAGTTTTTCGGCGGTATTATGGGACCTGTCATGGGCAATCTAAGCCAGGTCAGTTACTCATTGACAGCCTGTATCGGCGGTATTTTATGCGTCCTGAAAGGATTCGACGTAGGGGGATTGACCATTTTCGTCAACTATTCCAGACAGTTCAGCCGCCCGATTAACGAGATATCCATGCAGGTCAACACGATTTTTTCCGCATTGGCGGGCGCAGAGCGTGTCTTCGACGTCATGGACCAGGAAGCGGAAGCGGAAGATGCGCCGGAGGCGGTGGCGGTTACGGAACAGGACGGCAGATTTTTCTACCATGTGCCCGAATCCGCCAGGCAGTATCAGCCTCTACAGGGGACGGAAATGAAAGGGGCAGTAACGCTGGAGCACGTTACCTTCGGTTATGTGCCGGAAAAGATTGTTTTAAAAGACATATCTTTGTATGCGAAACCGGGTCAGAAAATAGCCTTCGTCGGCTCTACGGGCGCAGGGAAAACCACGATTACGAATTTAATTAATCGGTTTTACGATATCAAAGAGGGAAAGATTCTGATAGACGGCATTGATATCCGAGATATCAGACGGGATGATTTGCGTAAAAATATTGCGATGGTGCTGCAGGATACCCACCTTTTCACAGGAACGGTCAGAGAGAATATCCGTTACGGCAGACTGGAAGCGACGGACGAGGAAGTGGAGGCAGCGGCAAGAACCGCCAGCGCCCATTCCTTCATCATGCGCCTGGAAAACGGCTACGACACGATGCTGGAAGGGGACGGCGCGAACCTGAGCCAGGGACAGAGGCAGCTTCTCAACATCGCGCGGGCGGCGATTTCCAAAGCGCCGATCCTGATTCTGGATGAGGCGACCAGCTCCGTCGATACGAGGACGGAAAAACATATCGAGCACGGCATGGACAGACTGATGGCGCAGCGGACGACATTAGTCATCGCGCACCGCCTTTCCACCGTCCGAAACGCCAATGCGATTATGGTCCTGGAAAACGGGAAAATCATCGAACGCGGCGACCACGACGATTTGCTGGCGATGCATGGGCGATATTATGAGTTGTATACGGGGTTGAGTGAGCTGGAGTAGAGGCGGAAAAGACGGTTGCTTTTATAACTTACATGGAGGATTTGAATGCCTAATATTTACACGGATGATGCAGGACATAAAGTTGTAGAAATCGATACAGTGCTTTTTAGCGGAAAAAGAAAAATAGATTGGGATGGTGTAGAAAATTATCTTAAAAAGTATATTGGTTGTGAATATGTGATTGATGAAACTGAAGATGTTGTTTACATAGGTTCTGATTTTCCGGATGAGTATGCTAATAGTAAATATTCAACAAAAGCACTTGGTACGATAGGAAAAGCAAAAGCGAATGCTTCGCAGGTAATTCCAGAACTCATTAAAATTGCAACAAATATCTCTTTTCAAGGAAATACAGAGCCTAAACATGCCAAGAACGCAAAGTACGGTTGGTATAGATGTACGGTAAGATTTACTTTACCTATTAGTGACGATAAGGGTAATGTCATTGGTAAGAATAATTTTCAAGGCAGAATGATTATCAGGCATGCTTATGATGGAAAGAAATATTTATATGACATGATAGATATAAAAAAAGAAACGTAGTACCCCGCATGAGCTAAAAGCTGTACGGCACAAAACCACATTTCTTTTTATAGAAATTCTAAGCTGTTATCCTTAATTTGTCAAGAATATTTTTTTAGCATCCGTTTCAGCTGACATCTGTCTCAGCCGTCCTGACAGAGAAAACATAATAACCCATTACTCCCATGCATAGCTCCCGCGAAATCAGAGAAAATAACAGGTATGAAAAAAGAAAATTCCTTTGATTATTATACACTGTTATTTTTTCTGGTTTCTTTTTTGGGCTGGGTATGGGAAGTGTGCATTTATCTGGTGCGGGAGCGGACTTTCGTAAACCGGGGGATTCTGATAGGTCCCTGGCTGCCTGTCTATGGCGCGGGGGCGCTGTTTCTTGCGCTTATGTTTCGGGGACGAAAAAGGAAGCCTTTTTTTGTTTTCTTTTTATCTATGGGCGTCTGTTCTGCGATAGAGTATGCGACGGGCTATTTTCTGGAAAAGATGTGGGGCGTCCAGTGGTGGGATTATAGCGGTATGTTTCTGAATGTGGACGGTTATATCTGTCTGATAAGCTGCCTTTTATTCGGTGTGGGCGGCGTTTTTTTGGTTTTCGTGGCGATACCCCTTTATACGGCGCTCTATCATAAAATCCCCCCGAAAATCCGGCTCGCGCTTTTGGCGGCGCTGCTTTGCTGTTTCGTAGTAGATGCGGCTTATTGCGCAGACTTCCCGAACGCGGGCAGGGGAATTACCTATGCCGGATAGGGAAGCTTATGCCGGAAGGCGGTAGAAACAGGGTTCTATTTGACATTGGCAGGGAAGATGGCTATAATTTGACTAAAAAGGCGGGTGTACAATGATTGACAATAAGAAAGAACAAGAGCGGGACGAGCTTCATCGTACCATATGGAGCATGACGAATGACCTTAGAGGCAGCGTAGATGGCTGGGATTTCAAACAGTATGTGTTAGGTATGTTGTTTTATCGGTATAATTGGGAGGGACGGTAGCTAAGAGAAATGAAAAGCTAGTGAAGCTCTTAAATGGCGTTGCAGATATGAAGTTAGGTGATTATCAGGATAATACGATTGACGCTTCTAAGGAATGCGTAAGAATTACAAACAATAATAAGCCGATTGAAGAAAATATTCAGAATATTCTGACTGCATATGAGAAAAGAGAAAATAAGCAATATTATGCAGCAGTAGTGGAAAATGGTAAGGTTGCGGAAAATAGCTATAATCTTTCGGTTACATCCTATGTAGGGCAGGAAGATACAAGGGAAAAGATTGATATTGTGAAATTGAATGCGGAAATTAAGGATATCGTAGCGAGGGAAGATGAGCTGCGGGCGGAAATTGATAGGATTATTGCGGAGATTGAGGAATAAGCTGGTTGACTCAAGGATGGTTCGTGGCAAACAACAGGACTCAGCAATGAGAGGAAACTTCTGAAAGAATTTTGGGATATGATAAACAATAGGAAAAAAGTAAATATAAATTTACTCACAGATAGCGATGTGCAGTCATTTACGGATGAAAAGACAGGTAATGTAATTATTGTAATTACAGTCCCTGCAGCTGCAAAGGAACAACGACCGGTTTATATTAACGATGATATCTGGAATGGGACTTTCAGACGTAATTGGGAAGGGGATTATCATTGCACTCCAGCGGAAATTAAGGCTATGCTTAGGGATCAGCCGGATGGCACGATGGATATGAAGGTAATAGAGAATTTGACAGTTGAACAGCTTAATGCAAACACGGTGCGAAGCTACCGAAACCGTCAGCGGATTGTCCACCCCGGTCATATATGGAGTAACCTTAGTGACGAAGAGTATTTGGAAATGATTGGTGCAGCAGCTGTCGGCGAGGATAAAAAGATTCATCCAACAGCTGCGGGGCTTATGATGTTCGGGGACGAATTTCGTATTGTTCGCGAATTTCCAGAATATTTTCTTGATTATAGAGAAATGCTTGATCCAACAATCCGTTGGACGGATCGTTTCTATTCAAGTACTGGAGAATGGAGCGGCAATTTGTTTGATTTTTATTTTGGGGTTTATAACCGTATCATAAAAGACTTAAAAGTTCCCTTTAAAATGGTTGGTGGAGACCGTATTGATGATACACCTGTTCATAAGGCAGTGCGGGAGGTTCTTGCCAATTGTCTTGTAAATACAGATTTTTATGCTCCCCGTGGGATTGTCATAAAAAAGGATCAGGAACAGCTTGTTTTAGAAAATCCGGGATATATCCGGGTGGGCAAAGTTCAGATGCGCAAAGGTGGTGAATCTGACCCCCGTAATAAAGCATTAATGAAAATGTTTAATATGATAGATATTGGGGAACGTGCTGGAAGCGGAGTACCTGAGTTGTTTTCTGTCTGGGAGCGCGAAGGCTGGGAAGAACCTTTGATAGAGGAGCGCTTTGGTGAAGCAGCGCGGACTACCGTTACCTTGCCATTCAAAAAGCGTTTACTGGAACAAAATAAAAAAGTGCCAGTAAAAAGTGCCAGTAAAAAAGTGCCAGTAAATAATACCAGTAAAACATTTCAAAATAAGACATTGACCCAACTGGCGGTGATAACAGAATATATGAAAACAGCAGGAATTTGTACGGTGGCGGAGCTATGTGATTTACTGGAAGTTAAGGATAGGCGTGTCCGTCAACTTTTGAAATATCTTGAAGAGAATGGGCAGATAGAGATTGTGGGAGCATATCGGAATAGAGGGTATAAGTTAAAATAATGAGGGAAATGCTTGTATTAATTTATTAATTATAAAGATTCGGGTATAAGAGCAAAAATGAATAAAATAGATAAATTATTAAAAAATTCCTGTTCTCTCTACTGAGGTACAACGTGAAATAGTCCATATTTTAGATCCTTTTACGTCATTTACAACAGAGTTTATGGCAGAACTTATAGCTCGAAAAAAAACAATACGAATATTATAGAAATAAGTTGTTGAAATATGATAATACAATTCCGATGGAAAAACTTGGATTTACTTTTGAAATGAAGACAGGTAAGGAAATTTCGGGTTATTTGATTTTTGAAGAAAAATCCAAAGATGTACCGATTAAATGTTATGGTGGAAATGGTATACGAGGATATGTAAAAGAACCAAATGAAGAGGGCTGTTTTTCAATCATCGGTTATTGATATTTGTTGAGACAGACAGTAATTAAACTCTTGCAGTATGTGTTTGGATATGTTATGTTGCCACTTGATGAGGCTGCAAAGCTCTTTCGTGGAGGATATATCACAAAAAATAGTACTTATGAAGGTAGCATGCCTGTAATTCTTGGTGGGCAGGAGCCGGCGTATTATGTTGATAAATCCAATCATGAGGGTGAGATTGTTGTTGTGGCAAGAAGCGGTGCATCTGCAGGATTTGTGTCTTACTGGAATGAACCAATATTTGTAACGGATGGTTTTGGATATGAAGAAAAAGCAGGATTGATAATTACAAAATATCTGTATTATATTCTTAAAAATATGGAAAATACACTAAATATAATGAAACGAGGTGCAGGTGTACTGCATGTTAGTGGTGAAGTATTGGCAAAAATTATGATACCGATTCCAGAAATTGCAGAGCAAAAACGAATTGTTCAAATTCTTGACCGCTTTGATACGCTTTGTAATGATATTTCGGAAGGACTTCCGGCAGAAATAGAGGCAAGACAGAGACAATATGAGTATTATCGCGACAAATTATTAAATTTTAAAGAATGGAATAAATAAAATAGAGAAGGAAACAATATGGAGAACGTTAATTTGGATGAATTGAAACAATTGGTAAAAGAAGGAAAAGTTGTTTGGCGAGAACACGCTTTACAAAGAATGCGAGAAAGGAATATTTTGAGGGATTCAGTAAAAGAGGGGATTTTTTCAGGAAAAGTTATTGAATACTATCCTGAGGATTATCCAGTTCCTAGCTGTCTTATATTGGGTTATACGGAACAGGTTACACCGATTCATGTGGTATGCAGTGTATATGAGGGTAGGGCATGTATTATCACGGCATATATACCGGATAAAGATAAATGGGAAGACAATTTTAAAACGAGAAAGGTGGTAATGTAGATGACGTGCTTTATTTGTAAAGGGAAAACGCAGGATATGAAAAAAACATATGTTGCAATATTGGAGGAATGTGTGATTATCGTAAAAAATGTTCCTGCGATGGTATGCAGTCAGTGTGGGGAAGTGTATTATACGGATGAGGTCGCAGAACGATTGGAACAAATTGTGCAAAAGCTTCAGCAGTTTGTAAAGGAAGTTGCTATTGTGGAATATGAAAATGCTGCATGAAGGAGCCAAACAAATGAGCACATTCAACATGGTTGCTGCCATGACTGAAAGTACAGTAGTATCTGAATACATATCCGAAAACAGGCGGTCTGACAGCTATCAGAAGTGTTCCATCAATAGGAAGTGTCACAAAATGAGGGAGCGAAGTTTGATAATCGTTATGATGTGACTATTCTGGTCAATGGTTTTCCTCTTATCCATGTAGAGTTAAAGCGCAGAGGTGTTGCAATCCGGGAAGCTTTTGCAACAACCCTGAATACCTTGTGGGTAGATAAGAATTTGAAATATCATGGGTTATTACAGGCATTTTCGCGGACAAACTGTATTATCCATTCAGTCAAGACTTTTGGCAATATTGTATGTTTCCGTAATCTGGAAGAAGAAACCAATAATGCGATTGCACTTTTTGGAAACAAGGAAACAGCATTTCAAGGGGAAAAGGCGGAAGAAACCCATAAATTTATAGACAATTCCTTCCGGGATGGTGTGTTGAAGACAACGGGAACAGGGCAGAAAAGAAGAAAAGAGTGATTGAAAGGCTGATGGCATATTTTGATAAGTATGTAGAATTGGTGGATAGAGAGGCTTATGCCAGAAAACGGGGGCAGGAATGAACAGATTAAAAGAAGCAATATATCAGTGCAAGGATTGGTTTTTGGACAGTATTTCCGGGTATCAAAGGCAGTTTTTCTGGCTTTTTGGCATTTATCTTCTGGCGTTTAGCGCGATTTTCCGGGCCAATTTCGCTTATTGGGACGACGTTGGAAGGACTTATGCGGGCTACCACGGCTGGCTGGACTGGAGTCGTTATGGCACGGAAATTCTTGCCACGTTCGTACATGCGGGCTGGCGTCTGACGGATATTTCCCCGCTGCCCCAACTGCTTGCCTGCGCTGTCATGGCGGCAGGGGGCATTCTGTTGCTTAGGGTATTTGGAAAAGGGCAAAAAATCGGGGTTTTTCAGGTTCTTGCCGCATCGCTTACTGCGCTTGCCCCATATTTTCTGGGAATGATTTCTTACAAATTTGATTCTCCTTACATGGCGCTTTCGTTTCTGGTGTGCGTGATTCCGTTTCTTTTTTATGAAAAATCGCCAAAACTCTATGCCGTAGTTTCCGTTTTCTGCCTTCTTATGATGTGCACGACCTATCAGGCATCTTCCGGCGTATATCCGATGATTGCGTTGTTTCTGGCAATGGAAGCCGTCACAACGGGCAAAAGTCTGAAAGAGAGCGCCCGGTTCCTTGGGATTTCGGCAGTGTGCTATCTCGTATCCCTTGGCGTTTTCTGGATTTTCCTGATGCGGGATAACGGTGTATCGGTGCTTTCCCCGGCGTCGCTTTTCTCTACGGTGTTTCATCGTTATCTTATCTATTATGAAACGGTTTATCGTGATTTTTCTAAAATATGGCTGATATTATCGGTTATGATTGTGTTACTATTTCTGTATACGGTTTGTAAGACAGCGGTGATTCCTAAGGCTGCGGCATTGGGCATGGGCGTTTTGACGGTGTTTATAGGGAGCGCGCTCTGCTTTGGCGCAAACCTTTTTATCAGTAGAGAGGCATTTGATGCCCGGTCGATGTATGGATTTAATGTCTTTCTGACACTGCTTGCCGTTTATGTTGCATTCGGGTTAAAAAGCTGGATTCCCAAGGCAGTTTATGGGATTTTGGCATGGTCTTTTTTAATCTTTGCGCTGACGTTTGGAAACGCCCTTGCAAGGCAGCAGGAGTACCGGAATTACCGGGCGGAACTGCTGGCGGCGGATTTGAATGCGCTGGAAATCATGCAGACGGAAGAAGAAAAGGAAATCCAGATTGTCGGCGATATCGGTTATTCCCCGGTGATTCTGCGGATGGCGGAGGTCTATCCGATTTTAAATAGGGAGTCTTTTTCAGAAGAAGGAGAAGGGATTATCTGCAGCGGATTGGGCGAAGGTATCTGGGGAGGCTATTATTTTTATTATTATCTGAATCTGCCCCATGTCAGAATGGCTGACGGAGGGGAGGACTGGAAGAATGCCGGGAACCTGCCAATACTCAGGGATACGGCGTATCATACCATCCGGGGCAGCGGCGGGAAGATTGTTGTGGAGTTGAAGTAATGGGGATTTGAGAAAAACGTTTACCAACCGCAAGGCAGTTTTGTATGGCTGGTAGACGTTTTTTTGACGTAAAATTTCTTTTTTGGACTATCCGGCATGTCTTTTGATACGTTATATATAGTAGAAAGCGCTTTTTAGAAAAACAGGAGGGAGGTTTCCATGCAGCAGGATTTTCTTTTGGTGCGAAAAATGCAAAACGGCGATGATGAGGCGATGGACGTATTTGTAAGAAAATATTACCCGCAGATTCTGCAATACTGCCGTTATCATTGCGTCGATCGGGATTCTGCGCAGGACATGACGCAGGAGGTATTCGAGCGTTTTTTCAGAAACCTTGTTTCTTACCGGCAAAACGGCAAAGCTTTGCAGTATCTTTATACGATTGCCAGAAATTTATGCATCGACCAGACGAGAAAGAAGCGGGAAATCCCGGTAGCGGATATGGAAGGGATGGAAGCGGGCGGACGCTTGGGAAGCGCGGGAGCGGGCGAATGCTTAGGGACTGCGAGGGTGGAAGCGGGCGAATATTTAGGGACTGCAAGAGTGGAAGAAAAAGTCGTGATAGAAGCGGCGTTAGAAAGGCTTCCTGGGGAGCTGCGTGAGATTGTCATTTTGCATTATTTTCAGGAACTTGGTCTGAAAGAGGCGGCGAAGATTCTGCAGATATCACTGCCGCTTGCAAAGTATCGTATCCGGCGGGCGAGGGAAATGCTGGGGGAGTGGCTGCGGTAGTGATTGTGGTAGGAAAAGAAAGGAAGGGATTGCAAAACTGGGTTTAAGGTTTTGAGAGCCGTCCGTTGTGCAGAATATACAATCCAACGCAGGCACGCTCTCGCTACGGTT
>JAMPFM010000025.1 GCA_023664455.1 Blautia sp.
CCAGAGCAGGAATTTCACCTGCTTATATTTCAAGCGCCGAACTGGCGCACTCCTGATTGATAATTTTTTTATAATGATACAGTCTTGCTGTCATGTTTCTAAAGACACTGCATTTTATCCTGCAGAACAAGAAACTTCCTCTGTTCACCCGATTGCGCTTTACCATATATGACAATGCCGCCTTCCCATTCCTTTCTTACAAACACCGGTTCCCACGGGGTTTTTTGTGCTTCCTCGCATATCTGAATCAAAATCTGCTGTGTGCTTTCTTTTTCTTCGCGCCACAAACTCCATCGTTTTGAATCTAATGCCAATTCTGTAACGGAAAAGCTTTTTCCTTTCTTCACCACCAGAAAAATCGCCTGCGCTTCCCATGTCCTGGGCGCAAAAGTAAAATCTCTGCCCGCCTGATTTATCCGGAAATGGTGACAAGCATCCTGAATCTGCGCCCGGTAACTACAAGCCGCCTTGTCTATGCCCTGCCGAAAGGAATCCTCACTTAAAAAAATCTGCCCTTTCGGATAAAAACGTGCCAGCCTGCTGCATTCTTCCAAGGGATATCCCATCTGTCCTGCCCTGGCCAGACTTGCTTCATCAATTGTGTATGGTATGCTAAACAATCCGCTGTCCCAATGGTCAAGCACCACAAAAAATTCATCCGATACAATCGCCTGGGAAAGCGCCGTACTGGTCTTGCACAGGGCAATTCCCGGAATCTTCCGCTCTGTTTTGTACAGATTGAACCAAAGGATATCCCGTCCGCAGACACACATCTCAAATTCTTTCATGTTAAAACTTACATTCCGGTGATATGCCAACCGACATCCTTCCTGCATTTTCCTGCGCTGGAACCGTTCCACCTCCCCTCTTACCCTGTCCCCGCCGGGCGGAAGAACCGGGAACGAAGTACAGACCTCCAACTCTGTCCCCGCTGCATAAAAAGGCGCATGGATTTTCAACATGGACACTTCTGCATGCAGCCCTCTCCGGCCCAGATATCCTTCCGCCTCAATCACCATTTCCATCCTGTCCCCCTGGCAGATTTTGAAAAACCCTTTTTGTCCCACAGGCACATCGCCATCTGTCAGGAATACCCCTTCCCCGAAAGGCGCAAGGAAATATTCTTCCGTTCCTTTGGCGAACCGGAAAGACAATGCCTTCATTCTGATAGGAGGAAAATTGGTAATACTGATATCCTTATTATGCGGAACAATAAATAATGTTTCTTTCTGAATATTCCAACATACTGCCGCCTTAATATAAGCCGGGGCGTTAAGCTTTACATTTTCCTCCTCATATCCCTCCGTTTCCCAACGCGGTTCTTTTGTCCTACACAGAACAGACAGCCATCTTCTTGTAAAAGAGTCGTACCCATCCAATTCATACCTGATCTGTGCCTCTTGCCAGAAACGCTTTCCTTCATGGATAAGAAATCGAAATTCTCCATCCCATGAGAAAAAACCGTCTTCACATTCTTCTAACTCCTTTTTCCCAAAGCATACCCGCTCAAAAGAAATTCCCTCCGCTTCTGCTTTCACCCTGCAGTTCCAGGGAACAAGCGCCCGAAAACCACACACCGTCATGATACCTGTCTGCATCATCCTATCGCCGCTTATGTACCATCCCTGCGTTTTCCAATGTCTGGCATAATCCCCCTCATTGTTCACAAAAAGAATTGCCGGGCGGTTCAGAAGACTCTCCACCAGTGAAACCAACAGTCCCTGATGGAGTTCGTTTGGATAGCGCAGATAAAGAAATGTTCCACCCTGCCTGTAAATCTCCAAAGCAGTCATCTCCTGCGCCGGGCTTTCCGCTCCTTCCGGCAGACAGGCATAGACGGCGTCCTGCCCCAACCGGTATAAAGAGGGCAATATTCTGATAAACGTCTCTATCTGCTGCATATGCGGTCTCCTATATAGAGAGGCAGTTTTTCATTGGTATCCATAAAGGGAATATACCGCTCCTCATACAGACGTTCCAGAAGGACATTCCTGCCCAGACCGTAAGCAGTCACGATATCACCCAGGGTAGTACCCAGTGCACACATCTGCGGATGCCCCTCCACAAAAATATGAATCATCAGCTTCACCGCCGTCCTTCCCCGGAAGCATACATAAGCCGCCTCCCCGGACGGCTTCGACTGATTTTGGAACCGTCTTAACGCTTCTTCCAATTTGTCATAGCTGTCCGCCGCCGCCAGACAGACATTGTCATAGTAATACATACTTCCATGATTAAGATGTCCGCTCTGTTTCCATTGTGCCGGATACAATAACTTCACAAAGGGCGCATGAAACTGTGCAAAAAGCGTATCCCATATGCCTGCCCCCATTGCGATCCGCCCGTCCTGTTCAACCTGGGGCGGTTCCACTGTCAGTCTGCCACTTTGCACCATCTCCTGTGCAAAAGGCTCAAAAGTGACTGCGCCGTCTCTTAAAATGCTGTGAAACATACTGCTCCCACTACCCGTAAACCCACTCAAATTATGGTCGGAAACTGTCTCTGATCCTTCCCCGGAAACCGTCCACCTGTCATCTTCCGGAATATTCTGGTACTGCTCATAGTCAAAACACAAACTCATGCCCGCCCGAATATCACATGCCCCCTGATCCGGTCTGTATCCATACCGGACAGCCAGCATATCCTCCGGTCTCAGGGCTATATCCCCAAAACTCTCCGACAATTCCTCAAGCTGGGCATAAGACGTGCATTCCCTCACAAGCAGTTCCCTAAAATCCTGTGCCACAGTCTCATGGCAGCCCTCTTTGATGCTAAGGCTCCAGATCCCGTTTTTCTCCGTTATCCTAAACGACATGTTATCGTATTCCACATACTTTTCTGACATGGTTCGATTACCGGTTTGTTTTTCCCGACAGTAAAACCCATCTTTTCCTACAAAATAATCCTGTATGGATTCCGTGATTCTGGCAGCCGGTCCAAGGCTGACTACACTGCCGCACCGGTCTGCATAACGTATTTCGGGTTTCCTTTCATCGGTTGTCTGTATTTGGTCTGTCCATCCGTACTGCCCCTGCCAGCAGTAATATCCTTTTTCCTGCATCTGGATTGCCCATCCCTGCGCTTCTAGGCGGGCGCTCCTGATGACAGGATATCTGGTAAGCACCGGAAACGGCGCTGACCAATAGGATGCCATCTGTTCATTCATACAGGCAACGGATAACGCATAACAGCCTTCCTTCAAATTCAGCGTATCTGTGAAAATCATGTATCTTATATCTACGTCATCTTTCCTGACACACTGCAAAGCGCCGTAAATCTCCTGTCCGTCCCGATAGATTCTTGCATATAACGGCAAGACCGGTTCCTCTGCCAATTTCAACTCTATTCCTTTTTCTTCTCTGACAATCTGTTCTATCGCCGGGGGACTGATTACCATTACCATAGAAATTACCGGTCCAAATATCGCAGTCTGATTCTCATCTACCAGACGGAAGCGCATCTGCACTTCAACTGCAATCTTTTCCTCAAAAGCAATCCCGGCCTGCGCCAGATCAAATGCAAACACGCCGCTCCCTAAACTGACTTCACCCATTTCCTCCTGACCCTGCACAAATTTAAGCAAAAGTCCCGCCGGTCTGGTATATTGGTTCAATTCTTTTTGTACGATCTTAACCTGACCTTCGGACTGCAGCAGGATTTTGTGCACCCTGGGAGGTCTTGTCAGTACACGGACAGGCGTATCATATTTTTCTCCGTTTTTGACAAACACATAAGCATACGACAATTTTTCCAGGGTACTCTTGTCTACTGTCAATTCCTGATCCTCACTTCCGGAAGCAATGACTGTCTTTCCAGAGCGGTCTTTACTGAGAATTAGTTCATCATCTTTTTGGAGCATAGGAAAAATACAAAACACATATTTTCCCTCTTTATCCTCAATCATAACGCTTTTTAGACCCACCTTATCCTCCTTTCACCTGCCTTTGCGCACTTCTTCCTGCTACTGTCTGCCATAGAGCATCCCCGCCTTTAAAGCATTGTCATAATCCGCTTTCCATTCCTCAGGAAGGTCTTCACGAATCCAGTCTCTATCCTTAAACACATCCCCACTGTCCGAACTGTGCACCTTCATTCCGTCTGCATACAGCCACTGCTCTTCTCCTTCCAAAAACAGCGCATACACCGTGTACAACCTTTCACAATGGGGAATAAGATGTGAAATCCTGTCTACCCCGTCTTCCGTCAACACTTCCTGCCCTTCTTTCAACCGAAAAGCCGGAAAAACCCCGTCCGTTGTCGCAACTGCATGTCCGTCTGTCACGGATAATACCCTGCCACCTGCAAGTTCTATGCCGATCACCTGACAATCTTCCTGCGCTTGCACTTCCCTGACAGATACCTGCCCGCCGTCCGGCGTCTTTACCAAATCACCCTTACGGATATTTTCAACGGTTTTCAAACTGCCATCAGCCATACGGATTTTAGTCCCCCGCGAAAAACAGTCCAGATAGACTTCAATATCCTGAATCGTTTTAGTTCTTCCCGGGTCGTTTTTCTCAATCAATGACTTAATATTCGTAAGCATCAGGGTAATGCAACGTCCATTAATATCCAAGGCTTCGATTGTCAATAAATAATCCGCCTTTGTATGCGGGTTATTTAGGTCAAAACAATCCGTAAGCTTTGTATCCTCCCACAGTTCTTTGAAAGAATAAGTAATAACACTATCCTCAGCTTCCATAACAACCGGCTTGTAACATGTCACCTTTCTTTTGCCGTCCGAGATCATTAATTTTCCATCTGCATCCCGTAATTCAATTCCTTCTATGGTAATACGACCTGCCGAAGGAAAATACATTTGATTCGTATTTCTGCCAGGATAAACGTAATCATAATCACGGGCAGACGAATACTGGTAATAGCTGATTCTGATTGTACCATAGCTTTCCGCCCTGTTAATCTTAGGCGCAGCTACATCAAACACAGCCTTAATGTCCTGCACGTCAAAGCTATCTAGCGGGATGGTATTTGACGCTGTTTTGACGCTTTTCCCTACCATCGCCATGTCCATCTGTACACTGCATTGTTCAAAAATCTCCCTGGGAACGAGCATACTGGCAAAGGCTATGTCCCTGTCAAAACTCACAAAACGAGCCTGTACAATCATTTTACCCGTCCGGTCTACTACCTTCGCGTAATAAGAGTTTAAAATACCGCTGTCCTTTGAAGCCAGCTGACAGATTACGCGGTTACTTTGCGCATCATACCGGCCTGCCCCAATCACCTCTAAAGAAGCTTCCGCCCCATTCTCTGTCTGTTCCGGCAAGTTCGACACCAAAGGCTGTGATGCAATGCAACGGTTAGCCTGTGGGAACTGCGCCGTATGCAGGGTGAGTGTTTTCAAAGCTTCATTTTCAAACGTGTGAATATCCATTGTGCCGTGTCCTTTCTTCTAACGATTCAACTGCAATTATTGTGACATTTTTCAGGTCATTGTAATTTGCCCTGACCAACGAATTGCGAAAATACCACGCGGTCTGGGAATAAATGCCGGTAAACAACTTCCTGTGAATGGATAGATACTCATTGGGCGTAAAGCTGAAGGCACGCTCGGAAAGCAGTGCTGCAATCCGTGCAGAAACCTTGTCCGCCTCCTCAGTGCGGTCTGATGCATCGTGGGCGGGATTCAGAAGCGGTTTTCTACCGTACAGTTCCGGCATCATCCACAAGTATTGTGAATGCTTGCCAAACCAAGATTCCGCTATTATTTTCTTTCCATCCATACATATATTTCCACGCATTACGATATGTGTATCATATCACATTATCCACTTCACTACAATGTGTGCCCTGCTCATGCCTTTATTTTGATAATCCGGCAAAACAGCAAAAAAATCAATCGCAAATACATGGTCTCTTATATAATCCCCGCACTCCGGTGGCTTCTTTTCCAGTGTAAAAAGATGGCTTTGTGGGATTCCTTTTTCCGCAAGAATACTTTTCCATACATGGAAAATCGTATGTACAGGAAATCCACAGCCCCTGCCGTGGTATCAATCATTTTTTCATGCTTTTTAGGATTAAGCATTTTTACACACATATCAATCACATATCTTGGCGTAAAATCGGATAACCATATTCATGTACAAGTTTATTATATATTCTTGTTTTCTCCGATACAATATTTGCATTTTTCTTCACATACTCCTATGTCACTTAAAGCTGCCGTTGATTTTTTACATACAATTATTGAATGACAATCCAATGCCCATCACGCTTTGAACCAATTCTTTCTATGACTTTTTTATTTTGCAAAGAAATAAATGCACGTTCTATGGTTCTTTTGGTCACACCTATCTTGGCAGCCAATTCATCAGAAGTGTATTCCGAATCTTCTATTAGTAAAGAAACAACTTTCTTTTCTGTTTTGTTCAAACCGACATTCAAACCGACATTTTCCGTTTTTAAAGTCTGCTATCGTTTTCTCTTTCCTTAATCCCAAATTTTTCCTTTCCCTGTGCAATATGCAGATTACTGACTTTCAATCCTGTATGTTCCAATACATAACTCTTGATTTCTTCATAAGTCGCTTTACTTTCCGCCGAAGCAAACCCAGCTCATCCCAATCTCCTCACCCCAATATAGTACTCAACATTAAACTTTCACAAGCAAGACAACCTCTTCAACGGTATTCCCTTTTTCCCACGAAATTTTATCCACTTCTTCCCCATTGATAACTATAGGAAAGTTAAATGTGATATTTTTAATAGGATGTTCATACTTTTCCTGTTCTTCTTTTGGATATGTCTGTATTTCCTTGATAAATCCCTGAATCATGGTTCTTTTTTCTTCGTCATTCAAACGGTCATATACTTTATCAAAATTAAGTAATACCTTATATGCATTATCAATAGTGATAGCACTCATTTCTATTGATTTCCGCTTTGCTCTTGATTCCTCAATCTTATCTTCCAGCTCATAAATTGTATCATACAGGCCATCTAATCTACGGTTCATATCCTGTAATTTCCTGTCATGATATTTAGCATCTTCTGGAAGTGAATCTATTTCACTTTCAAGCCTGCGTTTATTATTTTCTACTTGTCTCAAATTCGCTTCATAATTTTTAATCTCTTTATCAATTTCAGTAGTGTCTATCTCCGTACCAATCCTGCTTTTGTTCTCCTTTGCAAATTCTTCATTCGTCACAAGCTGTTTGATAGCCATTACTACATCTGGTTCGATGGCTTCTTTCATTAACTGTGCGGAATAACTGCATGATTTTCCTCTCTGTTGGCGTTTCCTACTGCATACATAATAAAATCTCTCATTATATTTACCGTCTTTGTTAGTCCATGCGTTTTTATTTGTGTACATAGGACTTCCACAAACAGGACACTTCAATATTCCAGTAAGTAAATGCGCCCTATCTATCCCAACTTTTGACAGTGCTTTAATTCTAGTCACATCACGCTTTACTTTTGCCTTATTCCAATCTTCTACACTGACAATGGCTTCATGTCCTCCATCTACCAAAATGTAGTTATCAGTTTTTACTTGCTTATATTCATTTTTTGTGCCTTTTACTTTTTCCCTGATCCGTCTGCCATATGCCAACCTACCACAATAAACAGGATTATCTATCAATTCCTTGACGGTTTTTGGACTCCACTCTGTAAGAGTGCCATTCTGTCTTACTTTCTTCTTAATCCCTTGCAGATTCAAATATTTTGCAACGCCATTATATCCCATATCAGTATTGATGAATTTATCAAATATGATTCTGATTTTGTCGGCTTCATCTTCTGCTATGAGAAGTTTATTGTTTTCCAATTTATAGCCATATGGAGCAAAACCACCATTCCAACCGTCCTGCCTTGCCTTTTCTCTGCGTCCGTTCATGGTCTGCTCTATAATATTCTCTCTTTCGATTTCCGTAACCGCTGATAATACAGAAATAAGTAAACGTCCTGCGGTCATAGATGAATCATTTCTTCTCTATCCGCATACTGCTTTAATCCATGTGTTTGTGCTTCTAATGAATACCCATCTATCTGCATTTCCGTTGACACTCTGGAATATAATATACACTTCTTACCTTTTCTTGATTCCATAGTAACACCTTTTCATTTTTGCAATAAAAATAACCAGTTCCATTATAGCATTTACAAATCTACTTTCCAACTGGTTATTTACCATTCAATCATTGTTCGTAAACTTTTAAAGTCAAATGATGTGTCTATTAAAACGGCTGCTTTATATCTAAATTGCACCGAGTAATCTTTCAGGAACAAATTATTTCATGATAGTTTTTCATTAAAGGATTTAATTATTTTGTGTTATTTGTGTAACGCATGATTTATGATAGAATATTTCTCTTACAAAGATGATTATGATATAGACTTTTTTGATCCTTCGGATTATCTTTCTGAAGAAGAATATGAACGTATCCATAAAATCGAACAGAAAAACATTACAGAAAATTTTGCTAAAATAATGGTTCAGTTATCAAAAACTATACCAGATGAGCAATTAGAAAAAATGTCCTCTAAAGAATTATTAGATATTATAATTAATCAGTCCAGAGAGGAATTAGCATCTAAGAAAATAAAATATGACGAGGAAAAGAAGAATAAAAAATCATTTTCACCATGAAATCATGTTTCCAAGTTCTATGGATTTATAAGAAATTTTATAGAAGGAGGTGTGCCAATAATGGGAAAAGGAGTATCTGGAAACACGCATGCACAGCAGCAGCTTAATAATTATGCCAATCAGCGTAATTCCAACAATTCTGCTTATCGGGCAAATAGCAACAACCATGCTAACCAGTTAAACCCTGATAACCAGAATTATAATAGTGGCAAATCAGGAAAATAGGAAAACTATAATCTAAACTTTTAAAGCCAGTCCAATCATTCAGGCTGGCTTTGTTTTTATCCAAGTTACTCCTTTGTACATTCTACTAAATACTTACATATTTCCATATTATTAGCGCATTTTTGTTTATATCCACTTGTTTCTCCCTTTTTCTTTTTTATCTCATCAATCACACATATTTTACATATTGAAAAAGCATTACATCCATTACACTCTGAGAGAGTATAACCTTTATATTGACTAATAAATTTATATAACATTTCAAAAGATTTTGAAATATTTCCATATGTTATATGAATGCAGGCTTCTGGAATATCAAAAAATGACATACATGGACGTAATTTATAATCATGTGAAATAAAAAATCCATATTTACCAGCTCCACATGTAAAAGATTTCTTTTTACCAAATAATATCAAACTCTCCGATTTCTCAGAAAGCATTCTTTCATGAAGGATATATTGTTTCTCTTTTAGTGTTATATCATATTGTTGCATAGATATACCTTCATATGTTTCAAATACCTTTTCTGAAAAATAATATGGTATATTATTATCCATACACCATTTACGCATAATTTCAAATTCAGGCAATGTTAGGTTATTAATTGGTGTTTTACATATAATATTAATACCTCTCTCCTTTAATAATAAGACTTTATTTTTAAAATCACTGGCTTTAAAATAAATTTGTCCCGTTATATCAGTATACTTTTTGTCACTAAAACCATACATCGTTGTTTCTAATTTAAATGGTGGATATTTCTCAAACAAAGCAATAATATCATTATTTAGAAGCGAAATATTTGTAAATACAGTGACTATAACTCCATGTTGTTTAAGAAAACTATATATTTTAATAAAATCTGGGTGAAGAAGTGGTTCTCCGCCTGTAATTATACAGTATAATAGTCCATTCTGGCATAGCCATTCTAAATCTTCCTTAATTGCATCATACTTAATCTGACTACTTTGCCTTTTTCTTGCCTCGTCAGTATTTATAAAGCAAAATGGACATCTATAGTTGCAAGTTTTTGTGAGTTCTAGTGTCATGACTAATGGTCTATATTGTTCGTTTATGTTATATAAATAATTAAATATAGCATCTAACTCATACCCAGAATTACCAATTTCTTTAGCATCCTTTTCATCAAAATATATAGCATTACTTTCCGATATTTCTACTTCTATCTCTATACCATTAATCATTCTTAAAACTTTCATAATTAACCTTTCTAAAAAAGGATGCTGTTTTAATGCAGCATCCTTTAATCATAATATTTAACGCTTGCCACCCTTAGGATTTTCATTGCAATACTTATCGTTCGCACCACATTCCATCAAACTGCTTGGCTTAGAATTAATTATAACTTTTACTTTCTTCTTTTTATCCATAAGATAGTACCTCCTATATTTTATAATTTAATCTTACAGTTTATTAAAATAAATGTCAATATATGTCAAGTACATTTTTCAATATATTAGAAATTTTATTGAATTTTTCTAAATCTTATCGAACAATATCAAAAAGCATCTTCCCACTACTATACCAGTATCCCAAACCACTGAAAAATAGGAAAAATCATAACTTTTCAGCTATGACCTCTCCACAACAATCAATCAAATATATCAAAGGTAATCACTCCTATGATACCAAATTATTAAATATTGGCTATCTTGTACAATCCAACGATTATCTGACTTGCTCAATAGTGAATTTTCTCCTTCTGAAAGTTGACTCTTTTTTGAAAAATATCCATTCAATTCTTATACTTCCCTCACCCTCAAAGCATACCGCAACTGTAAAGCATTTTTCAGTTTTTTTTATACATAGATAATTCTGTCATACGTTTTGCGTGTTGCTCATTCCATTTATCCATAGAAATAAACAATACACTATGTTTATTTTGATTGCATGGCTTCATAAACAAATTATCTGTACATAAATACTCTTTTGCTGCTATTTGAACCTTTCCAGGCAAATCACAAAAAGTGTCAATTTCTATTCTGTCAAACATAGCCATAACTTCTATTATTTCTCTATATGTATTTAAATCACCTTTCCCATCAATTAATTTGTCCTTGTACTGATTCAGAATCCCTTTAAATGGCTCAATGAAACCGTCATCTAATTGAGATTCTCCATATTTTGATATCAAAAATTTATCTACGCAAATTTCCTCATTTTCCAATATCTTCATATCCAAGGGATAATATCTTTCCCTAAATGACAAATAAGATAATACGTCTGCAGGAATCAACAACCGAGTACAGCATATGCAAAAATCATTATATGAAAAACAATGCATCAACCCATTAAGCCTTTTACAGCTAATTATCTTCTGATAACCATTAATAGCTTCATTTTTCAAAATAATTATTCCAGAAAACAAGCCTTGCGGTTTTAATTTTATCATATCACCTTTCCTATTTACAAATTGCGGCAACCCCTTAATTTATAAATCATTAAAGGTAACAACTAACTGGTCTTTTGCATCCTTAGTCCGATTTTTAATCCACTTTTCGTCTCTATCACCGCTTAAATTAACATCTCTTGTTTTTATCTGAAATGCCAATAGATCATTACCAAGACTTATTATTAAATCCACTAATTCAACATTGCTTCCTCGCCCGATATCTTTATGCGAAAACCATAAATCTTCAAAAACAAACTCACCATAAAATACTTTTAATGCAATATCTATTGTATCATTTTCCCCATCAATCCCCACTTGATTCTTACGTTTTTTATCCATAAAATCACTTCCATTACCATGTATAGCATTTAATTTATTTTTCCACATCATCTTCTTTTTTTCCATCAGAATCCTTCAAGTTTTTCGTTAGTCAATTATTCATATCCCTTATTTTACTCTTTATCTTTTCCAATAATATGGAAATATTTTCTCTGTAATTCTCAAGTTGGTCTTCCAACATTTCGACTTCTGTGCCAATAATTGCTTTTCTACCATGAAAAAATGCAGCCAGTTCCCACTCCACCTCCCTAATCTTTTTATGTAAAAAATCAAACCCTTCTTTATATTCTCTTAGTTCCAGTGGCACACTTTTAGCCATACTATCCCTTCCGCTCCTAAACAGATTTGCCACATCTGAATCTGTTCGCCTTATTTTTCACCTTCCCCACAAATATACATGATGCAGCCGATGATATCTTTGTCACTCTGTCCATGCATTCTCATCCATTCAATTAACCTTGGGAATATAAAATTAGGGATTTCTTGCTGCTCCATTTCAATATCCAAATCCTTCATATTGCACCTCCATTCAATCAGATAGAATTCACAAAAAGTCCAAATGACCTCTACCTAAAAGCATATCAGATAGAGGTCATATTTTCCACCTATTTCAGAATTTCGTTTGCCTTTCTTTTTGATTAAATATCCCTATAATCTATCAATCAATCTGATAGTCCACTATTCACTTTCATTCTCAGGATTTTTTGTGTTCCCCGTACCGAGGTCTAATGCCACAACTACGGTTACTTTATTCACAAGTGTCTTTTCCTTATGATTTTCACCGATTTTGTCGAAACTGAAAAACCTCGCAAAGTGCGTAAATTCAAGGATTTCAACATATTGTGTGCAATATGCTGGTATCATTTCCTTTGTATCAACGCAACCACTTCCACATGCACCGTCCCCCCAAACTGATCCACCCCCCGCAGCCTCTTCACCTCATACCCGCCGTCCGTCAGTATCCGCAAATCCCGCGCCAGCGTCGCGGAATCACAACTGATATATACGATTTTTTCTGGCTGTATGGCGAGCATTGTTTCGAGGCATTTGTCGTCGCACCCTTTCCGGGGCGGATCCACGACGATGACGTCTGCGAAAATACCTTCTTTTTCGTATTTTTCCGGCAGCACTTCCTCTGCTTTTCCTACATAAAATTCTGCGTTGGTAATGCCGTTAATACGAGCGTTTTCTTTGGCGTCTTCGATTGCCTGGGGGATGATTTCGACGCCGTAGACTTGTTTTGCATATCGGGATAGGAACAGGGAAATCGTTCCGATGCCGCAGTATAAATCCCACACCGTTTCTTTTCCGGTCAGACCCGCATAATCCATAGCGATACGGTAGAGTTTTTCCGTCTGTCCGGGGTTTACCTGGTAAAAGGAAAGGGGGGAAATACGAAAGGTGATTTTGTCTTTTTTATCCGTTTCATCCAAGATGCAAAGACTGTCTTCCATATATGTCCTGCCCCACAGCAAGCGGATATCTTTGCCCATAATGACGTTTGTCCTGTCTCTGTTTACGCTGATGGAAATGCTTACGATTTTCTTTTCTGCAGGCGTAATTCCTTCCCCGGTTTTTCGTCCGGCAAAAGAAAGCCCAGTGAGTCTTTTTACAAGCTCTGCTTCCGTGGGAAGTTTTTCCCCGTTAATCACGATGCATATCAGAATTTCCCCGGTTGCGAATCCGCTCCGAATCAGGATATGGCGGACGAGTCCCTGCCCGGTTTTTTCCTGATAGGCGGGAACGTGGCATTCTTCCATATAGGCAAGAATTGTTTCCAGAATCTGTTGGTTTTCGCAGGCTCCAAGCTTGCAGTCGGTATTGGGGATGATATAGTGTGTGCGCCCGGCATAAAATCCTGTTACAAGCGCGCCGTTTTTGTCATATCCTACCGGAAACTGGGCTTTGTTACGGTAACGCCAGGGGCTTTCCATTCCCACAATCGGCTCTGTTATTTTTTTCACAAACTCTTCTGAAAAGCCGCCTATGCGCATCATATTGTTTTTAATTTTATCCTGTTTAAAAAGCAGTTGTCTTTCGTAGCTCATCGCCTGAATCTGACAGCCGCCGCACTGTTTATAATAGGCGCATTTAGGCGTAACACGAAAAGGAGAAGGCGTAATTACCTTCTCGATTCTTGCATAGCCGTAATTCTTTTTCACTTTTGTAATTCTGGCTTCCACGGTATCTCCGATAATGGCGTCTTTTACAAACAGGGTATAGCCGTCCGTTTTGCCGACGCCCTCGCCGTCGTTTCCGATATCTTCGATCTGTAATGTCACGATATCATTTTTCTGATATTTCATCTTCCTACCTATCCCCCATGCCAAAGCTGTCTGTCTGCAATTTCCTGCGAGTCTGTGCCTGGCGCAATCAGCGTCAGCACAAACTTGCGGTTGAAAAATCTCTGATTTTTCAACCTTCTATCCGCGTCACAATCACATTAGAGTCAAACAAGCGGTTAAATCCCAGCCAGCCCGTATCTTTCGCATTATTTATCAATTCCGTAAATGTCTGCATTTTGGCGTCCGTATTATCTGCAAAATTCAATGCAACGGCTTCCATGATGGCGGGTTTTTTGGGCGATCCAAATTCGTACTCGCCATGATGGGATAAAATGCAGTGTTTCAGCTCGTTTGCCAGAACTGGCGGAAAGCCTTCGATGTCCCGGATTTTTTCCCCGACCATTTCTGTCCCGATTACGATATGACCCAGGAATTGTCCATCGTCGGTATAGTCATTCTTGGGAAATGCGGAAAGCTCTCTTGTCTTTCCGATGTCATGGCAGATTGCCGCGCAAAGCAGCAAATCTCTTTTTAGCAGGGGGTACTGTCTGCAATAATAGTCGCACAGTTTTACCACGCTCAGCGTATGTTCGAGCAGACCGCCCATGAAGGCATGGTGCACAGTTTTCGCCGCAGAGGACGTGCAAAACGCTTTTTTGAAATTTTCATCTTCTACGAAAAATGCCTGTAGCAGTTTCTGCAGATAGGGATTCTGGATACTGTCGATATATTGTAGGAGTTCTTCCATCATCGCATCTATGTTTTTATTGCTGACGGGAAGGTACTCCGCCGGATCGTATTCGCCTTCTTTGCAGCGCCGGATTCTTTTGACATTCACCTGCAGCGCACCCTGGAAGCAGTTTACTTCCCCATACACTTCTATATAGTCCAGCGAATCAAATTCTTCGATTCCTACGTTGTTAGGATCCCACACTTTCGCATCCACCGTACCGGTTTTATCCTGTAAAATCACATTGTCGTAAGGTTTCCCATTTTTTGTTACCGCAGACTGTTTATATTTACAAAGGTAAATATCTGACATTCTGTCGCCTTCTTTATAATCCTTGAGATATTTCATGGTATGATTTCCCCCTTTGTTTTCTTAATCTACATCTCCCCAAGCGTCACCAGCACCCTCATTTCACTAAATCCATCCATCCCCTGCCGCATGAGGGTAATGTTCAATATATCGTCCGGCTCGGCATTGTAGAGTACACCCAGCAATTCATTATAGGTTATGATTTCCGTATTCCCTACGCGGATAATCACGTCCCCGCTCTGGATTCCGGCCGTCATGGCGGGGGAATCCATTTCTATTTCTTTGATGTAGGCGCCAATCGGTATGCCGGATTCCAAGTGGGCTTCCTGCGGTACGTCGGTTCCATGAATGCCCAGATAGGCGCGTTCCTGATCGTTGGACATTTTTGTAATCATTCTTTTCAGCTCCGAAATGCCGTATGCGGATATCAGGTTTCCCCTGTCGTCACTTATGGAAGCGCTGTCGATAATGCCCACGATTCTGCCTTTAAGATTTACCAGCACGCCTGTGGCATTGCGGCTTCCGTAAATATCGGTGTCTATCAGTTTATAGGCGGCATCCGCCTGGTCTATTGTGGCGCCAAGGGACGTTATCGTGCCATAGCATATGGAACCGTTTGTCCCCGTGGGTCTGCCAAGCGCCATGACAGGCGTGCCGGGCATGTTATTACTATTGGAATTACCAAGGTTGGCAATCGTAATCACGTCCATCGTCTCTTCTCCGATGGCAAGCAGCGACACGGATAAAATGGCAAATCCCGTAGCAGCGTCTCTTTGTACCATTTCCGCCTCCGCCTGTGTCTGGTCGCAAAAAGTCACGACGATTCTTTCCGCATCGATAATCGTATTCGTGCTGACCAATATCAGCATCGCCTGTCCGTTGTTGGCGACAATCAAACCGGACGCCATCGCTTCGCTTTCATAAGTATTATTAAACCAATCCACATCGGAAGTAACGCCGGTCACTGTCACAAGCGCCCGCCCGACATCGTTTGCAAGCCTGGAAAGCTCGTCATACACCGCCTGATATTCTTCTAATCCGAATTTTACCTGAGACAGTATTTCTTCAATCTGTTCGCCTTCTATTTCCACCGGTTCCGGTTCTTCTTCTATCGCATCTTCCGTCAGCATATCTTCGGGACTCATCTCTTCCATAACGGTCTCTTCCGGGAACTGTACCTCTTCGGGTTCCTCTTCCGGGTGCAGCCAGTTATTGATTACAGGCTCCAAAAGCAGGAACGTAAGACATGCCACAGTGGCAAACACGACCGCCATCGCTACCGTAATCAGTGTCCTGCGCAGCAGTTTTTTCTTGTTGACCGGTTTCTGCTTTATTTTTTCCCGCAGAAAATCCGACTGCATGGACGGCGTATATTCCGCCTGTCCGGGAGTTTTCTGCGCTAAATCATCTGTCTCTGTTTTCTTTTCACGCTCATCCGCCATGATATTTCTCCTTGTAAACGCATTCCGGGATATGTCGGGACAAGCCCCCGTCAGTCTCCGTCCGTCGTTTCATACACGTTTAAGTATATCTTTTTCGTAGTCAATTTACAACCTTTATGGTATGATATTTACAGTAATCATGTAACAGTCCTGCTTTTGGCTTCTCTGTCACATAATAACAGTATCGTATCCTGGAGCGTAAGAAAGGCGCGGTTTTCTATGAACAGTAAAGTATTGCGTACTTTAGAATATTATAAAATTATCGAGCAACTGACAGATAAAGCCACTTCCGACCCCGGCAGGAAACTTTGCAGGGAGCTTGTGCCCATGACGGACTTAGAAGAAATCAATCAGGCACAGGCACAGACTGCGGACGCGCTTACCCGCATTTTTAAAAAAGGCTCTACTTCTTTCGGCGGCAACCGGGATTTGGGCATGTGTCTCAAATCTTTGGAAGTGGGCAGCGCCCTTTCCGCACCGGAGCTGCTTAAAATTGCAGCCATGCTGGAAAACGTAAACCGGATCAAAGCTTATGGCAGAAGCGACAGGGAAGATACTCCCACCGACACGTTAGAAGAATATTTTACGCGGCTGGAACCCTTGACTTCCCTTGCCAACGAAATCCGCAGATGTATTTTATCCGAGGAAGAAATTGCCGACGACGCCAGTCCGGCTTTAAAGCATATCAGGCGGAGCATGGCGCTTACGAACGATAAAATCCATGCCCAGCTTACTTCGATGATTAACGGCTCCTACCGGACTTATCTGCAGGACGCCGTTGTGACTATGCGTAACGACCGTTATTGTATTCCGGTAAAAGCGGAGCACAAAGGACATGTTCCCGGCATGGTTCACGACCAGTCTTCCACCGGCTCCACTTTTTTCATTGAGCCGGCTGCAGTCGTTGCCCTTAACAATGAATTAAAAGAGCTTTTCCTAAAAGAGCAGGAAGAAATCGAGACGATTCTCGCTGATTTAAGCGCGCAGGCGGGCGCGCATACTGAGGCGCTTGCCGATAACCAGCAGATTATGACCACGCTGGATTTTATCTTTGCCAAGGCTTCCCTCGCGTTGGAAGAAAACGCTACCAGACCGCTTTTTCATACGGAGCATACGATTCACATTCGTAAGGGGCGGCATCCGCTTCTGGATAAAAAGAAAGTCGTCCCCATCGATATCGAACTGGGCGCGGATTTTGACCTACTGATTATCACGGGACCGAATACGGGCGGTAAAACCGTTTCCTTAAAAACCGTGGGGCTTTTTACGCTGATGGGACAGGCGGGGCTTCATATTCCTGCGCTTGACCGCTCCGAATTGTCTGTTTTTACACAAGTCTATGCGGATATCGGCGACGAACAGAGCATCGAGCAGAATCTTTCCACGTTTTCCTCGCATATGACGACGATTGTCTCCATCCTGCAGCATGCGGATATGGATTCCCTCTGCCTCTTCGATGAATTGGGCGCCGGAACTGACCCGACAGAAGGGGCCGCGCTCGCTATCGCCATTCTGGATTATCTTCACCAGCGGGGCGTCCGCACAATGGCGACCACGCACTATAGTGAATTAAAAGTATATGCGCTTTCCACCCCTTTTGTGGAAAATGCCTGCTGCGAATTTAGCGTAGAGACGCTCCGTCCGACATACCGCCTTTTAATCGGTATCCCCGGCAAGAGCAACGCTTTCGCCATCTCTTCCAAACTAGGGCTGCCGGATTATATCATCGAAGATGCCAGAAAGCATATCTCAGAAGATAAGGAAAGTTTTGAAGATTTGATATCCGACTTAGAAAACAGCCGCGTTACGATTGAAAAAGAGCGGCTGGAAATCGCGGCTTACAAAGAGGAAATCAAGACCCTGAAAGAGCGTCTTAAATCCAAGCATGAGAAAATCGACCAGTCCAAGGAACGCATTCTACGCGAAGCCAATGAGGAAGCAAGGCAGATTCTACAGGAGGCAAAAGACGTGGCGGACGAAACCATCCGTACCTTCCGAAAAGCGGGAGCCAATGCTTCCATGAAAGACTTAGAATCTTCCCGCCGGAAAGTGCAGGATAAAATTTCCGAGAAAAATGCGAAACTATCCATCCCCAAACCGGACGCCCGGACGCATAAGCAGTTAAAACCGAATCAACTGAAACTAGGAGATTCCGTCAAAGTAGTTTCTATGGGACTTACCGGCACCGTACATTCCCTTCCTGACAAAAACGGCAAGTTATTTGTACAGTGCGGCATTATCCGTTCGCAGGTCTCGCTGGCGGATTTGGTATTGCTTGAGGATAAAGCGGATACACCCGTTGGCAAATCGCAACGAACCGGCACAGGCAGCCTGAAAATGTCTAAGTCCTATTCCGTCTCGACAGAAATCAATCTATTAGGCAAAACCGTGGACGAAGCGCTGACGGAACTGGATAAATACCTGGACGACGCCTATCTGGCCCATCTCCCAAGCGTACGCATCGTACACGGAAAAGGGACGGGGGCGCTGCGGAAGGCGGTACAGAATTATCTGAGACGTTGCCAGTATGTGAAGAGTTATCGGGGCGGAGAGTACGGAGAAGGGGATGCGGGGGTTACGATTGCGGAGTTTCAATAAGAGAGCGCGCGGGCGGGACTTGAGGAATGGGGGGTATTCCTATAGGTCCGTTGCGCAGGACAGCCATATCAACGCCGGGCACGCTCTCGCTGCGTTGACGCTCGCAGCGGTACTAAGGCGCTAAAACACAGCGCCTAAGTGCCGGCGGCGTCATAGCACCCGCTTTTGATATGGCTATCCTACGCAACTACGTTTTGGAAGGCGGAAGGATTTGTGTGGTTGCAGCGGAAGATAGCAGGGTGTGCGGCGGATTGTGTAAGTATGGCAATTGTGCTTTGAAGAGGGACGACCGTTGAACATGCAGGGAAGGGGGGCTGGCGGGGCAGGGGGGAATCCCGCGGGGGTCCTTGAAAAACGCCGGCACTTAGCGAAAAAGCCGCTCGCGGCTTTTAAGCTTAGTACCGCTGCGTTTTTCACGGAGCGAAAGCGTGCCCCCGCGGGATTCCCACCTGCCCCGCCAGCCCCCCTTCCCCATACCCACACACTCCCATGCCCCAATCACAAATATTAATTCTATAAGCAAAAAACAAGGAGCATTCAAACTATGGTAAGCAAACAAAAAATTTTAATCGTAGACGACGACAATAACATCGCAGAATTAATCTCACTTTATCTGACGAAAGAATGTTTCGAGACGATGATAGTAAATGACGGGGAATCTGCATTGACGGCGGCGGAAAGTTTTGAGCCGAATCTGATGCTGCTCGACCTGATGCTGCCCGGTATCGACGGTTATCAGGTATGCCGCGAAATCCGCGCTAAATCTTCCCTGCCGATTATCATGCTTTCCGCTAAAGGGGAAGTCTTCGATAAAGTGCTGGGACTGGAGCTGGGCGCCGACGATTATATGGAGAAACCTTTTGACTCTAAAGAATTAGTCGCGAGGGTCAAGGCAGTGCTGCGCCGCTATAAATCCGCGGCTCCTACGACGGAAACTTCCGCCATCAAATGCGTGGAATATCCTGATTTAATTGTCAACCAGACCAATTATTCTGTTATCTACATGGGACAGACAGTGGAAATGCCGCCTAAGGAACTAGAGCTGCTCTACTTCCTTGCCGCTTCCCCGAATCATGTTTTCACAAGGGAACAGCTACTAGACCAAATCTGGGGCTATGAGTATATCGGCGATACCCGGACGGTGGACGTGCATATCAAGCGACTTCGTGAAAAAATTAACGATCATGAGAAATGGCGGATTGCTACCATCTGGGGCATCGGCTATAAATTCGAGACAAGAAGTTAGAAGCGCGCCGTCAATGAAATCCAGATGATAGTCTGCGCAGACAGTGCAACATCCGATGCAGACATGATAACACCCGACACAAGCATTGCAGGTTATTAAAAAGGGAGTATCCTTGAAAAAATGAGAAAAACACTTTATCTGAAATTCATCCTGGCATATATTATTTTCGGTATCTTCGGCTTTATCGTCGTGGCTACTTTTGTAGCGAATCTGACGTCGGATCAGCTGACGAAAGAACAGGCAAATGCACTTTACCGTGAGGCGACGCTGATTGCCAACACCTATGCTACCGATTTGTATAATAGTGAGACAACCTTAGAAGCGGTGAAAAGCCAGTTAGACGCTTTGGATGCCTATCTGGGCGCCACTATCTGGATCATCAATCCTTCCGGGCGTATGATCTTGGACTCCGCAGCCCCAATGAACGTCGAAAACGAAGTGGTCATTGAGAATTTTAATCCCACTGTCACAGAGGGGTCTTACTACACCATCGGAAACTTTTTCGGCACTTTTACCGAACCTACGCTGAGCGTTTTTGCGCCGATAACGTCTGATTTTAAGGTTAAGGGCTATGTAGTAATCCACGACTCCATGAGCAGTATCCAGGAGGAAACGGACAACCTTCTCAATATTTCTTACATCATGCTGGTTATCCTTTTTCTGCTTTCCATGATTATCCTGATTTTCTTTACGGAAATTGTCTATATCCCGCTGCGCAAAATTACGGAAGCGACGGAACAATATGCAAGCGGAAATATGCATTACGAATTTAGCGTAGAAAGCGTGGATGAGATGGGCTATCTTGCTGCGACGCTGTCTTATATGGCAAGCGAAATCGCCAGCTCTGAGGACAATCAGAAAAAACTGGTTGCCAATATTTCCCACGATTTCCGCTCTCCCCTGACTTCCATCAAAGGCTATCTGGAAGCCATGTTAGACGGCACAATTCCGCCCGAACTGCACGAGAAATATCTGACCATCGTTTTAAATGAAACGGAGCGCCTGACAAAACTAACCAACAGTCTGCTGACCCTGAATAATTTAAACACCAAAGGCATGATGTTAGAGAAAACCGATTTCGATATCAATCAGACCATCCGTAACGTAGCGGCTTCCTTTGAAGGAACCTGCCGGGAAAAAAGAATTGCCATCGAGCTGATTCTGACCGGCGACGAAATGTACGTCACCGCAGATATGGGCAAAATCCAACAGGTGCTTTACAATCTGTTGGACAACGCGATTAAATTCAGCCACCACGATTCCGTCATCAAATTAGAGACCACCGAGAAACACAATAAAATATTTATCAGCGTAAAAGATTCCGGTATCGGCATTCCCAAAGATAATTTGAAACTTATCTGGGATCGTTTCTACAAGACGGATCTTTCCCGTGGAAAAGATAAAAAAGGGACCGGTCTTGGTCTTTCCATCACCAAAGAAATTATCCAGTCCCACAGTGAACATATTAACGTTATCAGCACCGAAGGCGTCGGCACCGAATTTATCTTTTCGCTCCCCAAGTCTGAGATGGAAGATGAAGACTGAGCGTGCATCAATAAACACCACGCAGCCAGTACCCCGGCAGAGCAGACATAAATCCCGCAAAGGTCCTTGAAAAACGCCGGCACTTGGTGAAAAAGTCGCAAAGCGGCTTTTGAACCTAGTACCGCTGCGTTTTTCACGGAGCGCAAGCGTGCCTTTGCAGGATTTATGTCTGCTCTGCCGACTCTCACCTTTCCTTCCACTGCAGCCTATGCAGCTCTCCTTCCCGCTGCATTCCGCTAAACCCGTTCTGCCGCAGCGCTTCATAGAGTACGATTGCCGCCGCATTGGAAAGGTTGAGGGAGCGGATATCACTTACCATCGGAATCCGAATGCAGGTTTCTTCATTCTCCACGAGGATTTCTTCCGGTATCCCGCCGCTTTCTTTTCCAAACATGATAAAATCATCCGCTCCGAATGCAACGTCCGCGTAAGTGCGCTTCGCCTTGGTGGTCGCCATCCATATTTTCGCACCGGGATTTTGCGCCAGAAATTCCTCATAATTCATATATCTTGTCACGTCCAGACTATCCCAATAGTCCATGCCGGAACGTTTGATAGATTTCTCATCCAACCGAAACCCCAGCGGCTCGATTAAGTGAAGCCGCGTTCCCGTCGCGACGCAAGTTCTCCCTATGTTTCCCGTATTTGCCGGTATCTCCGGCTGATGTAACACGATATGCATGGTCTGTCAATCCTTCTCTTTCCGCAGCCTTCCAATAAAATCCTGTAATCTCCCGATTGCCACTTTCAGATTTTCCAACGAATACGCATAAGAAATCCGCACGAATCCTTCCCCGCAGTCGCCAAACGCAGTGCCCGGAACGACCGCTACTTTTTCTTCTTTTAGAAATCGGGTGGCAAACTCGTCACTAGTCATGCCAAATTCTTTGATACAGGGAAAGACGTAGAATGCGCCGAAAGGTTCAAAGCATTCCAGTCCCATTTCTTTGAAAGCATATAATAAATATCTTCGTCTCTGGTCATACGCCTCCCGCATTTCTAGTACGTCCTCGTCCCCATTGCGCAGCGCTTCCACCGCCGCATACTGACTCGTCGTAGGCGCACACATAATGGCAAACTGGTGAATTTTAAGCATCTGCCCTATGATTTCCCTGGATCCGCAGGCATAGCCAAGCCGCCAGCCGGTCATTGCATAGGCTTTGGAAAAACCGTTAATCAGAACCGTCCGCTCCTGCATTCCCGGAATTTCCACGATGGATACATGTTTGTCCTTATAGGTCAGCTCAGAATAAATCTCATCAGAAATGACAAAGATGTCATGTTTTATAATGACCTCGGCAATGGCTTCCAAATCCTTTTTTTCCATAATCGCACCCGTCGGATTATTGGGAAACGGTAAAATCAGAATCTTTGTCTTATCGGTAACTGCCGCCTCTATTTCCTCCGCCGTCAAACGAAATTCATTTTCTGCTTTTAATTCGATAATCACCGGAATGCCGCCCGCTAAGATGGCGCAAGGTTCATAAGACACATAACTTGGCTGGGGTATCAGGACTTCCTCGCCCGGATTCAGCATGGCGCGCAGTGCAGCGTCGATTCCCTCGGAGCCGCCTACTGTCACGAAAATCTCATTTTCCGGGTGGTATTCCACGCCCTGCTTCCGCTTTAAATAGTTTGCAATTTCCTCCTTCAGGCTCTTTAATCCAGCATTAGATGTATAAAAAGTCCTTCCTTTTTCCAGAGAATAAATTCCTTCGTCCCGGATATGCCACGGCGTATCGAAATCCGGCTCCCCCACGCTGAGAGAAATAACGTCGTCCATCTCGTTTACAATATCGAAAAATTTTCGGATTCCCGACGGCTTTATGCCCACTACTTTTTCCGCCAACGGATTTCTCATGGTGTCACCTTCTCTCTCGTATCTTCGTATTTTTTCGCCAGAATCGTCCCGTGGTCTTTATATTTTTTCAGGATAAAATGCGTCGCCGTACTCAGTACCGTATCCAGCGTAGAAAGTTTATCCGAAACAAAACCGGATATTTCTTTTAAGGATTTCCCCTCTAACGTAACAAGCAAATCGTATCCGCCGGAGATCAGATAGACGGAGTTAACTTCCGGGTATTTGTAAATGCGCTCCGCAATGTTGTCGAAGCCCTGCCCCCGCTGGGGCGTCACCCGCACTTCAATAAGCGCCGTCACTTTCTCGATGGAAGTTTTTTCCCAGTCGATTAACGTATGATAGCCGCAGATAATTCCCTCGCTTTCCAACGCCGCCAACTCATTCGCGATATCAATCTCTTCCTCGCCCATAATAACGGCAAGCTCCCTTATATCAATACGACTGTTTTTCTCAATCATTGCTAATAATTTCTCTCTCATTGCTCCCATACCTTTTCCTTTCCCTTTTTTTGATAAAGATAATAAATCTGATCCGCCTTGGGCAGTTCCAAAAAACGCTTTTCTTCACCATTGTAGAGCACCCTGTCGTTTCCAGCCGTAGTCCTTCCGGCTATCACTGCAGGAATCCCTTCTTTATCGAGCGCCGATACAAGCGCCGTCCCATCTTCCGTCGTCATTAAAAGCGCGCCGCCCGATAAAAGCTCATAAGGATTTAAATCATAAAATTCGCAAAGCTCTACCGTTTCCTGCCGGATTGGCAGTTTTTTCAAATCAATTTCCAGTCCAACGCCAGCCTTTTCTGCCAGTTCCCACAGCGCGCCGAAAATACCGCCCTGGGAAACATCATGCATACCGCAGACGCCGGACTTAACGGCGGTGGCGGCCTCCGGGATAACGGACAAAAACCTTTCAAACTCCGCCGCTTCGTCTATCATTCTCTCCGGGTAGCGGCGACGCAGCGCCTCCCGGCATTCTCTTGCAATCCTGACAGAGCCTTCCAGACCAATCCATTTACTGACAACCACGTCCTGTCCGGGTCTAACGATGCCCATCTTACTGATTTTCTCATCCTGCCCCGGTCTGGCAATTCCCATCTTGCTGACTTTCTCGTCCTGCCCCGGTCTACCGTTCTCTCTCTCTGTCTGACAGCCTCTCTTTCGTTTCCCAACCCCCGTCACGGTCAGAACCGGCTCCCTGACGCCCGCCGCTATCTCCGTATGTCCGCCGATAATCTGTACATGATGGGCAGCGCAGATTGTATCCGCCTGCTGCATCATGTCCTGCAAGATACTCTCTTCCATCCCTTCTGGAAGCATATAAGAAAGCAGGACGCCCACCGGCTCCGCGCCCGCCGCCGCCAGATTATTCAACGCCCTGTGAATCCCATAAACGCAGATTCTATCCGTGGGCGCGCAGATAGGATTCGTGGAACAGAGGGTTTCTTCCCCTTCCCCAAACGATAAAACGGCGCAGTCTATCCCTATCCCTGCGCCGCATATTACTTCTTCCCTTCTGCTCTTTATCTTTCTCAAAACAGAACGTATGAGTACATTTTCTGATACTTTCCCATTTCTCATCATACAATTTCCGCCTGTTTAGTTTTTGTAAGCAATCAGCCTTTAACTTCCCTGTCTCGCGCGATGCATGCAAATGCTGCATCCTTATGGCGCGGTCTCATTCCCCTCCGGGTCTGCTGCCGGCGCCGGTGGCTGCTGCTCCTGCTGTGCTGCTTGTGCCGCCGCTGCTGCCTGTGCCGCTTCTAATGCCGCCTGTGCCGCCGCTGCATCTGCCGTCGCCTGATATGCGCCCGCTACGGCTTTGACCTGGTCGATGCTGTTCGTTGCGATTGCCGCCATAATGGCATTGTACGCCGCGGGGTCTGCGGTTGCGATTCCTACAGTCGCGCTTCTTGGCGCCTTATTATAAGAACTGCTGTTGACCTGCTCCCTGCTGACTTCTACGCCATCCACTGTAACAACTTTCCAAAGCTGCGCCTTATAGCCGATATGCGCCGACTGCACGGAACAATATCCGACCGGCTGTCCCGCATCCTGATAAATCACTTCCGTATCAGGCGCTATCGTTTCCAGCACGACACTTTCATAAGTAACCTTCCGGTTGCTGTCCCTCGTTTCTTTTCCGTAAATCGTAAAGGTAATTTTTTTATCCGGGTTCGTCTTTCCTTCTATATAAATCGGATAGTCCAGATTATTTACAAATTTAAAATCTTTGCCCGAAGACTCCGCAATCGCCGCATCCGCGGAAGGCTCCACATAGGTTACAATCATGGAGTGGTTATACCGCTCTGTCACTTCCAGCTCCGCGTTTAAAACTGCGTTATATAAAGTCGTAGAAACCTGGCAGATACCGCCGCCCAGACTGTCCACAACCTGTCCATTCAGGTAAGAACCCGCCATATAGTATCCGTTTGCCTCTGAAAAAGGAGAAACCGCTTCATAGGCGGAAAACTCATCGCCCGGATACAACGTGCAGCCGTTAATCAGCTTGCAGCCGTTTTCCACATTGGCGCTTCTCGAAGATCCCGAAGTGGAATAACTTGTCGTAAAAGTGCCTAGTACGTCCGTTACCATAGACAGCTCTTCTGCAGTTCCCCGCGGCTCTACAACTTCTATGACTAAATCAATACTTTCCTCGCTGCCGTCCCAATTCTGGGTCAGATACTCGTACACTGCGTCTGCGGACGCGTCCACATCCACCTGGATTCCCGTCTGTCCTTCGGTAATTCGGAAAGAATCGTTTTCCCTTACCAATGACGCATCAATTGCTTCCTGAGCATACTGCGCGCCCTGCTCTTCAATTAGACTCTTAATCTTATTTCTGTCAAAATCAAAAACAACGTCATAAACTTTATTGGCATATTGCAAATCTTTTAACGCCTTATAACACCGCACAATATCGCCGTCTTTTCCAAGACCCGCCGCTTCTTCTACGATATTCTGATTTTTCCACTTCAATCCCAGCTCTTCTGCTGTCGTGACGATGGTCTCCCCATCCATTGCATTCAGCGTAATCTGTGTATCCGCAAAAGAATCCACATACGCCTGTATTTCTTTCTTTGCCTCGGAAACCGTTTTCCCAGATAAATGAATGTCATTCACATAGATTCCGGCTTCTATTTTTTCCTCAGATTTTTCCTTTGCATCCGCCGTCATCCCCAGTGAGAAAATTCCCATATAGAATGCTGCCGTAATGGCAAGCCCTCTTCCTAATGCACGCATTGCGCTCATCCTTTCCTAATTCCTTTTTATTCTATGTTACTAAAATTTTCCTTCCATTGCTTCCCAGCTAAAAATATGATACACTGAAACTTGATTATATGGCTGCCAGAAGAAGCGGCGTCACCATTGCCAGAATCAGTACGATAATAATAACGGCGGATATAATCTGCCTCGACTTTTTATTACGCCATGAAAACATTAACCCTGACCTCCCTGCTTACTGAAAGGATATTATAAATGAAATTTCCCATTTTTGCAAGTTTTATCGTCTTTGTTATATGGTTTACTTACCAGCGTACCAAACGCAGTCGGTTAGATGAAGCCGCGGAACAGGAATTTTTTATCAAAGAACGCCGGGCAAACAATACCCGGAAAAAATCCTTAGATGACCTCGCCTATATCACGATTCCCTTTGATACGCTTCCCATGCAGCTTCTAACGGAAGATGAACAAATCGTCGAGTACCAGAATACGCTGCGCACTTTAAGCGAAAACAAAATCGTCAATTTTACCGGCATCAGCAATACCGATTTGAAATTAAAATACGGCGCACCCAATCTCGATTTGTTAATGCGCTACGACCAGAACTATACCATCCTTGTCCGCACTTTGAACCAGTGGGCGTCCTATCTGTATGAAAAAGGCTATCCGGCGCAGGCAAAGGATATCTTGGAATTTGCCGTTTCCACCGGAACCGATATCAGCGGCTCCTACAAACTTCTATGTACGATATACAAAGAAGAAAACACACCCGAAAAAATACAGACGCTCTATCCGGTGGCAGAGTCCCTGCAATCGGTTATGAAAAACACTATCGTCCGTATTCTACAAGAATCTGAGAAATGATACGGCTTGCCTCGCTGCGGGTAAGCTTTTCCACCTGATAGTCTACTTTTAGTTTATGCTTGTCTATCAATTTATATAACTGCTCTTTTTGCGGTATCGTAAGCGGCGTTTCTCTTTTTGCCCGATAAGATAACAATACAGGCTGGAACGCCTCTTCGCTTCCTTCATAAAAAAGCTCCGTCAGTTTCCGGTACAAATCTATGGTCGCCCTCGCATCCGCAGCCGCCCTGTGTGCGCTATGCTCGATTCCAAAATGCCCGCATAAAAATGCAAGGCTCCTGCTTTCCAAGTCCGGTAAAAATTTCCTGGCAAGTTTCAGCGTATCGATCCCCTTTTTCTCAAAAGTCAGCCGTTGATTGACCGCCGCCCTTTTTACAAAGGAATAGTCAAACAGGATACTGTGCCCCAGCAGAATATCTTCTCCGACAAACTGAAGCAACTGCGGCAGCGCCTCGGATATATCGGGGGCATCTTCTAAGTCCTCATCCCGGATGCCGGTCAGCTCCACAATCCGCTCTTCCAGTTTCCTGCCCGGATTGACAAACGTTTCCATCCCGCCCGCAGGTTCGCCATCCCTTACCCGGATAGCGCCGATTTCGATGATTTTATCCCGCTTCGGGTCTAGCCCCGTAGTCTCTAAATCCAGGCATACATAGGAATCTATCATATATCCCTCCGTTTCTGGCGCGGATTTCTTTTCTGATAATCCGCACAATGCTCCTGCAAAAAACACTCCTCGCATTTCGGCGTAGGCGCTTTACAAATCTGCCTTCCCAACGTAATAATCTGAATATTCCATAAAATCCAATGATCCTTCGGCAGCGCCTTCATAAGCTCCATTTCCACCTTCACCGGATCGTCCTCCCTGGTAATCCCAAGCTTCTTGGAAATCCTTTTCACATGGGTATCCACTACTACGCTAGGTTCGTGAAAAATATTGCCGCGGATGACATTCGCGGTTTTGCGTCCCACGCCCGCCAAAGAGGTCAGCTCTTCTATGGAACTTGGCACTTCCCCGCCGAATTTATCCCGCAAATCTTTGCAGCATGCGATAATATTCTTCGCTTTATTATGGTAAAAACCTGTCGAATGAATATTCTGCTCCAGCTCTTTTAAGTCCGCTTCCGCAAAATCATCTATACTCTGATATTTGCGAAAAAGGTCTTTGGTGACGATATTTACCCTGGCGTCCGTACACTGCGCGCTGAGCATCGTTGCAATCAAAAGCTGCCACGCGTTTTCATGCTGTAAATAACAAGTGTAATCCGTCCCGTAGTGGGCGTCCAGCAAATCCAGGATTGCTTTTGTATGTTTTGTCATTGGTATTCTTCCTTTCTAAAATTCCATGAAAATCAATTGTCAGTCAGCATTCAGCTTTAGAACTGGCGGCACTGACATAAACCCCCGTCGGCACGACCTGATAATCCGCCTCATAGGTCAGCGCGTCCCGGACATGATAATCAAATAACACCATCCGGGGACTGTCCAGTTTTTTCATGCGTTCTGCAACGTCTTTTTCCCATACCGGATAATCAAAAAATTCGATATGCGTCATCCGGACAAGCTGTCTGGCGTCATAACCGGCATACGCCGGCAGATACTTCCTCTGCGCTTCCTCCTGTCTGTAGAACTCCCGGATACGCGCCTTATAAGGCGTTAAATCCCTGGCAAAATCCGGTCTGCTTTTCATATTCTCCCGCAGATATAAATCAAATGTCAGGACCTGCGCCAACAGACCTTCTTTTCCAGCCATACGAAGATTTGCTTCCTCCGCATATGCCAGCAGCGCCTCATAGCGATAACTCCTAGACGGTGAAAAAAGGGAATATCCCCACCTGCGGTAAAAACCCGCCAGTTGCAGATACATGGTATACGCGTCAGGGAATCCAGTCTGTAACACGGACATCGTATGCCTGAACTGATTACTATTATAATAGATTTCCACCATCTCTTCTACCTGTTTTAGACATAAAAGCTTCTCATAAGGCAGCCATTTTGTGGAAAGCACTTCATAGGGCGGCGTACTTTTATACTGCATTCCATAATCCGCCGCTTTCTCCGCCATATAGGAGCCTTTTAATATTTTCAGAAAGCCCAGCTGCAACTGCTCCGGCGCCATCGCATAGACGCCGTTAAAAGAACGGATAAAACTCTCGTAATCTTCATAGGGAAGCCCCGCAATCAAATCCAGATGCACATGGATATTGTGAAAACCCTGAATCCGCTCTACGGCAGCTTTTAATTTCACAAGATTCGTTGTGCGCCGGATTTCCCGCAGCGTATCCGTATTCAACGTCTGTACTCCGATTTCCATTTGCACCAGACCGGGACGCATCGACGAAAGAATCGCAAACTCTTCCTCCCCAAGAATATCCGCCGCTATTTCAAAGTGAAAATTTGTGACGCCATTGTCATTTTCTGACAAGTACCGCCAGATTGTTATCGCATGTTCATGGTTACAGTTAAACGTCCTATCTACAAATTTCACCTGCTTTACTTTATGATCCAGGAAAAACTGCAGCTCCTTTTTCACAATATCCAGACTGCGCAGCCGCACTCCCTTATCAATGGAAGAAAGACAATAGCTGCAGTGAAAAGGACAACCCCTGCTGCTCTCATAATAAATAATCTTATTCTCAAACGGCGCGGGATTCTCATAGAGAAACGGCAGCCTCGACATATCGACAGGCTCCCGCTTCGCCCTATGTACAGCGTCCCCGCCACGGTAGACGATTCCTTTTATGCTTTCCAGAGTGTTACCGCAAGCAGTTCCTTCCATGCTTTCTAAGCTATTCAGACTGTTATCCGCGTCTTGGGCACCGCCGCAGTTCTTGTCCTTCCCGCAATAATATGCTGCCAGCTCCCGGAAGGTTTCTTCCCCTTCCCCGATCATAATGCCATCTATCATCGGATAACTTGTCAGAAGCTCGTCCGGGTTATAAGAAACTTCCGGTCCGCCCAGCCAGATATGCACGCCTGGCAAAATCTTGGGCAGCTCCGGCAGAAGGCGGCTAACCATGCTCCAATTCCAGATATAGCAGGAAAAGGCAATAACATCGGGTTTTCTCCGGTACAAATCCGCCAAAATCTCTTCCTCTTTATGATTCACCGTATACTCCGCAATTTCCAGAAAAGGCGCAAGCGTTTCCCCCGCATAAGCACGCAGACTGTATACCGCCGGGTTAGAGTGTATATATTTGGCATTGATGGCTGTTAGAAGAATTTTCATATAAGTTTAGACCTCGTGGACAATCCATTTTCCCTTTTTTGTCGAGCCTTGATGTTCCAGCATTCCCCTTTTTTTCATCTTATTTATATGGTATCTTACGCCGCTTATCGATATATCCAGTATTTCCGCGACTTCTTTAATAGAAATTTCCGGCGACTCTTGCATAATCTCAATAATCTTGCCTGACGTTTCTTTGCCGGCTTCGGTTTCTTTGTTAGTTTCTATGCTAGTTTCTTTGTTAGTTTTTATTTCTTTGTCAGTTTCTTTGCTAGTTTCTATTTCTTTGTTAGTTTCTTTGTCAGTTTCTATGTCCGTTTCTTCGTTAGTTTCTATTTCTTTGCTAGTTTCTATGTCAGTTTCTTTGTTAATTTTTATTTCTTTGCTAGTTTCTTTGTTAGTTTCTATGTTAATTTCTTTGTCAGTTTCTTTATCCACAATATCCGGGCCGACCTGCAAACCTGCAGCGCCTTCCATCGGAATTATTATTTCAAATATGCTATCCTCTATGAATATTGGCGTACCACCTGAATAAAGTTTTGTATATTTATTAGCATTTCTCATTCCAGAACCCAACTCATCCGCATAACCTATTTCCCTAAAAACCTTTGAAATCGGTGGATTCTTAGGAAATGGTTCAAATTTATTAAGCTGTAATTCGCCATGACCATGCGGCAAATTACTATTTTTGGTAAATATCTTATCCTTTTCAATTACAAACTGTGCTGTATAGGCATTTGAATAATCTCTATGCGCCAAAATATTCGATATAATTTCTCTCAAAATCTTATCTCTGGCACTTATGCTCTGGTCTCCATCCAGAACGAAAATATCATTTAAATGCTTTTTCCCAAAATCCATTAATCTTCGATAACTGTCAATCAGATTCGTAATAATAACTTCTCTGTCATCATAACGATCCAGGTTTTTTACCCGGAAAATAGCATCCGTTTTATATTGTGGTAAAACGGACATAATTGTACTATCCTTGCCGAATAATAATATCGCAGCAAGCGTAATTCCCTCTTTGCCAGTATCTGGGTCAGTAATAATTAAACCTAAGCTTTTAAGTATTTCTTCTTCCGTCATATCAACCCATGCATGATTATCCACCCTTAAAATTGCCATCTTTTTAGCTCTTCTTATCACTTCAAAATCTAAAAATTCCAATCCAAGATTCGGATAAACTTTATTTACAAAATAAGTAGTTTGCTTTCTTGCATACATTTTGTATACTAACTCTGCATTATCCGTAATATCAATGTCACCTTCATAGGTCCTGTCCAAAATTCGACCATTTAAACGTCTAATCTGAGCGCCTTCCGGTATTCTTATATGAATTATTTTCTTTCCGTCAATTTCATATATTTCCGGAGTAAGATACATGGGCGGATTCAGCTTATTTGCATTATTAACCGATGTCGTAAAATCCTTTAGCATTTTATCAATTCGTTCTGGATTGACACCCCGGATTTCTTTCGTCCCATCTTCAATACCCAGGAAAATGTCGCCTCCATTTCTATTATTGAAGGAACAAACAGATTCATAAATATCCCTATTCAAATTATTCTCGGATTTTTTAAATTCAACATCAATTTTTTCGCCTGTATTTATCAATTTTTTGATTTCTTCTATCGTCATCGAAAACACCTCCGGAATAAATATTTATTTTGAAAATTAATAAACTTTTAAATTGCCAATATGCTTCCGTAAACACATTGATTCTTTTATATTACTATATCCTATCAATCATAACTATACAATCTGATTTTTCATATTTCTTACAGTATAAGTTATAAAACCATTCAAAAAATAGGATTTTTTACTTCATTTTTTCATTAATTTTTTTATATTTTTCATTGTTAAATTTTTGTCAATCTCTTCGTCAAGTACAAATTTTGCCATATTCAGTACAATTTTTTATTTTCTATCTAATTTTCGTGTTAAATATTAAGTAATTACTGTAGTTATCGGGAAAAAATGCTGCAAATATTCCCTACGAAATATTCCCATGCAAAATCGGCATACTTTTTCCCGCAAAAAGAGCTATACTATAAGAAAGGGTGCTGCAAATGAGAACAAGAATTAAAGAGCTTCGATTAGAAAACCATCTGACACAGAGCGTTCTGGGGGAATACCTGGGCGCCAATCAGACGACTTTGAGTAAAATTGAAAACGGCGCCAGTATACCCGACGCCATGCTATTAGTGGATTTATCAAAATTTTTTCGTACATCTACGGATTACATTCTCTGCCTTTCTGACGAGCGGAAAGGCGCCGATATTCTGCTTGCAGATCATATTCATAATCTGAAAAAATATCAAAGGCTTATTTCTCTCTATCGAAAAATGAATGATAAACAGCAGGAAGACTGCTATGCTTTTCTTTGCAGTATGCTTGGCGACCCGGACGAACCATAATTCGGGATAAGGCATCGCATATCTACGGATGATTCCATCCGTTTTACGCATACACTGCGTGTCCAAAAAACACGGAGGAATCGCCTGATTCCGCCGTGTTTTCTTACTCCATGCATGATTTCCTATAGGATTTATGCGCGCCCTATGTCTGATGATTCTACTGTTTAGAGTGACGCCACAAATCTGTCAAACGCCGCCTGACCTTCCGGGGTTCTCTTATAGACGCCGGCGTCTTCCAATACTTCCATGAATACGTTGCCGATTTCTTTATGCAGGATATCCATAACCGTATCCTTGTTCACGTCCTGATAACGCGGTAAAAATTCTTCTACCCAGTCTGCATGTTTTTCCAGCGTCTCATCCTGACGGATATCTTTTCCTGTCAGAATCGCTTCCGCAAGCTGTTCCATCTCGCCTTTCAGTCTTGCGGGCAGTACGGCAAGTCCCATCACTTCGATTAAGCCGATATTTTCTTTTTTGATATGGTGAAGCTTCGCATGGGGATGATATACGCCAAGCGGATGTTCCTCTGTCGTAATATTATTGCGCAAAACAAGATCCAGTTCAAATTTATCCCCGCGCTTTCTGGCAATGGGTGTAATCGTATTGTGGGGTTCCCCGTCGGTTTCTGCAAAGATAAACGCATCCTCATCCGTATAGCCTCTCCACGCATTCAGAATGACGTCTGCAAGGGCAATCAGCCGCTCCGTATCTTTTGCGGAAATACGGATAACGGACATCGGCCAGTTGACAATCCCTGCTTCCACGTCTTCAAATCCTTTCACGCTGAAAGTCCTCTCAACGCCCGCCTTTGCCATAGCAAACTCATAATGTCCGCCCTGGAAATGGTCGTGACTCAAAATGGAACCGCCCACAATCGGCAAATCCGCGTTGGAACCCACGAAATAATGCGGGAATTGTTTTACAAAATCAAATAACTTGCAGAAGGTATCGTGCTCAATCTTCATCGGAATATGTTTGGAATTGAAAACGATACAATGCTCGTTATAGTACACATAGGGGGAATACTGGAAACCCCATTTGCTCCCATGAATCGTCACCGGAATGACTCTATGGTTCTGTCTTGCAGGATGGTTTACCCTTCCCGCATAGCCTTCGTTTTCTATGCAAAGAAGGCATTTCGGATAGCCGCTTTGTTTTGCATTTTTGGCTGCAGCAATCGCTTTCGGGTCTTTTTCCGGCTTCGACAAATTAATCGTAATATCCAAATCGCCATATTGCGTCGGCGCAACCCATTTCTGATCTTTTTTGATACGGTATCTTCTGATATAATCCGTATCCTGACTCAGTTTGTAAAAATAATCCGTCGCCTCCTGCGGGCTCTTTTCATATTTTTCTTCAAATTCCGCAATCACTTCGCTCGGTCTCGGCACCAGCATACTCATAATCTTCGTGTCGAATAAATCCCTGTAGACGATGCTATTTTCCGTCATAATGCCATGCTCATAAGCATAATCCATCATTTCGCCCAGCACGGTTTCCAGCTCATCCGGCTCCATTGTGACATCTGTGTCATTATCTTCCAGCTCGTCCAGCTGGAATAACTCTAATAATCTATTCGTCGTATAAATTTTATCCGCTTCTTTGATTAATCCGGTCTTCAGACCATACTGCACCATTTTCCTGATATTTGTCTGTATCATAGCCCTTTTTCCTCCAATCAAATGACACTACTTATATTGCAAATTGCTTTTACAGCCTGTAAAACTACTTCTACAGCCGACTCGGACCGTCGCCGATTTCTACAACGTAGAAGTCCGCCTTTTTACCGGTTTTTTCCTGATAAGCCGCGCCTACTTTCTCCTGAAATTCCGCGACGGCTTCCTCTTTTACAATGCTGACCGTGCAGCCGCCGAATCCGCCGCCGGTGATACGGGAACCGATGACGCCGGGAATCTTCCATGCCTCGTCTACCAGAACGTCAATTTCCTCACAGGACACCTGATAGTCGTCGCGCAACGATACATGGGAAGCGTTCATCAACTCGCCGAACAGCTTTACGTCATTATTCTTCAAAGCTTCCACAGCGCGAATCGTTCTCTGATTTTCATAGACCGCATGTTTTGCCCTGCGCACCCTTACTTCATCCTTAATCGCGGACTTGTGGGTTTCAAACTGCTCCTGTGACAAATCGCCGAGTCCCTTAATGTCAACAACTGTCTGTAACTCTTCTAACGCTTTCTCGCACTCGCTTCTTCTGACATTGTATTCCGAATCCACTAACTTATGCTTTACATTGCTGTTGGTCACGATAATCTTCGCACCGTCTAAGACAAGCGGCGCATACTCATAAGACAAATCCGCCGTATCTAAGAAAATCGCATGATCCTTTTTGCCCATTGCGGACGCAAACTGATCCATAATACCGCAGTTCATGCCGTTAAACTGATTCTCGGAATACTGCCCGATTAACGCCAAATCCACATTGGTCACGTCAAACTCAAATAAATCCCGTAACAGATAGCCCGTCAGCACTTCCAAAGATGCGGAAGAAGATAACCCGGAACCGTTCGGAATATTCCCATACAAAACAATGTCCAGCCCGCACGGCATCTTAAAGCCTTTCTTCTCAAACGCCCACATAACACCCTTGGGATAATTCGTCCAGTCCGCTTCTTTTTCCGGTTTTAAGCCGACAATGGAAGACTCCACCACGCCCAGCTTCTCGAAATTCATGGAATAAAAACGCAGCTTGTCATCTTCCCGCTTCCTTGCCGCCGCATATGTCCCGATTGTCAATGCGCAGGGAAAAACATGCCCGCCGTTATAATCCGTATGCTCCCCAATCATATTGACGCGCCCCGGCGCAAAGTACACGCGCACGCCTTCCTTATCTCCAAAAAGCTCCTCGAATTTTTGTAAAACTTTTTCTTTCATACCCCTTCTCCTTTACCCATATTATTTGTTGCACTTCCTTCTCTCGATCCATAGCCTTCGCGCAATTTTGCGCAATCGGTTGTTCGCTTTTCCCATCTCATAGAATCACCTCTCTATATCATAGAAAATTCCCAAGATAATCGCGAAGTGATTTTCTAGTATTATAATATAAAATAATTCACCTGGATAAAATATCCGTTTGTTCTATATACTTGTCAAAATGTTAACTATTTAAGCTACTTAACCACAAAAACCAATTGTCAGCCCTTTAAACTATTAATCTGACTAATAAACTCCTCCACCTGCTTCAAATGCTCCTTATTCCGTCTGCCTTCCCCTTTCAGCGCTTCTTTTCGGTACGCTGTCGGCGACATCTTTTTCATCTGCCGGAAGGCTTTCGTAAAGACCATCGGATCGCTGTAACCGCAGGAAAAAGCGATACTCTCTACAGGCAGGGACGTCAGCCGCAAAAGCTCCGTCGCCTTCGTAATCCGAAACGTGGTCAAAAATTGCTGGGGCGAAATCCCCACCCACTTCTGGAAAAGCGTGTACAAATAGCTCCTGTTAATGCAGACATAATCCGCCACGTCCGTAACCTTGATGGGATTACAGTAATTACCCTGGATAAAGGCAATCGCCTTTTCCACATAAAGATTGGAGCCGTCCGTTTCCACCTTCTCGGATACTGCGGCGCTTTCTGCAATCACGGATAAAAAAATGCCCAGCTGCCCGTTCCTGCGTAAATCGTTGGACGTCCCAAAGGTATTATGCTCCATCATGTCCTTTACAATCTGGTATAACTCCTCCGAACGGTCCGACTGAAACACAGGCTGCCGGATGGACAGACCCATGCTCTCGATATACTCCGCCGCCTGTACGCCGCCGAATCCTACCCACACATAAGTCCAAGGCTCCTTTTCATCCGACTGATAAAAAGCAAGCTCGTCTGGCGTAATCAGAAAGCCGTATCCCTCTTCTAGCGGATACTCCTTGCCGCCGATGACCAATTTCCCTCTGCCGCTCAAAATATAATGAATCAGATAATGCGGTTTTAATGCCGGACCAAAACTATGCAGCGGCTCCGTCTTAGACAATCCGCAGCAGTTTACATACAGGCTCCCTTTCCGCTCCCCCGCAAATTCCAACTTATAGGCTTTTTCCATATTGTGACCATGCCTTTCTACAGACTGCGATATTTGCGCCAAAGATGCTTGCTGCAATGGCACGCGCCGAAGCCCTTAAATTCCAGACTGCGCTCAAGACTGCTTTTCCGCCGCTTACTGCGCCAGCATCAGATAACTGCTGACCGCATATACCGTCTGCCCGTTATAGTCCAACTGCGACCATCCGTTGTCGCCCACCGCTGTCCTCGTCAGCGTTTCCCCATTGTGAAGCATTCCCACTATCGTATCATCGCTTGCCGTACTCGGCTCCGTCCGCAAATTGGTTTCCATCTTCGCCGTTACCTGTTCGTTCACCGGCGTATAAATGGGTCCCTGCGGCGGCGCCTGCTGCCCGGTATCTTCCATATCCGTCGTCAAGTAGCTTGTCACCGCATACAAAGTCTGCCCGTTGTAAATGACCCTCGACCAACCATTATGCCCAATTCCCGTCCGCTGCGCCGTATCGCCGTGCACAAGCCTGACCACGATAGTCGCGTCGCTTAACGTGCTAGGCTCGGTACGAAGATTCGTTTCCTGCTTCGCCGTTACCGTCTCGTTCACTTCCGTAAAAATGATTCCCACCTCTGGATTGGCCGCTACCGTTTCCGCCGGCGTATCGTCTTTTGCCTCCGCTTCCTTATCATAGCCGAAATAAGCAAGATTTACGTCCGTCTTTCTCGAAATCCCGTCCACGATACCCTGACTTGTATACTGCCACATCGCATGGGTTCCCGCATAAGTGGATGCAGCCGTAGCCGGATAAGGCTGCTCCGGATATTGCGCCACCCATATTTTATATTTCGCCGCCAGCGTATCCGTGTTCCACTGCGCATTTTGATCCAGCTCCCCCTTGGAAGCATAAAACATCGGCGTATATCCCCCCGCAGCGACTTCATCCAGAAAAGCACACGCAAGCGCGGTTCTTGCCGCAGCGTCCAGACCATACTGTCTGCTGTCCGACGAAAGAAAATCCTCGCAATTATATGCCACCGGATAAGTAATCCGATATCTGGCAATGACACTCTTCGTAAAAACGGCTTCTGCCTTCGCTTCCTCCGGCGTTACCGCAGAAGAAAAGAAATAAGCCCCTATCTTAATTCCTGCTGCCTGCGCTTCCTGCATATTATACCTTGCGGTCGGGTCTTCAAAAATTTCCCCCGTAGACTTCGCCCGATACCCTACACGAATCATGGCAAAATCCACCCCGGAAGCCTTCACCCTGCTCCAGTCAATTGTCCCCTGATATTTGGACACGTCTATCCCCATCGTAATATCAGCATTTTCCCCCTCACCGATACCTACTACAGTTACTTCCGCGCCGCTCTCTTCCCTACCGGCTGCGCCGGAACCCTGCGGGTCCTGCTCATCGTCCAATGCTCCTACGGACGCTTCCTGCTCTGTTCCATCCGGCTCCTCCAAAGAATCGTCCGCCGGTGTTACGGTATTATTTTCCCCATCCTGCTCATCCGATGCCAGACTCTCAAGCGTATTTTCCGGCTCCTGCGGCGTTTCTTCCTGAAGCGTATCCAAAGCGGCATTCGTTTCTACGCTTGCCGCATCCTCTTTTTGGCCCCTAAGTACACTGGATAAAACAATCGTCCCCACAATCAACACCAGCACGCCAAGCGCTGCTATGACAAGCAACAGTTTCTTATTGGCAAGCTCCCCGAACTCCGTTTCCCATGCTTCGTCCTCTTCGACATCTTCTTCGTCCGTAAATGTCTCGTCCGCATCTAAATCCATAATATCCTCTAATATGCCTTTGCGAAATTCTGTTCTTTTTTTATCGGTTTGGTGATTTTGTTTCATGGATATGCTCCTTTTGTAGATTTCTTCATAAGATTTAGTCTTTGAGATTATATGCATATTATTCGACCATGAAATTTCTCTCAACAATGTTGAGAGTTCTGGTTTGTCCTTATATGTCTCATCTAATTATACCAAACCGCTTCCTTTCGTTCCACTGATATTTTACAAAATATCCCTTTTGTGTTGAATATGTATGCCTATATGACCGATACCTAAAATAAATGTTGCTATTAACATCCATATAACTTTTCCATAAATTCCCAACATAAAAAATGCGATAACCGGCAGAGTTGCCCCGGCAAGGGGTATCCCTAAAAAGCTGCTGTAAAAGTCTGATAATGTGCGCTCGCTCCGAAAATAACGTACCCACCATGCTTCATACATTATCATTAAAATGAAAGCTGCAATCAGCCATAAAGACCAAAGCGTCCATTGATGTATATTAAAATCGGAAAACACCAATGAA
>JAMPFM010000026.1 GCA_023664455.1 Blautia sp.
ATCTGAGACTCTGCCTTATCCAGACGAGACTCTATCTTATCCACGCGGGCTTCCAACCTATCCATGCGGGCATCCAATTGGTCCAAGCGAATATAAATAGGCTTTAGCTTTTCATCAAACTTTTCATTAAGTTTCTTTTCCAGCTTTTCCAGCTTTTCTTCAAGCTTTTCTTCAAGCTTTTCTTCAAGCTTTTTGTCCAGCATATCGCTTATCGCCAGCAATAATTGTTCATTATCCATTCCTTTTCACCTCCTTTTGGATAAGCATATCACTTTTCAGACAAAAAGTCTACTCAATTTTGCACAAAATGTCTTATTTTATTCTTCAGTCATCTAACAGTACCGACCAATAGTAGTGAGCATAGATTATCTTAAAAAACGTTTTCTGCTTCACTTCAATATCAGCAAACCTTTTCCCATCTGCAAGTATGTAATAATTTTTATTGTCTATATCATAATGAACTTCAAATTCTTTATCAAAATCATATTGAACGGTGCTATATACTCCCATATTAACCCACATTTGTTTTAATTCACGCTGATATTCGATTGTTTCAGGAATTATTTCATCAACTAACTTCTCTGGCTTGGTACTTCTTAATATTTCATATTTAAAAATCTCTTCTTTATCCGCCAGCCCTGTATTTAGTTCCCAAAGTTCCTTATCGGTTTCAGACGACACTGTAATAAACGTCTTTCCATGATGCAGGTCATAAAATCTGCCAATCTGCATCATCGTTTCCGAGAAAAACGGTATCAACAGCGCTCCCGTAAAGAAAGCCATCAAGGCATAATACATGGCGTAATGATACCATCTTATATCAGTAATCCATTCTTTTCTTCCAGCATGATAAAATATGGCACGTTTGAATATCATACGAAATAGGAAAAATAATACGATTCCAAAGGGTAGAAATATTACATTTACCAACTCTTTTCCAGCTCCATATTCCAATCCAAAGTATAAGGACCATTATCCATCTCGCAGAGTATCTCATAATACCCGTAACGCTGCATCGTAGGGGAATCTTCCGTCAGGCAGGGGTCGCTCTGCCAGAACTGATAGCCCAGCATATAAGAATCCATCAGCTCGTCCCAGGAAGAATACATCTGCTGCAAAACGCGGGAATTTTCCAGCGAAGCGTCCATCGCTTCCTCGTAGGTCATATAGCCGCAGATATAGAAATCCGCATAGAGCTGATTGACCCTGCATAAATCCCATGCCGCGATGGCATCTTCATCCAGTCCTTCCTGATAGAGATAATAGACCATGACATATCTGAAAAGGTCTTCTTCTATGCCGGATTCTGTCAATGCCTCTAAAAACGCTTCCTCTTCATAGTCCAGAATCCCCATCGCTGCCAGCTCCCTGCCACATTCCCGGAAACTTTCCCGGTGTCCTTCTTCTTTCAGCCATTCTATGGTTTCCAGGGCGGAGTCTCTGTCCTGTATGTCCCAGTCCCTTTCCATCAGGTACTGCTCCAGTTCCTTGTTTATGCCCGAAGGCTCTAACCCGGCTACCAGCTTCCAGTCCCCCGAATTGCTATAGGTCAGAGGGGCATAGGTGGCATTGAACCATAAAATGGTGTCGGGAAGCGTGCTTTCGTCCGAAGAGCCTATCAAATCTGACATTGTTGTCGTTTTTTCGCCGCCGGCTTCCTGCCCGCTGCCATCTTCGCCGTCGGCTTCCGCTGCATCTTCGGATTCCTTTGTCGCCGCTCCGGCGATATCCCCGCCGCTTCCCGGTTCCACTGCGTCAATATCCTGTCTGTCAGCGTCTTCTGCTCCCGCTTTTAATACGGCGTCGGTCACGCTTTTTGCCATGCCGCATCCGGTCAGGGCGCATAAGCACAAAATCGTAAGCAGTGCAAAAAGGGCGCTTCTTTTTTTATTCGTTTTCTTCATAATAGTATTTTGCCAAATCCATTCCATAAGCAGTCTCCAATTCTTTTATCACAGTATTCGTTGATTTATCATAATCATTGGGTAAAAGTCTGATTGCATAAACAAGCATGTAATCGTCATTCACCCTGATATAGCATCTCACCCTGATGCAGGGCCGGTATTCCTCGGTATAATCCAGCTCTTCATATTCCAGTGCGGCATAGAGCGCCTCGTCATAGCCGGAAATAGGCTTCATATCGCTCTTTTTGACATTACGGTAATTTTCCGTATCTTCCGTATAAATCCCGTACCAGCTTTCGATATCGCTTTCCACGTTCCACATGAATCTCTGCTGCGATATCCTTTCCAGGCTGCCCGTTATGGAAATGCCGTGCATACTGGAAGAAACATGGTTATCCCGGATACTGACAGACCATCCTCTGGGCGCCATCACCGGGCAGCTTGCGACTCCGTCGCCTGTCGTCAGTGTCACCACGCCCATATACTGATAGCCATCCACCGCCTCCAGTACGGTCTCGCCTTCCTCCGGCTCATAGATATCCTGCTGATTCGTTGCGCGTTCTTTATCCGCCGCAAGCCATTCGCCGCCTGCCTTGATCTCGTCCAGCTTTACACGGTAACATGCGCCCAATTCGTCGATGATGCGTTCCGTTTCCTCATCCGCAGTCGTCTCTTCCACTTCCAGCCCCCATAAGACGCCAGCGCCTTCCCCCTGTATATCCAGATAATAAATCTGGCTGACTTCATATGGCGTTCCGTACACATCTTCCCGCTTTGCTTTCGCAATCTGGAACTTATCTTCCCCATTATCCAATACTTTGCTCACCCGGACGTCCGTATAACCGGAGCCTTCCGCCCGCCAGTCCTCTACCGTATATCCGATGGAGTCTTCCAGATAGTCATATAAAACCTGCGCGGAGCCAAAATTACAGGCGGAGCCGCTATAGAGAAGACCATGTTCAAAATAGGAAACAAATCCGTCCTCGTTCGAGCTTCCCTTAGGCGCATAGATATCATAATGCGCGCCGTCCCCGTAATAGTCTTCTACTTCTGTTTTTTCAACATATTGCAGCGCGGCGATTTCTTCCTCGGAAAGTTCCGGCAGCACATCCGGCTGTCCGCTTTCCGCTTCTTTCCCATCCGGCTGCGTATCCTCCGGGCTGTCCGCTTCCGGGACATCTTCCTCCTGCGCGTCCCCTTCCGGCTCAGTCTCTTCCTGTGGGGGCGCGTCGTCTTCCAGACGACTCTGCGCCTTCCCGCAGCCTGTCAGCATAAGCGCCGCCAGCAAAATGCTAAACCGCATCAGCAAAGCGCCGTGTCGTTTCTGAAATGAAAATCGGTGCATGAAAAAATCCTCCTTCGTATTCTTACACTCAGTTTATCATTTCACACAACCCGGCGCAACGATTTCGTGGAATGTTTCGCAAAATCAATTCTTACCACTGCTATCCTTAGCGCGCAGAACAGATAGCGTTTCTTTCCGTCAGTCTGCCGTCCTTCATGTTGAAAACCCTGTCGCAGTCTTTCGTCAACGCTTCGTTATGGGTAATCATGATAACGGTCTGTCCGAAATCCTTGACCGCACTAGTCAATAATCCCATAACATCATCTGTCGAAGAGGAATCAAGATTTCCTGTCGGTTCGTCCGCCAGAATGATTGCGGGGGTGGAAATCAGCGCACGGGCAATCGCCACCCTCTGCTGCTGCCCGCCGGAAAGTTCAGAGGGAAGTCTGTGTTCCAGACCTGTCAGCCCAAGCGTATCCATAATCCGGTCAAGTAATTCCTTATCTTCCAGATGCCCGCCAATCTGTACCGGCAGTACGATGTTCTCATAGACCGACATTACGGATATCAGATTATAATTCTGAAAAATGAATCCAATGCGTTTGCGCCTAAACTCCGTCAGCTCGTCGCTTTCCAGCTTTCCAATATCCGTCCCTTCTATATAGATTTCACCGGCAGTAGGTCTGTCCAGACCGCCGCACACATTTAGAAACGTGCTTTTGCCGCTTCCCGATGCTCCTACCACCGCTACAAACTCTCCCCTGTTAATGACAGCATTTACATGATCTAAAGCATTCACTCTATTTTCGCCTTCGCCGTACTGCCGGCATACTTCTTTTAATTCCACTACTTTTTCTTTTTCCATTGTTGTATCCCCTTTTCCCCTATTATCGGCTCTTCCCTTCCCATTGACCGTCACGCCTGGCAAATCTCATAGCCTGCGGTTACTGATATCGGTCCGCCCATTCGGATAAATCATGGCTGCCAGGATAATCCCCACTGCCAGCAGAATCCCCGGAAGGATAGTTCCATTCCATTTAAAATAAGGAAGCGTCTCTGAGATTTTATGGATTGCCGCCGCACTTACAAGGTGTCCGATTAAGAAACCCGGAATCACCGCCCACAACACGGTATACAGATTTTCCAGCCGCAGTACCTTTATGAGAAGCCGTTTCATCATACCGATTGCCTGTAGCGTGGAAAATTCTTCCCTCCGTTCGGCAATACCGCTGACCGTGCTATTTAAGAAATTCACCAGCGCCATCATCCCCACCAGAATTGCCAGACCGTTGCCTATTAGTCCGATGCTCCTGCCCATTTGCTCCAAAGCTTCCTTATAGGTGCCTTTAGAGCGGCAGGATACCACATCTTTTCCGCCCATTTTTTCCAGACATGCCCGCACTTGCGGCTCTACCTTGGCAAGGGTTTTCGCATCTGGCGCGTTCATCGTCACCATGAATAACGCCGGTTCTTTGGAAAAAGTTTCCATCAACTGTGTCGGCATAATATACGCAAATCCACCCGTATGCTTATCGCCCCCCGCCATCTGATTCCGGTAGGTATCACTGACCACCGCCAGCACTGTATATTCTCTTGTATGCAGGGAATCAAAGAAAGGATATCGACCGTTCCCATCCTGCGTATAATCCATCCTGTCTGGAAATTCATCATACAGACTTATCGTATCCCCCGCATGAAAGCAGGTGTTTCCATACCCATCCATCGCAACCGCCAGCACATATTCCCCAGACTCATATTTTTCCTTGTCAATCTCACCCTCGAAGACCTCAAAATCCGAAACCTGCCCATAATCATAAAAGCGGTAACTCTGCTGCGTCAAAATAGGCGTCCCTTTTTCCCGGTATGCCTTTGCACGGGGCATGAGATTCTCGCATACCGCACTGTCCTGTTCCAGACCTTCCTGATAATTCGCATCATCCAGCAGGATTTCACAGTATTTTTCAGCGTCCTCACCATACAGGAAGGATTGCGCATACAGGTTATAATGATAGATTGTTTCCATCCCTTCCGAAACTTTTTCTAACGCAACACGCAGTTCCCCCGGAATTTCCTCTACATTGACTGAGACGCCGGCTTCCAAAGCCGTCAGCATATGTTCAGTTGCAATTTCCACATCTGCAAACTGATTAAACACCGCCACCAGGGAATCCACGTCCAGACTATGTATGATGTTCATAGTCACTACGAAAAGAAGCATAACGATACTCACGGAAGTTACTACAAGCGCCGTCTTTTTCCTGCGCTTTCTGATATTTTTACAGGCAAAGCGCCCCGGTGTAAATCGCACACTACACACCTTTCCCGTTTTCCCTTTACTGCTGCCCGTGAAACCAATCGTGTGAATCGGCGGCGTCTGCGCCAAAATGCGCATAGGCTTCTTCGTCCCAATTGAAACGACTATCCATGACAGAATCGCCGCATATAGGAAATATTCCAGCTTCAGCATGAGGGGCTGCCTTCCTTCCAGTCCCGCATAGGACGCCATCACCGGCATCAGCACATAGCTAAAGAGCACTCCCGCAAAGCACCCGGTGGGAAGTCCCATCCAATACTGGCGCAGGGCATGGCTGCGCACGATACGCTTAATCTGTTTTTCCGTCACGCCAAGCAGTTTGAGCTGTCCGTACTGCACCACGTTTTTCACACTGGAAATATAGTAAATGGTATAGACCATCAATCCGGCGCAGACCACGGTAATAAAAATGAGTCCGCCCAGCAGCGCCAGGGAGCCGGCGTTTAGATTGCTGCCCGCCGCCGGATTGAGTACGGGAGCCGCCTCACACTTCTCAGAGGTCAGTCCGTGCATCGCAAACTCCCGGGATATTAACCCTTGCAAAATCGTTTCCAAATCTTCTCTGGTATACCTGCCGTCCTCAAAGCGGCAGTAAGTCTGCAGCCTGGAGCCGCTTAAATCACTCATGAAAAATGCTTCGGACACATATACCCTTGCTTCCTCCAGCGCATCATTGGCGGTACAGATTCCGCTGACCACCATATCCCGCTCCACTTCCTGCGCTGCCGTTGTCAGCCTGATAGGAATCACATCCCCCACATGGACATTCCCACCATGATTTTCAATAAAATGTTCATCTACTACGATTTCCCCGTCCTTTTGCGCCCATCTTCCTTCTATCAGTTCGTTAAAATTCCATCCCGCGGTTTTTTCATCCGTATAAAGAAGTAAATTTCCGGTCTTTTCCTTCATGTCCGTCTCATAAAATCCCATATATACCGCATAAGATACTTCATCAAAATAGCCGCTGTCCTGTAACAAATCAGACCAATGCACGGTTGAAGTCATGTAAACGCCTTCCGCCTGCGTGCCAAACATCATCTGCTGATTCTGTCTCATCAGTCTTGTAACACTCATGAGTGTGGAAAATACCATAACGACCATCATCGCCGACAATGCGATTGCCACGATGGCTGTCATATTCCGCCGCCTGTCTGCACGATACAGCTTCGCGGCAAGGTTTTTTATCATCCTGCCAGACACCTTCTGCTCCTGTGTCCGGTCAGTGGTTTTCGCGTTTCTGGCTTTTTTCATTGTCATCCCTCATCTCAATAATTGAATTTGTCTGTGAAATGCATCAGGTTTTATACCCATTTCCACTTCTTCATTCGGATTAGGAAAATGCTTCCTAAGACGATAACTGCATCCGCAATCAGGATAACTGCAAACTGCGGAACTTCCCTACAGGTTTCCAACTGAACTGACCAGATGGGGAAATATTTCAGGTATCCCTGTATCCCATTATCTGGCATAAAGATTGGCAAAAAGATTATTAGAATAGAAATGGCTGCGCTTGAAAAAGCGCTTTTCGTCATTACGGATATCAGACAACAGATTCCCACAATTGCCAGATTTCCAAAAATTTGTGATAAGATTCCCATTTTCCAGTATGTACCCAGAGCTGAAACCTTGTTCCACCCTAATACAACATTAAAAAATAGATAATTGAATCCATTATATAGTATCATCCATGCCATGATAACGGCAAACGCCGCCGCAAGTTTTACCCAGACGATAACACTACGTCCATACTTTGCTGTTCTGATGGCATCATACATATTGGAATCCCATTCCCCGGAAAACACTGGCGATACTACTGCAATTATCAAGGCAATATGAAAGAAACTCATCCCGCCATAGAGAACTTTTTTCATCATGGATACCATTTCTTCCACTTGCGTCTCTTGAAGCGTCTGATTGCGAATCGTATAATTCTGCGTAAAAATAAGCAGCAGGTAGACGATAATACCGACAATCCATAGAAATTTTTTATTTCCCTCAAACAATTTCCTGATTTCCCAGCGGAATACTTCTTTTTTCATTTTCTTTTCCCCGCATCAACATGAAACATATTAGTAACCCATTGATAAAAATCATACTGCCAATGGAAACCCAGCGATAAGGCACTACGATATTTCCTATTTTGTAATCGATATACTGCGACAAAGAAAAATATCCCTGCATGGCAAACACCGGAAAAAGCGCGCCTATTTTAGCCATAGCGCCAAATCTGGGCAATGCCATTGGCAGAAACAAAACGATGAAGTTTTTTATCATATTTCCTATATTCTTTTTCCCGTTCATAGAGAGTGCACAGGCGATTGTTACCGAAGTCATAACCCCCAGCCAGAAGCGCAGCAGACCGAAAAGCAGATATTCCATAACGCTTAACGAATAAGGCGACATGTATAAAGTCGCTATCGTATTCACCGGCATGGACAGGGCTTTCCAGTTACCAAAAACAGCGAGATACAAAAGTAAAAAACCTACATAATACATGACTGCAAAAATGCTCATGCAAAGATACACCGCTATCATTTTTAGAAAAACATTTTTTCTTTTTCCCGAATAAGATGCTGTAATAAAATCGTCCATGTGGCAGCTTTTTTCTTTGGTAAATAACGGCGATACCACGAAAATGATGAAAATACTGCTTAAAACGGCGGATACCGTTCCTGGTATATTCTGGTTAAAAGCATTCAGCCCCGCACAATTGGCATACCCCGGCTCCCCGACATGTTCCAGCATCCGGTACTGCATTTTATCAGAGTCATTCCCCTCTATTGCCAGTCCTGCCTTCTGCGCTTGCCACGCCTGGCTTCTTGCAGCCGCGCAATGATATTCAAATTCCCAGACACTATGGGTATCCCCATCCAGCAATTGCATTGCCAGCGACGAATCGTGATTCAGACTGTCGATGATACCATCATCTATCTGCGACCAGTCAATCGTTCCATTCCATTCATCCGCAAGCAGATTATAATTTCCAATATCCCCCACCTTATCGCTCCACTTATGATAAGCGCTTCCGAATACGGATATCTGCAAAAGGATAAACAACATCAAAAATGCGACGTTTTTCTTATCCGAAACTATTTTTTTCATTTCCTGATAAACGATTCTACGATTCATTCGCTGCCCACTCCATATTGATATAGAAAAATATCGTTTAAATTCGCCTCTGTCCGCTTCCATCCGGGCGCAGTATTTTCACCGCCGTAAAATCTGACTTTTATCCCTTCCTGCGACACCTGTTCATCAAAAATCATGTGTTCCTGTATAAAATCACCATATGCTTCCTGGGAAATGACAGTCTCATAAACATTTCCTTCCAGACTTTTGCGTATTTCTTCCGCTGTGCCATAAAACAAAATGGTCTTATCTTTTAACATCACAATTTCATTGGCAAGAAATTCGATATCGGATGTAATATGCGTGGATATCAGAATGATACAATTCTTTCCCAGATGCGCCAGAACCTTCTTTAAATGGTTTCTCTCTTTTGGGTCCAGACCGGCGGACGGCTCGTCCAACAGCAGAATTTCCGGCTCATTTAACAGCGCTCCGGCAATCCCCAATCGCTGAATCATGCCTCCCGAATAGGTTTTCGCCTTTTTATTTCTGGCGTCATGCAGATTAAATTCCTCCAACAGCATCTCGATTCTTTCATCGGCGCGCTTCTTAGGGATTCCCTTTATTGCCGCAATGTATTGAAGATTTTCAACCCCCGAATACTGCTGATAGTATCCGACCTTTTGCGGCAGATATCCAAGAATATCCCTGTATTTTTCTTTCCATTCAAAGATATCTTTCTGATTCCAGCTAACCTTCCCGCTCGTCGGTCTTTCAATCGTGGATAATATTTTCATGAGCGTTGTTTTGCCAAAACCATTGGGTGCAAGCAGCGCATACACGCCATGCTCCATTTCAAAATTTATCTGCTCTAAAACTGTTTCTTTTCCGAATTTCATACCGACATTTTCTATTTTGAGCATATGTGGTTACTCCCTCTGATAAACGTAGCTTGGGAAGAATGCTTTGTATTCTTCCACTGTATCGGGTAATTTCCCAATTAACAAAACAAGTATTGTCTATTAAGACAATAATAAAATAGCATATTATTTACACGAAGTCAACAAAAAAACAATTTTTTAATATCACTTTTTTAATATCACTTACAAACATTGTTGACTCACACAATATTTGTCTGCTATACTTTCCTAAAGACGATAAATATGCAGTCTCAATGAAAGCCGATACAGCCGAGACAAAAGCAGTACAGAAATGAGGTAAAAATGAAACTAACAAACAGGGAACTAGCCGTCATGCGGGTACTATGGGAAGCCGAGAAACCGCTTATGGTATCCGAAATCCTACAACGGGATAAGGGCGGGACCATATACAGCGTACAGCGGATTATCCAGAACTTAATCAAAAAGGACATGGTTGCAGTAGACGGTATCGCCTACAACAAAAAAGCTTTAGGCAGGACTTTCAGACCGCTTGTCGGCTCGGAAGTAATAGAATTAGACGCCATACGGGAAATGTTAGACGGTCTGGTCAGCAAGAACATCGCAGCATCCCAACTGATTGCATCGCTGCTTCCGACGGACAATAATGAAGAATCATTAAGGGAACTGAATCATTTAGAAGAGCTTATAAGCGAAAGAAAACGCCAGATACTTGAGGGCAAAACTACTGATGATGCGAAAAAATAGGAGCTTGTCATGGATATTTCTTTTGTATCTTTTGTAAATACATTATTATTTGGCACCATAGCAATCTTATTGCTGGGTTTCCTTATCAACAGGGCTGACATAACATCTAAGAAATGTTTTTTATTTTTTTCCTTTATTATTCTAATGATAATCATAAGGCTTTGTCTGCCAGTTGAACTGCCATTACAGAATAATGTCAATATTACAAAAATATGGCCTGACATTTATCTCGCTATTTATCATTGTAAAATTACTTTGGCAGGAAAAGAAATTCCCCTGCTGTTTTTGTTAATGATGATTTCCATTACAGGCAGTATTTTCTGTATGGGCAGGTTTCTCTTATCGTACAGCCTGATTGGCCGTACCCTAAAGAACTATAAGACGGTAAACGACGATATGCTGGACAGAATCATGCTACGGATAAACAAAGAGCAGAACCGGAATGTCCACTTTCGTTTACTGAGCAGTCCCAAAATAACCACGCCCTTCCTCTTCGGCATCCGCAGACCCGTCATTGTCCTGCCTGAAATTACATTATCGGAAGAGGAATGGTATTACATACTGAGCCATGAAATGTCCCACTACTATCATAAAGATTTATGGATCCGACTTGCCTGTGAAGGACTGCGGATCATCTACTGGTGGAATCCGTTTGTTTACCTGCTGCAGAAGCAGATTGCCAGATTCCAGGAGCTTCATATTGATGCATCTGTTACCCGGAATTTATCGGAAATTCAGAAAATGGATTACTTAGAATGCCTGATTAAGCTTGCAAAATTACAGCATTCACCCAGAAAGAAGTGGATTGCAGCGTTTCGGAATGAGACGGAAGGGGAATTGCAAAAGCGGATCAAAAGGATTCTGTATCCTTCCGGAGAAGGTTCCCCAAGGAAAAAGCGCAGTATCTCAAATGTACTGGCAGTGGTTCTGCTAATTTTATGTACACTGTTTTTACCAAACCTTATTATTTTTGAGCCATACGGACCTATCCCGGAAGATATTTTGGAAGGTACTGTTATCATCGATAATACCAACAGCTACCTAATTCTTAATGAAGAGGGAAAATATGACATTTATGTTAACGATGAATATTTTAGTACTGTCACCCAAATCTTCGATGAAAGTCTGGAAATAAGAAACATAAAGGGGGATATTATAAAATGAAAAAAAGGATATTTATTTTAACAGGTTTGCTTACAAGCATTTTATTAAGTGGCAAAAATATGACCGTTTATGCGCAACAATCCTATATCATCTCTGCAACAATTGATAACGCTACACTTTATTCTGCTAATTATAAATGGATATATAAAACCGAAAATAATAAAACCTACCGCCGTCTTTATGATATCAGCCATCAACGCTGGGTAGGCGATTGGGAATTAGTGCCCTAATCCATAAGCAATTTCCAATATTGTCTCGCATTCTCAATGGAAAATGCGTTCCACCGGCTGACATAGGCAAGCACGCCGCGGTCTTTACTGTTCCCGGACGCAAGCGCATTTAAGGTATCCTGCATCATGGCAATAGAATCGTCCACGGATTTTTCGCCGCTGGCAAGCTTTTGAAGCTGCGTCCGCCAACTCTCTGCAGCATGGATATTATCCGCTTCTGTCGTCTTTACTTTTCCCAGCTTCCAGATAATTTTTTCCTCTTCACTCAATGGAATCATCCTCTTAGAAGCCGTTGTATCATATAGCCGGGCGTTGCCTTCCTGAAAATCCTCCCAGGATGAGCGGTATCCCTCCAACGCTTTCGCATTATGCTCGTAATACTTATCAATCAGATTATCAAAAGTATCCCTCATATGTACAGGCACAAATTTTTCAGAAAATTGTCGCAGTGCAGCCGTTGATGATTCTAATTCAAACCTTGCCGCATAGGAAGACAGCCCACCGCAGACAGCCTCTTTTTCCTGCAAAGTCCCAAAAAGACTGTTCATGCTATAAGTCATTCCGCCTAGAAGGCATTCAGCCTGTAAGGTTTCCTCATCACTAAGATTATCATAAAAACCCATTTCCGATAGCGCGTCACTGAAAACGGAAAACTGCGTTCCAATCCTATCAAATGGATTTTCCGGGTTCCATAAAAAGCCGTATTCCTGGCGTATGCGTTCTTCTTCGGCTCTCTGTGCTTCTTTCCTTTCCCGAATCCCGCTCATATATTCAGCCGTCTCAGGCGAAATCGTTACTGTGACGCCGCTCAGCTTTTCTTTCAGGGCTTCCGCAGACTGCAGGTCTTGCTGCGTGGGCGTTATTGCATTATCCCCAAGATTTTTCTCATGCATCCGTCTCTCGTAAACGCCGCCTGCAATCGTCCTGTTATCATTGTTATAATCAAGCCTGTAATCACTATATGAATCAAATCTGTATTTCGTATCATCAATTCCATTCCACATAAAATAACCATGCTCCTTCCTCAGCGTGTGAATATTATATAATTGTTATCGGATGGTTTTGGTATTTTATTAGGGTTTAGTTTAAGAAGGAAGATTTTTATACAAACTTCAAATTCAGTATTGTATTTTTGAATATAAATGTGCTATACTACGTTTATCAATTATTTTCTACATGCAGGGCGGTTAAATCGCCCGCATTCATGATGGATTCTCTTTCAGAAATCCCATGCTGATAACACAACTTAACAAAGAGCGGGGGTTTCACAATAGACTCCTGCAGGACACAGGAGGAACTATGGAAAACAAAAGAAAGAAGTACGAAGAGCTTACGATTGTTGATGACTTTATGTTCGGGAAGGTGATGCGCAACCCGAAACACTGCAAAAAGCTGCTGGAAATCATTCTGGATATGAAAATCCGCGAGCTGGTATTCATAGACGAGCAGCAGTCAGTTGCACCCGATTACAGGGCAAAAGGGGTACGCATTGACGTATATGCAGATGATGATGCGGATACCGTCTATGCGGTAGAGATGCAGGCGCGGAATACCGGGGCGCTTCCGGCAAGGAGCCGTTATTACCAGGCGGTAATTGACATCAACATGATCGAGAAGGGAATGGATTATGAGAAACTTGGGAAAAACTACATAATCTTTATCTGTACCTTTGATTTGTTTGGAAAAGGACGGTATATATACCATTTTGAAAACCTATGCCTCGAAGACGCCACAATCCGCCTTTATGACGGCACAGAAAAGATTTTTCTAAACACAAAGGGAAAAATGGACGACGCTGACAAAGAACTTGTCAGTCTGCTTAAATATTTTGACAGTCTGGAACCGCAGGACACCTTTACGGAAGAACTGGACAAGGAAGTGCTCGCGGCAAGACAGCATAAGAAATGGAGGCAGGAGTATATGAAGCTTGAAGTGATGATGTGGGACAGCAGGCGGGAAGGCAGAGCGGAAGGTAAAATTGAACGAGACATAGAATTAATCTGTCGGAAACTGATAAAAGGCAAAACCCCAGAAGCAATAGCAGAAGACCTGGAAGATAGTCTGGATACAATCCAACGTATCTGCGATATAGCGGAAAAGTACGCTCCGAATTATGATGTGGATAGTATTCTTGAAGAATATATGGCATTACAGGATTGTTGATGGGTTACCGCTTGAAAAAACTCCCATTTTCCTATATAATTTTTATAGATTCTTTTTCGGACAAGGATACTATCGCGAGCGCAAACTCGCAGACTAAATAAGAATGGAGGTCTATTATGAGATTAGTTACCCGTTCCGATTTCGACGGTCTGGCATGCGGCGCCTTGTTAAAAGAAATCGGATTAATTGACAGTTGGAAATTTGCGCATCCCAAGGACTTGCAGGACGGTCTTGTGGAAATCACGGAAAATGACGTACTTGCCAACGTTCCTTTTGTAGAAGGCTGTGGTCTGTGGTTCGACCACCATTCCAGTGAACATGAGCGCAATGAACTCGCCGGAAAATATAAGGGCGAAAGCCGCATCACCCCTTCCTGTGCACGCATTATTTATGAGTATTATGGTGGTCAGGAGCGGTTTTCCCATTTTGATGATATGATGGTTGCCGTTGATAAAGTCGATTCCGGCAATCTGACCATCGATGAAATCCAGAACCCTACCGGCTGGATTCTGGTAGGATTCCTGATGGATCCCAGGACCGGTCTGGGAAGATGGCGGAATTTCACCATTTCCAATTATCAGTTAATGGAAAAGCTGATGGAGTGCTGCAGAACCATGAACACGGAAGAGATTCTTGCCCTGCCCGATGTGCAGGAGCGTATCGCCATTTATAAAGAGCAGGATGCGAAATTCAAGGAAATGGTGCGCGCCCATACCCGTGTGGAAAAAGACGTGATTATTTCCGATTTGCGCGGCGTTGACCCGATTTATTCCGGCAACCGTTTCCTGATTTACAGCATGTATCCCGAACAGAATATTTCCGTATGGATTGTCAACGGCAAAGGCGGCCACGGCTGTTCTGCGGCGGTTGGCTACAGCGTTTTGAACAGAACGTCCAACGTCAATGTGGGCAGTCTGATGTTAAAATACGGCGGCGGCGGTCATAAAGCGGTAGGGACCTGCCAGTTTGACGATGAGACGATGGAAGAAAAACTTCCGCAATTAATCGATGAAATTGTAAATTACAAAGAAAATTAAATTCTTTACAACAGACGGCGGAAAGAGAGCGCGTTCTTCTCTTTTTGGCCGTCTGATAGTTTTTATGGCTGCCTGATTAGTCCAGCAGGATTTCCATTCCCAGTCTAAAAGAATAAATGATTTTAGCAGAGGTATAAAACCCCTGTCCCGTCGCCTTATATCCCGAAAGCTGCTCTAAGGCTTCGCCGTAATAGTCTAACTGCGTCTGATATCTTTGCACCAGCTCCTGCGGCGTTTTGACTGCATCGGTCTTATAATCCACCACCACATAACTGCCCGCTTCTTCAAAAAAGACGTCGATAATTCCCTGTATCAATACAATCTCTTCCGGCGGAAATGCCTCATTTAGACGATTTGCCGGAAGCCCCAGCACGAAGGGCTGCTCCCTGTAAAGGGTTCCCGCCGTTGCTGCAGCCGCCATCCGCCTTGCAATATCGCTGTCCAGAAATGCCGCTATCTTCGCTATGGAAACCGCATCATAATAGACCTGCGATAATTTCCCCTCTGCCAGCATCCGGTTCATTTCCTGCCTTGCGATATCCTGCAGTCTCTGCCGCCGGGCGTCTGCGCTCAGCAGATTGGCCTCCTCTTTTACATTGACCATATCAGTCAACAGTGTGAAATCAAACAGTTCCATGACTTTATGATAGGCGCTTCCTCTATCCGTCCCGCTGACGTCCTCTTCCTGCCTGATAAATCTGGGCAGATATGGAACCACCTGCTCTTCTTCATATAAGGGGAATGAAAAATCTGTCTCTTCTTTCATCCCTGCCTTTTTCAATTCTGACACGGTTGTCTTCGTATACAAGTCCCGTAAATTCTCGTATGGATACTGATAAGAAAACGTATCAGACAGCACTGTCAGAAATTGTTGGTCAATGCGGTCAATCTCACCAGCGGCTCCGCAGAGAAGAAGTTTCTTCCTGTTTCCTTCCCGCCAGAGCGCCTCTTGCAGCATTCCCCCTGCCGTCTCTTCCCATTGCCTAAGCGACACCTGCAGCTTCATATCTTCCCCATAAAAAGGATTCTGCTTATCCGGTTCTATGTCATAAGTCTGCCAAACCGCATCAAAACATTGATTCCGCGCCGCGGCATAGAGCAGCACATCCAGAAAACTGCCCATTTGCAATAGCATATCATAGGGAATCGACCTTTCCCGGCACGTCTGCAAAAAAGTTAAAGATGCGACCTTTTTCTTTTCTTTCTTGAGCGTTCCAGTCAATATCAATTTTTCTTTCGCCCTCGTCATCGCCACATACAGGATACGAAGTTCTTCCGCCAGATTATCCTGCCGCAGTTTGAAAGCGATAAAATTTCTCCTGAGATTCCGGCTGCTTATCCGCAGTCTGGGATTCACATAGTCCACACCGATTCCACGCTCCATATCCATGACAAGACGGGAGTTTGCATCCCGGTTATTAAAGCTTTTGCCCAACCCCGCCACGATACAGATGGGAAATTCGAGTCCTTTGCTTTTGTGGATACTCATAATCCTGACCACGTCCGCATTTTCATCCTGTAGATTCGCCTCGCCGTAATCCACATCATATTTTTCCAACTGCTCTATGTAACGCAGGAAATGATACATTCCGTAATAACTCGTTTTCTCATAGTCCGACGCCTTCACAAGCAGCATTTCCACATTGGCGCGCCGTCTGCCGCCGCCCGGTTTCGCCGTCACATAATCCAGATAGGCATACTCCCTTATCAGCGTCTGCAAAATCTCATGCACTGGCATATACACTGCCTTTTCCCGGTAATCTGTTATCGTCTTCAGAAACTTCCGCAGTTTTTCCTGTAAAGATACGTCCGATGCCTGCTGCCCGCCCTGCGCATAACTTACCAGCGCGTCATACAGATACCGGCTCTTGGAATACGCCGCTTTCACAGTGGCTATCTCTTCTTCTGTAAAACCGCCGAAATAGGAGTGCAGCGCCCCATATAGAGGAATGTCTTGCAGCGGATTATCCAGAATCCTCAGAAAATGCAGCAGCTCCCGGATTTCTGTCGTGGCAAAATAACCGGTTTTGGAAGTCACATGCACCGGAATGCCCTCTTCTTCCAGAATCCGCTTAAATTCCTCATCCCACCCCGCCGTCGTCCGAAGCAGGATAACGATATCCCGGTAAGAAGCCTTCCGCAGCGTACCGCTTTCTTTATCCGTCACCTGAAAAGAAGTTACAAGCTTCCTAATCTCTCTGGCGATTCCGTAGGCTTCCTGCTGCTTTGCGCCAGGCGTGTCGTCCGCACTTTCCTCTTCCTCCTCTTTCTCTACGAAGAGAAGTAATTCTGTCTCATTGTCAATAGGTTCCGTATATCTTCTATCATTCAGGCTATCCTCATTCTTTGCATTGCCTGTCTGTTCTTCATCTTCTGCCCATTCTGCATTGACCGTATTTTCCGGGTAAGAAGCCCCGGCATAAAGAGCCGCTTTCTCATCATAGACGACGCCGCCCAGCTCCTCCCGCATGACTTGGGAAAAGACGGTGTTTGTGCTGATAAGCACTTCCTCTCTGCTGCGGAAATTCTTATGTAAGTCAATCCGCAGGGTATTTTGACCTTCTACCTCCCCGTAAGTCTCGTATTTTTCCATGAAAAGTTCCGGTCTTGCCAGCCTGAATTTGTAGATGCTCTGTTTCACATCGCCGACCATGAAACGGTTGAAATATCCTTCCGCTTCTTTGGAAATGGCGGACAGTAAATATTCCTGCACCAGATTGCTGTCCTGATACTCATCCATGAGAATCTCTTCAAAATAACTTCGATATTCCAGCGCCGTTTCCGTGGGAGCGATGCTGCCGTCCTTTCCCTTTTGCAGAAGAATCTGTAGGGCAAAATGCTCGATATCATCAAAATCCAATATATTTTTATCCCGCTTCGCCTGGGTAAACGCCTCTAAAAAGCGCAGCGTCAAATCTACCAGCGCACAGACAGCTTCCTTGCAGGTTTCCATCTGCCGCCATATTTCTTCCAGCGAATGGGTAAAATAATTCTTCTGCAATGCCTGTAACTGTTCCTTGATTTCCCCGCGCATATTTTTCACCAGTTCCCGCTTAGCTAAGGATACGGATTCATCCCTTTTAGAAGATAGCCTGCCAAAAGAAACTGTCTCAAACATACGCTGCCGCTCTTCGTAAGTCTGCGTGGCTGCCAGTCGTTCAAGCATTTCATATTCAGTGTCCAATATTTCCCCGTACATATAGGGACCGTCCGGCTCTTCACAGATTTTAATGCATTGACCAATTCGGTCTATCAATCCCTGCAACAGTCTGCCCGTCTCTTCCACCAGCTCCCGCATCCATGCCGGCTCCTGCGATATAGAGCCGCTTGCATAATCCTCTTTCCGCTCCTGCAGCCAGTCCTCCGGGAAGGGGTGGCTCATCGCGAAATCATAGAGCTTGAAAACTGCATCTTCCACCGCCTTATCCCTGCTGCCGGTACTAAAATATTCCATACAGTGTAGGAAAGCTTCTTCCTCTTCCAGATAGCACTGCTCCAGAACTGAACCCAGCACATCCGCCTGTAACAGCTTCAATTCCCCTTCGTCCGCGATTCTGAAACCGGGGTCTAAACCGATCGTGTGAAAATGATTTCTAATCACAAACAGACAGAAACTGTCAATCGTGGTAATCTGCGCATTGTGAAGCAGGGTCATCTGTCTTTGCAAATGCTCGTTATCCGGCTGCTGCGTCAATCGCCGCCCAATCGCATCGCTGATTCGCTCCCGCATTTCCGCTGCCGCCGCCACCGTGAAAGTCACGATTAAAAGCCTGTCGATATCCGCCGGATGCTCCCCTTCGCTGATCATTTTCACAATCCGCTCCACCAAAACCGCCGTTTTCCCGGAGCCAGCCGCCGCCGACACCAGAAGATTGCACCCGCGGGTATCGATGACTTTCTGCTGTTTTTCCGTAAATGTCACTCCCATAATATTGATAACCTTGTCCCTCTCTTATCCTAGAACAAAATGCCTTCGGCATTATGTTCAGAAGAATGCTTCGCATTCTTCCGCTCTTTGGCGCAATTTCCTATTACACAAGAAAATCGCTTACGCGATTATCTAACAAGAAAATCGCTTACGCGATTATCTTGGGAAGAATGCTTTGCATTCTTCCGCTGCATCAAGCAATTTCCTATATGACAAAAAATACGCTTTTTTCATCCCTGCTCCATATCCTGTTTCATCCGCGCTATAGCTTCTTCCTTTGAAAGTTTCCCTAATCTACGCATTTCGTAGCCTACGATTTCCGCATCGTAGCCGCAGACGCTTCGATAAGCGCAATAGGTACAAGCGCTGTTTCCGTTCTGCTCGCAGGGACTGACTGCTATGTTGCCCTGTAAAATGCCGCTCCCAAGCTCCTTAATCTTATAGGTCACATAATCTGAGACCGTCTGCATATCCGCTTCGCTGATAATGCTCGAACGCGCCGAAAAAGTGCCGTCTTTTTTCCGCTCAACCGGGATAATATCGGACTTATCCTCAAATTCCCCGTCCAACAGCCTGACAGTCCTGTCATTTCCACTAACTACTCCGGTCATTTTTAATTCCTGCAATAATTTCCGATTTAACTGCTCCGGCGTCAGCGTCTGCCCATCCTCAATCATGGGGTCTGCGATATGATAATACAGCATCGCCGCCGGTACGACGTTTTTATCCGGGTGCGCTTTCTGCTCGATTTCCACCGCAGCATTCATATAAACTACCAACTGCAACTGTAAACCGTAATACAATGCGGCAATATCAAAGCGTCTACTTCCCGACTTATAGTCAATGACTTTGACATACAAGGTATCATTATCCTGGCAGGCATCAATTCTGTCGATTCTGCCGCGTAGTTTCATTTTTTCCTGTTCGGTCAACGCGATATTCACAGCCTCCAAATCCTCCGGCATGGAAAAAGCCACCTCAAAATGCTCCGGTAAAAAGGAGCCCTTTCGCAACTGCGCCTGCATTGTATTGACCGTGCGGCTCAATATCCGCTGGATTCTCTGTAAAAGATACCGGTTTCTGGCGTTGCTATAGAGAATGGTTTCGCCATAATTGACGGCATACTCTTCTATCGCTTCTTCTAACATCTGCTCCCCGGTTTCTTTGGGAAAATCCAGCCAGGTATAATGGCGTGTCGCCAGCTTTTCGGCAAATAACTCCAAAACACCGTGGAATACATTTCCCATATCCACGTCTTCAAAACTGTATTCTTTCCGTTCTTTTAACGCCAGCCCGTATTGTAGAAAATGGGCATAGGCGCACGCCGCATATTTTTCCAGACGGCTGACGCTGTTTTGCAGAATACTTCCATACAATAGCTTCGTCACCTGTCTGGAAAGCAGACTGCCCGGATACTGATAAAAAGCCGTTTCCACCAGTTTTCCAATCTGCTCTTTATAAGTCTCGTTATGGGAGTAACTATAATAAAACGTAAATAATGTCCTCTCTTCGTCCTTTTGCAATCTGTCCGCCGCATACTCCCGCAGCAGCTCTGTAAAAAAGCGGACATCCTGTCTCCCGCCCATCAACTGCTCCTCCACCGGAAAAAGTTCCGGCTGGGACACCTGCAATTCTGGAAAAAGTTTTCGCATCGTATCAATCAGGTACGCCGGGCGTTTGCTCTTGCCGTCGTTTCCAATCTTGACATAAGACAGATACAATTTTTCAGACGGTTTGGTCATATTCAGATACAGATACAGCCGCTGGATATACATCTGCTGCCGCGGCGTAGGCGCCAGTTCCAGCCCGGATTCTTTCAGAAATTCCCTGTCAATATCCGAGATAATGCCCCCGCCACCGGTTCCTTTGGGAATATTGCCATCGTTGATTCCCAAGAAAAACAATACTTTTACCTGCTTTAACCGGGTCCTTTCGATATCGCCTATTACGACTCTGTCCACATTCTGGGGAATCGTCCCTACCGTGATTTCCCCAAATCCCGCATCTAAGATATCCGCAAACTCCCGCAGTCCCATAGCATCCTCTTGTAGAAGCCCTTCTATCTGATCCAGCAGGTCGATGACAAGCCCATATATCTGTCCGTATTCCTTGGCTTTCGCTAGCTCCCCCTCGGCTTCAAATTTCCGCTCATACCGCTGCAATTTCTGCTGCAGCTCATTTTTCACCAGAAACTCATACAGCGCATAGACCTGCTCCTTTGCCGTCCGGTGTTCTGCAAGCAATGGCGCAAGCTGCTCCATTAGCCGCTCTCTCAGCGCATTATAGCGGGCAAGACGGGCGACGCCCTCCTCCCCATCCTCTTCTTTATAGACAAAAAGCTCGCTCCAGCGTTTCCTACCCCGGATACCGCATCTTCTGATATAATTTTCCAGCACATCGATATCTTCCCATTCAAATCCGCAAAGTCCCGTCCGCAGGTAATGAAACACCGCTTCTCTGCTAAAATCCTGTAGAATTAGCTGCAGCGCGCTGCGGATATATTCGGTAAAGGGATGAAACAGAATCCCCCTCGTCTTATCCATATAGATAGGAATGCCAAACGCTGCAAATTCCTCTTCCAAATCTCGTCCATAGGTTTCCATGCTGCCAGTCACCACCGCGATATCCCGGTAATGCAGCCCTTCCCGCACAAGCAGCCTATGAATTTCCATACAGGTCTGCCGAACTTCTTCTTTCGGCGTGGACGCCACGCTCAGGCGGATACACTCTGTTTCCCCCTCATAAGCCTTTCCCGGATAGCGGAACAGATATTGTTCCAGGTGCGCCAGTTCGGGATTCTTTGCAAAACGGGGCAGTCTACCTTCAATCTTTTCTTCGCAGACCATTGCCGGAAGCAGTTCGCAGCCCGCCTTTTCCCCCAATTTCTTCAAATCTGCGACGGTTTTCTTACTCAGATGAAAAAGCTTCTGCTCCCCATCCAACAGATAAGGATTTTCTGCCGTATCTATCGGTATCGTGACGATCACGCGCGCTGCCAGCCGCATCAGTTCCTGAATCACCCGGTTCTGCACCGGCGTAAATCCGGTAAATCCGTCAAAAGCAATCACGCAGTCCCGGATAATTTCAGATTTCGGCAATGCCTCCCGCAATTGGTCCAACGTCTCTTCCGTCGTGATAAATTTCGCATGGATATAAGTGAGAAAACTCTCGTATAAAATTTCCAAATCTTTTAACTTGTGGTGCAGCATGCCTCTTTTGCTGGCGTATTCTGCAAGCTGCGTCACTTCCGCTACACCGACGCCGTACTGCATAAACTCCGAAATCGCAGATTTGACCTCATTGATGTAGCCCGGCTTATGTAGATACTTCCCGATGACAGATAACTTCTGCTGCTCCTGCTCTGCAACTTTGCGAAGGATAAGGCTTTTGCCCGTATCGTCTAGCACGGGATACTCCTCATGCCCCACCTCTTCCAGAATCCGGTGCGTCAGTCTGCCGAAACTTAAAACATCAATATTCATAATCCCTTTCTGGGGATGTTCCAGAACCAAATCCATCTGTGTCTGCATCGTAAACTGGTCCGGTACGACCAATAAAAAATTACGCTTCGGTTCCCGCAGGGACGCCGCAATCAAATCTTCGTGCAGCTTCCTGCTTTTGCCGGCTCCCGAACCGCCGAAATAAAATTGCAGCGCCATTTAACTATTTCCTCCCTGCTTCAACAATTGCACCCTTTTTGCGCTCATCACCGCCAGAATGTCTTTTGCCTGTTTCCCCTGCTTATGCAGGATACACTGCCGGATACCGTTTAGCTGCGATACAAAAGATGAAAGCCCAAGTTCTCTGGCGCTGTCTGACATCCTCTGCGCCGTCATCGCCGCAGCCTGCCAGTTTCCATGATTGATTGCCTGTCCAAGTTTCATGAAATCGTAACTTCTAAGAAAACGCTCTATCTGCTGCTCGTTCTGCTCCATTGTTCCGCCCATACTCTATCTACCACACTCCATTTCATCATCTACCCACAATCTGTTTCGTATTTTTTCCTACCCGCTTCATGCTCCCTCAAAGAAACTCATACCGCATCAGCGTCAGCCCCCGTGCCGGGGCCGTGGGTCCTGCTGCCGCTCTTTCTTTTGCCGCCAGAATCCGTATAATTTCCTGCGGCTTTATGCTGCCTTTTCCCACTTCTAACAGTGTCCCTGCCATAATTCTGACCATATTATATAAGAAGCCTCTGCCCACAACCCGCAGGATAATCAGCTTTCCCCGTTCTTCCACTTCCACGCCCTCGATTCGCCGTACTGTATTTTCCACCTGGGAGTCCGCGCTGCAGAAGCTTTTGAAATCATGCTCTCCCACAAAATACGCCGCCGCTTCCCGCATTCGCGAAACATCTAACGGTGTATACACAAAATGCGCATACAGCCTTTCTGTAGGCATTGGAATGGGGGCGTGATAAATTCTGTATTCGTAAGTCTTCCTGCTGTCGCAATATCTGGGATGAAAAGAAGGCGCTACTTCCCTAGACTCCTGCACCTTGATATCTTCCGGCAATCTGGCGTTTAAGGCGTAGGCAATTTTTTCCGGCGGAATGCTTGTATCCGTATCAAACACGGCGATATTTTCCAGCGCGTGCACGCCGGAATCCGTCCTGCTTGCGCCGATGACCTCTATTTTTTCCCCTAAAAGCGCAGAAAGGCATCTGTTTAAGACGCCTTCTATCGTTTCCCCGTTCGGCTGCACCTGCCAGCCGTGGTAATTCGTCCCGTCATATGCGACGGTTAACATAATTCTTTTCATACCTAACCATGCCTTTCCCACGCTATGATGCTGCGCCTATGCCCCCGATTAAAACGCCGGATAAGATGGGCCACAGAAAATTCATGCCGACGCAAAGCGCCAGATAACACGCCAGAATCAGATAGGCGATTCCATCCCGCTTCCTATATTGAAGGGGCTTCATTTTCGTCCTATGTTCCCCGCCGCGATAGCACCTTGCTTCCATCGCCATCGCCAAATCGTTCGCCCGCCTGAATGCCGATATGAAAAGCGGCACCAGAAGCGGCACGAGGCTTTTGGCTTTCTTAATCAGGTTGCCGCTCTCAAAATCAGCTCCTCTGGCAATCTGCGCTTTCATGATTTTATCCGTCTCTTCCAGCAGCACGGGAATAAACCGCAGGGCAATCGACATCATCATCGCCACCTCATGCACCGGCACCCGGAAAACTTTAAGCGGCGACATCAGCCTTTCCATGCCGTCCGTCAGATTGTTGGGCGTCGTCGTCAGCGTCATCACCGAAGACCCGATAATCAGAAATGTCAGCCTGATGCTCATGAAAAACGCCGTCCGCAGCCCCTCTTTCGTAATCGTCAGTTTCCAGACCGTGACAAGCGCCTCCCCCGGCGTCAGAAAGAGATTGAAAACGACTGTGATAAGCAGCAGAAAAACGATCGCCTTCATGCCCTTTACCATAAAGCGGAAAGGCACTCTGGACAATTTGATGACACACACAAGAAACCCTGCCGCTATCAGATAACCGAAAATATTTTTCACTACAAAAAGCGAGATGATAAAAGCAATCGTCGCTATCAGTTTTACCCGCGGGTCCAATTTATGAATGACGGAGTCCGTCTGATAATACTGGCCCAATGTAATATCGCGTAACATAATTTCCCTCCAAAAATGCTAGCCCATTTTATAAACGCGCAGAATTTCCTCTTTCGCTTCCGCAATCGTTGTAATGTCCGTTTTGACCTGCAGCCCCTTTTTCCTAAGCGCCTGCATGATATAAGTCACCTGCGGCGCAGCAAGCCCCACCTGCTCCAATTCCTGATAATGCCTGAAAACCTCTTTTGGCGCATCATCATAGAGTACGCTGCCCCGGTTCATGACGATAATACGCTCCACATATTTCGCGACATCTTCCATGCTATGGGACACCAGAATGACCGTAATGCCCGTTTCCTCATGCAGCCTGGCAATCTGGTCCAGAATCTCATCCCGGCCCTTAGGGTCTAACCCCGCCGTCGGCTCATCCAGAATCAAAATATCCGGGTTCATGGCGAGCACGCCCGCAATCGCCACCCTTCTTTTCTGCCCGCCGGATAAATCAAATGGGGACTGATAAAAAAATTCATCCTCTAAACCGACCTGCTTTAACGCCGCATAAGCGAGAAGCTCCGTCTCACTCCGGGACAATCCTAAATTCTTAGGTCCGAAGCAGACGTCGCTGAAAACGTCTATCTCAAATAACTGGTGTTCCGGATACTGAAAAACCAGCCCGACCTTGCTGCGCAGCAACTTTTTATCATAATCCCTGTCATGAATGTCCGCGCCGTTAAAGTAAATCGCGCCGCCCGTAGGCTTTAACAGCCCGTTCAAATGCTGTACCAGCGTAGACTTACCGGAGCCCGTATGCCCGATTAATCCGATAAACTGCCCATCCGGGATTACCAGACTCACATCTTTTAAGGCATGGACTGCCAGCTGGGTATCGCCCTCATATACATAATCCACATGGTCCAATATCAAAGACATCTTTCTCTATCCTTTCAGCACAACGCTTGCACCAATTCTTCTATCGTCAAAATCCCATCCGGGATTTTCATGCCGCCCTTTTGCAGCTCATACGCCAATAACGTCACCTGCGGCACATCTAAACGCAGTTCTTTCAGCCGCTCTACCTGTGAAAAAATTTCTCTCGGTGTTCCTTCCATTGCAATCTTTCCTTTATCCATGACAAAAACTTTATCCGCATGGATAATTTCTTCCATATAATGGGTAATCAGCACGACAGTAATGCCCTCCGCCGCATTCAACGCCCTGACTGCGCGGATAACCTCTTTACGTCCGTTCGGGTCAAGCATCGCCGTCGGCTCGTCCAAAATAATACATTTCGGGTGCATCGCAATCACGCCCGCAATGGATACTCTCTGTTTCTGCCCACCGGACAGTTTATTGGGCGAATGTTTCCTGTATTCATACATTCCAACAGCTTTCAGGCTTTCTTCCACCCGCTCCCAGATTTCGGCAGTGGGAACGCCCATATTTTCCGGTCCGAATCCTACGTCTTCCTCCACCACCTGCCCGATAATCTGATTGTCGGGATTCTGGAAGACCATGCCGGCATTCTGCCGCACATCCCATAGATTCTTATCCTCCGCCGTATCCATGCCGTCTACCCAGACAGTTCCTTCCGTCGGATACAGAATCGCATTGATATGCTTGGCAAGGGTGGACTTGCCCGAACCGTTATGCCCCAATATGGCGACAAAATCTCCCTGTTTCACGTCCAGATCAACTTCATCCACGGCTCTCGTAATGCCTTCTACATTGCCTTCCTCATCCCGTCTGATATATTCAAATACTAATTTGTCCGTCTTAATAATTCCCATATTTCATCCCGCTTCTTACTTCTTAGATTCTCAGATTTCTAGATTTTCAAACTGCTTTTTGGTTTTTCCATGCCTGCATTGTAACAAATAATGGGGGGAATTACAAGAGGGATTGTCTGGCGCCCATTCCTCCAGCAGTTATCCCAGTCCCAGAAGAAACCTCACTAAAGAAGCTGTCGCGAAATCAGGTAACCTTTCTTTTTTTACATAAAATTTCAATAGTGAAATAATAGTGAAAAAATAGTGAAATAATAATGGAATAATAAGCTATAAATTGATATAATAGTTTCATAGAAAAGGAGATAATCGTTTTGATAAAGGTAACTCTCACTAATAATATTTTAAAAAAAATATCCGCCATTGATAATAATCGGTACTCTTTAAGTACTGTGGCAATTCCGCCAGCCACTATCAATAGACTTAGAAAAAATTCCAAAAAGAAGAGTTCGTATGCTTCCAATAAAATCGAAGGGAACCCGCTTACTGAAGGACAATCCGATGCGGCGATTGAAAGCGATGCGCATCGGCATTTTATGAAACCAGAGCAGGAAGTAAGAAATTACTATATGGCATTGAATTTTTTGGAAAAGAAAGTAAATGCAGCGGCTGATTTTTCAAAAGACTTGCTCATGGAAGTACAGGCGTTGGTTGAAAAAGGCGCGCCAAAAGAAAAAATAGGCTTGCGCGGCGCAATGCCCCCCGGAGTCCTGTTTGCGGTATATGATTCAGAAACAGGAAAAGCGGAGTATATTCCGCCAGAGTATATCGACATTCCAAAATTGCTGGATGAGCTTATAGAATATGTAACTACAACAGATGACCATCCGCTAATCATTGCCGCAGTCGTACATTATCAGTTAGTAACGATACATCCCTTTGAAGACGGAAATGGACGTACCGCCCGTTTAATGTCTGGTTTTGTTTTGGATAAATATGGATATGGGTTCAGTGGTATCGGTTCTTTGGAAGAGTACTTTGCTTATGACGCGGAAGAATACTATCGCGCTTTGCAAATGGGACTGCCTGAATTGTATTATTTAGGAAGAGACAATCCGCCTCATCCTGAAATCTGGATTGATTATTTCCTACGCATGGTTGAATTATATTCATCAAAAGTATGCAGTTTGTCATTAGAGGCAGGGGATGAATCACTTTATACTGCGCTTTCCCATTTGAGTTTGAAAGAGAAAGAATTTCTCGTCTTTTTAATTGAGAAACATTTATATGAATTTACACCAATTGATGTGAGCAGAATAATGAAAGTTTCTAATAAAACGGTTATTAACCGATGCGCAAAGCTGACCGGCAATGGTTTCCTAATTCCACTCATTGTAAAGGAAAGAATCCGTTCCTATCGGTTTAGCGACTTTACCGTGGTAAATGAAGAAAAAATTCTAAAAGAATTTTGACATCAATGTCCGTGCGGCTGTCATGATAATAACAGCATACAAATCCACACCTGCAATAAGCTACAAAAAAAATAACAGTGCAAGAAAATAAGCCACTGCACAGCAGGGAACATGAACCTCGCAGTCACCATTGCTTATTTATCAGATTCTGTTTTTCTTAGCACAACCAATTTATTTGAAATATTTTTTACTGCCGGTACACTCCGCCTAATTCCCCCAGAAAATGTATCCCCTTCCCCCATTTTGTGGTACACTAATCACAGGCGCTGCCACGATGGGCAAGCTATTTTGCCTAGCAAATTGTTCCGATATTATAGATAACTTTGATACTATAATTTATTTTGATATTATAAATTTACTTTGATATTATAATTGCTATTATAAACAACCCTGACATGGAGACCTCTTATGAAAAAAAATTTACAAAACCAATTGCTGAAATCCATCTTTTTCTTGTTTACACTCATCATTGTCTGCGCTTTCTTCGTGCATCTTCTGACCGACTCGGAAACCCTGTCGGATTATGCGGCGGACAACCCGGAACTGGCATATGGGAATAGCACGGCGCATATAGATGAATCAAGCGAAGAATCTGATGAGGAAATGAATCCAGAAATGAATCAAAATCATACAATCAACGACGGCACGGGCGGCACTACTGACGACACGCGCACTGACGGTTTAGGCTCTGCAGCCGACGACATGCGCACTGACGGCTCAGGCTCTGCAGCCAGCAATACGCTCACCGACGGTTCCGGCTCTGCAAGCAACGCGCGCACAGATGACTCTACCCCCGCGGACCGCGTCATTTATCAGGAAGGCTTCTATTACGAGCCATTGACCGATGAAGTCAAACAAAGAATCACCGGCATTTCCTACCCTGTATCCGCATCGGAAGCCACTTCTTCGGCGGTTCCTGTTTTCAATATGCTGGCAGATAATGAAACGCCCGCTGTTTCTTACGAGGAACTGCGTTATCTTTCCGTGCTTTATTATGATTTCAATGGGGAAGCGCAGACCGGTGAGCTTATCTGCAACCGGGGAATTGTTGAAGATCTGGTAGATATTTTTTATGAATTGTATGTAAATGAGTATCAGATTGAAAAAATAAGGCTGATCGACGAATATCAGGGGGATGATACCGCTTCCATGACGGACAATAATACTTCCTGCTTTAATTACAGGGTCGTGGACGGCACAGCCAGTCTGTCGAAACATGCGCTCGGCTGCGCTATCGATATTAATCCTTTTTATAATCCGTATATCGTTTTTAACAGGGACGGAAACGGCGAGGATTATATTTCCCCCGCCGGGAGCGAAATCTATGCAGACCGCTCCAAAGATTTTCCCTATAAAATCGATGAAACTGATTTATGTTACAAACTCTTTACAGAGCATGGTTTTACATGGGGCGGAAACTGGAACTCGTGCAAGGATTATCAACATTTCCAGAAGGTTGTGGAATAACCGGACAAGGATTATCCGCATTTTCAGAAAGTTGTGGAATAACCGGCAGTCTCTGTCCCAGCCTGCACAGTAATTCGTTACTGATGCTGTCTGCGTATCCGGCGACTGCGGGTGCGGACAAACTAGAGTCCCTTGCGGGGCTTATGAATGTCGCTATATCGCCGACTGCTGCCTGGGCAATCCGGGTGATATCGACGGCAAGCTGATCCATGCAGACCATTCCTATGATTGGAGCTTCTTTTCCCCGAATCAGGACTCTGCCTTTTTTACAGGATAGGGTTCTGGGAATCCCGTCTGCGTATCCAATTGGCAGGATGGCAATTTTGCTGTCCCTATCCGTTATATGGCATCTTCCATAACCGATGCTTTCGCCTTTTGGCACGAAACGAATCAGAATCACTCTTGCTTTCAAGGCGAGTACTGGCAGCAAATCCGGGTTTTGTCTCGTTTCCCTCCCCGATACGCTAGAAACCCCGTAGAGTGATATGCCGGCTCTGACATAATCGCATTGCAGCTCTGGGTAATTCCACAGCCCGTAACTGCTTTGTATGTGTATCTTGGGTATGGCGATTCCGCTTTTTTCCAATGCATGAAGCAACGCATAGAATTTCCCAATCTGCTCCTTCGTATAAGCCACATCTTCCGCCAGTAGACTATCTGCACAGCATAAATGCGTATAAATTCCGCACACATTCAGATATTTCATCTGAAAAATTTTTCCCGCTTCTGCCCATCTATCGTGCGGGATTCCTAACCGATGCATCCCCGTATCGACTTTGATATGAACCTTGAGCCTGACGCCCTGCTTATTGAGGGACTTTGCATAGTCATAATCCAGTATCGTCTGTATCAGGTGATATTTTTTCACTTCCCATGCCCTCTCCGGCGCGGTGTATCCGAGCACAAGAATTTCCCCTTTGATACCGTATTTTCTTAACCGGATACCCTCGTCAATCGTCGCCACGGCAAACGCCTTTACGCCCATTTTATTCAGGCAGGTAGAAATCTCATATTCCCCATGCCCATAAGCTCTGGCCTTAATCACCGCCATCAGCTCGCTTTGGGGCTGCATCTTTTCTTTGATGGTTTCTACATTATGTTCCAGATTCCGCAGATTGATTTCAATCCACGCCCTGTCCGTATCATGCTGACCGCCCTGCTTTTGCAATCTTTTTTCGCCCGGAAGCATAACACAACAGGCAGAAACAAGCATCGATAGAACGCACACTGTCAGATAATGTATCAGGCTATTTTCTACGAACAGACTCCACATTCCAGTTAGTTTAGAAAAAAGTCGCACTCCTATAATTATCATCGGATGAAGAATATAGATAAACAAAGCCAGCGTTCTAATCTGGACAATACGCTTTCCTTTCCAGCGTAAAAGCATCCGGAAGAGGAAAAACATGCAAAATGGCAGCAAAATATACATACTGTCATGACGCTGCAGCCTATTATGCCGAAGGATCAAGGCTTCCAGAAGCATTCCGGCAAACGTAAGCCCAAAGCCGAAGATATCCTTTTTTATCGGCGTATCCTGCTTCCAATTCACAAGAATACCGCCAAGCGTCATAAACAGCGGTGCATAGAAGATACCGTTCCTCGTATAATCCGAAACCCGGAAAACCAGCTCATAAAAACCGGGCAGCCAGCCTATCTTCCCTGCAATGCCATAATAACTATCGCCAAACAAGCCGATTCCATAAAGAACGATACTAACTGCCAGCGCTTTTGCATAGCCGGATTTTCTGACAAGATACCATGTAACCGCCGCACCTGCCATAGATGCCGGAAAATACCACAAATGATACAGCGTACCGTCGAAAAACAGGTCTTTTAACAAATTCATCGCCAGGTTGTCCATTTTGAAATAACCGTTGTATAAATTAACCGGCAGATAGAGCAGAATGGACATTCCATAGAGTCGCGACGTTTTTCTCATAAATATCCATAGCGGCTCCGCATTCCGCGCATATTCTGAAATCAGAAAAAAGCCGGACGTCATCAGGAAAAAAGGAACCGCCACGCGTCCTAAAACGCGTGTTAGGATGAAATCCCCGATTCCGCTGTAAGAGGACAAGGGAGCCGTATGGATGGCAACAACCAGAAACGCCGCAACAAGCCTGAAACTGTCAATTCCTGCATAATTCTTATTCTGCTTCATCATCCCCGATGGATACCTCTATCAGTCTGTCCAACATATTCGGGAAAGACAAACCAATTCCTTTCATCATATTGGGATATCTGCTATGCAGGGTACAACCCGGAATGGTATTTACTTCGTTAAAAACAAGTTCCCCCGAAGGCGTCAGAAACATATCCACTCTGGCAAACCCCGAACAGCCAAGAATCCTGTAAATGGCAGCGGCAGTATCCTGTATCCGCTTCTCTGTCTGGGCATCAATCCTTGCCGGCATATGAATCCGGGAAGATTGGAGCGTGTATTTTTCCGTATAATCAAAAAATCCGCCGTGCAGTTCAATCTCATCCACCCGCCCGATTATCAGCGCTTCTTTTCCAAGAATCGCACAGCCTACTTCAAAGCCTTCCACAGCCTCTTCCACGATCACTGCATCATCATATTGAAACGCCTTCTCTATGGCTTCCGATAGTTTTTCTTTTTCCATCACTTTTGTAATTCCAAAAGAAGAACCGGAACGGACAGGTTTCACAAATAATGGATAAGATAATCCAGCAGCCACTTCGCCTTGCGACCTTTTTCTGTCATAGGAATGGAGCGTCACAGACGACGGCACGGATATCCCGGACGCCCCGACCAGCTTATGCGCCCTTTCTTTATCCATACAAAGCGCCGAGGCAAGCGTATTACAGCCCACCACAGGGATTCCCGCCAACTCAAATAATCCCTGTACACTGCCGTCTTCCCCGTTTTTACCATGCAATACAGGAAACGCTGCATCAATCTGGATAAACGTATACTCATGCTCCGACAGTGCAATCAAAGCTTTCCGGGTACAGTCCGGGGAAACGCCAAGCGAACGCAGATTTTCACCATCCTGCACCCAAGTATTATCCGGGATACAATGATACTTTCCAGTGTAGTGATACCATGCGCCGTTTCGGGTAATCCCAATTGGAATGACGTCATATTTCCCAGCGTCCAGATTTTCCAGCACGGCAAACGCCGATTGCAGCGATACCTCATATTCCATTGAATTTCCGCCAAAAATCACGGCAATTTTTTTCTTTGCGCGTAAAGTTTTCATTTTTATAGTCATGCTCCTTTCTGATTCCTTCTAGCCGATATCCTCCGGCAGCGGATACCCGATTTCACAAACCGTTCTATAGAAAGAAATCTCTTCCCGGTATCCCGCCTTATCCTCTCTGACGCCATCCACGGAAACTTCCCGGTAAAGTTTTCCTTGCTTCCGGTAATAGGAAACCTCCCGGTTGTAAATTTCATACCGATACGCCGCCTCCTCGTCTGAGCGGATACTTCCATACATATAATCCTCATCAAACGTAATAACGATTTGAAAAAGATGCTCCGTCGTATTTTTTACTTTTAAATCTTTCCAGCCCTCATAAACCGTGGCATCCACGCCATAAGGCAGCGCCTTGTCAGCAGGGGGAAAGGACTCTTCCTCGTGTCCATGCCGTTCCACAATTTCCACCGGAATATGCAGAAACAGCCAGAACAGCAGATTACTTAACTGGCATAGCCCGCCGCCATAAGCGCCGGTAATTTTCCCATCCACAAAAGTCAGTCCGTCTTTATACGGACGACTGCTATCTGCATATCTTACGAGCTGCCAGAAAGAAAACGTTTCGCCCGGCCTTATGATAATATGATTGATTGTTTCGGCTGCAAGATGCAGATTATAAACTTTGTTTTCCTGATACTGCATAGCAAAACCACTGTCTGGATTTCTCATCAAAGAGGCTGTGCTAAACAGCTCATAGGGCAGCGGATACGCAGCTTTTTCTTTTGCATAACGGTTTTTATCCAGACGCATGAAAAGATAGAACATCTTCTTTCTCTGCCATCTGCGAAACGGTAATAACCACGGGAATCTCTGCGTTATTCTTTTTCTTGCCATCACACTTCTCCTCTGCAATTTTTTATCGAGCAATTTCCTATATGATCAAAAACAGCGCCCCTGCCTTGATTGGTATTGTACCAAAAGCAAAAACGCTGTTTTTCCGTTTCCCGTAACGGTTTTCCCATATTTTTATCACGAAATTCTTACGATTTTCCTACGAAAGCGGAAGCATTACTTCAAATTCAATGATTTCCGTCTCGCTTCTTGCCGTAATAGACCCCCCATGAAGTTCCACAATTTTCTTAGCAATCGCCAGCCCTAATCCGGCGCCGCCGCTTTGCGTGCCCCTCGCCGTATCCAGACGGTAAAATTGTTCAAAAATTCGTTCCAGCTTTTCCGCCGGAATCGTATTCCCATGATTGGAAAACAGAATCCGCATCGTTTCTTCTTCCTCACAGATTCTAATCTCAATCGTCCCATGCTCAAAACTATAATTAACGGCATTTCGTAACAGATTATCGAAGACACGCTGCATCTTATCGACATCACATTTCAGCCTCATATCTGGCGCGATAGTAAGATTGCATTTCAAATCCTTTTCGGCAAACATCGGCTGAAACTCATACACCAACTGTTCAAACAACCGCGTCAGGTTCACCGTGCTATATTCCAGCGCAATCTCTGATAAACCAAACCTTGTAATCTCAAAAAATTCATTGATTAACTCTTCCAGACGTTCCGCCTTTTCTAAAGAAATAGAAAGATATTTTTCCCTCAGTTCCTCAGAAATCTGCCCTTCATCCCGCAATAACGTCAGATAGCCGATGACGGAAGTCAAGGGCGTCTTCAAATCATGGGCAAGATAAACAACTAAATCGTTTTTCTTTTTTTCCGCAATCTCCATCGCCAGTTTCCGCTGGATAAGCGTCCGTTTAATGGAATTGATTTTCTTTTCCGTCGCGCTAAGTTCCGGGGACAATGCCACATCTTCCGTATCTTCTTCTAGCAAAGCATTGATTCCCTGATTGATTTCATTAAAATATCTGGTAAAACCCCTCAAATAGATTCTTAAAATAATCAGAAATACAACCAGAATGGCAATCATAATAATAAATTCCAGCCTGCTTCTGATAACAACATGATACACTTGCATGGCAGTATCATAATCCAGATGGATAAAGCGTGTTAAAAATCCCACGATGGCATTTGCAAAACGCCCCTGCACAAGTTTATACAGCAGGAAAATAAATACTACTGACACAGTCATCATAAAAACTGTCCACAAAAATAATTTTCTCTGGAGCAGTTTATATTCTTCCCCGATTTTTAGCTTTTTCTTATTCAATCGTATATCCCACTCCCCATACGGTTTTTATAAATTTCGGGTGCTTCGCAGGTTCCGCAAGCTTTTCCCGCAGCCGCCCGATATGCGCCATAACCGTATTATTATTGTCGAGAAATTTCTCGCCCCAGACATTTTCAAACAATTCTTCGGAAGAAATCACTTTTCCCCTATGCTCGCATAAATACCAGAGAATGGAAAACTCTATCGGCGTTAAGGAGATCTCTTTTCCATATAACGTACATTTATGATGCTCCTTATTTACGATTAGTCCCCTGATATCATATTCCTGCGTCCCGCCGTCGTTTTCCTTTGCCCCGCCGGCATGGTTATAGCGGATATAACGGCGAAGCTGCGTTTTGACCCTGGCTGCTACCTCTAATGGATTAAACGGCTTGGTTATATAATCATCCGCGCCCATCGTAAGCCCCATAATCTTTTCTGCATCATTGACTTTAGCAGTCAACATGATGACGGGATAAAAATACTGCTCCCTGATTTTCTGGCAGATATGATAGCCGTCCATATCTGGAAGCATAATATCCAGAATCGCTAAATCGATTTTCATCGTTTCGATGCAATCCAGCGCATCTTTGCCGTTATAGCATTTATAAACCGTATAACCGTCATTTTTAAGATACACTTCCAGCAAATCCGCTATCTCTTTTTCATCATCCACAATCAGAATTTTCTCATTCATAACAGTTTTTATCCCACTCCTGTCCGTCTTTTTCCTGCTCCTCCGCCTCCATAAAATACACTCTGGACGCAAAGTCCGGGAAATGCCTGACTTCGGAATTATAGCCGGTGCCGCCAAACGCCTGCCGCAGTCTGACTGTGCCATACATCAGCGTATCGCCATAAGCGCGGCAGTCTTCCGTCTCGCCGTCCATTTTGACAAACTTCGCCACCATATTGTGCATGAAAGAATCCTGCTTAATGTGCACCGGCGAAACCGTGTTGACCAAATCCCCAAATTCTTTGACGTTATACTTGAGGGCGCGGTTGTAAAAATGATATTTCAAATCCGGCGCAAGCCCTTTTGCCCGGTAATATTCAAACTGCGTATTGGGCGCTGCCAGTTTCTGCATCAGAAAGCCCACTGCCTTTCGCTGGTCCTCAGAGACGCAGGTCCATTCCGTCACATTGCCCTCTGTCTGCCCTAAGATGCTTCCCGTGCCGTAGGCGCTGCCCGAAAAAGTCCGTCCCCGGTAAAAAGAGCCTCTCTGTAAGACGTCCCGCCACTCTTTATATAAGGCAATCTGCGTCCTGACCGCCTCTAACTCTTCTTTTCCCATATCACAGAAATTGCACTCATAACCGCACACGCCAAAGCACGCCGTCTGGAAACGGGTTTCCAAAGGGGTAATCCTAAGCGTCTGATGATTGGGACAGGCGGAAACATGGGCGCTGACTACCGACATCGGATAACCGTAACTATAGCCCGTCTGAATCTCGCACCTGCAAAGCGCATCTGTATCGTCGCTTGCCCAAATCTGCGGAAAATAACATAAGATGCCCAAATCGAACCGGTTCCCGCCCGCCGAGCAGCCTTCAAAAAGAATCTTCGGGAAACGCTCCGTCAGTTCTTTCATACAGCGATACAGACCCATCACATAGCGGTGCGCCACTTCCCCCTGCCGCTCTGCTGGCAGGGCGGCGGAATAATAGTCGGTAAAGGTACGGTTCATATCCCATTTCACATAGGAAATATCCGCCGATGAAAAAATGCGGCTCATCTCTTCTATAATATAATCCTGCACTTCTTTTCTCGTCAAGTCCAGAATCCTCTGGTTTCTTCCTTCCGAATGGGGTTTCCCCGGAATCTGCAGCGCCCAGTCTGGGTGCGCCTCATAAAGACGGCTTTTGACATTGACCATTTCCGGCTCCACCCAGATACCGAAATCCAGCCCCAGCGCCTTGATTTTGCCCGCCAGCCCTTCTACGCCGCCGGGGAGCTTTCTTTTATCCGCTTCCCAATCGCCCAGCGACTGCGTATCGTCATCCCTCGTGCCAAACCAGCCATCATCCATGACGAAAAGCTCAATCCCCACTTCTTTTCCCGCCTTAGCAAGCTTTAGAAGTTTCTGCTCATTGATATGAAAATACGCGGCTTCCCAGCTATTTAACAGCACGGGACGGATTTTATGCTTCCACTCCCCCCTCACGATATGCTCCCGCACAAAATGGTGCATATGCTGGCTCATGCCGTTGTACCCCTCATGGGAGTAACTAAGCACGGCTTCCGGCGCCTCAAAGCACCCGCCGTCATCTAAGAGAAAAGCAAACGACTGCGGATTGATACCCGCAACGATTCTCGTCTTGCCATAACTGCTGACTTCCGCCGCCTCGTAATGGTTGCCGCTGTAAATCAGGTTGAATCCATAGCAATCCCCATAATCCTCGGAAGTTTCCGGTCTGCTTAACATGACAAACGGATTGGCACGGTTCGAGGACGTCCCCGTATAAGAGGCATTGACATGTCTGCCCGATACCAGCCGGGTATCCGTCCGCTTCATTTCCCTCGCCCAGGCCCCCGTAAACGTGGTAAAAACAAAGCCCGGTATATCGAAGTCCAACTGCATACTCATAAGCCTCTTCAGCCTGACACACTCCCCGCTTTCGTTGCGCAATTTCGCGCTGCGGGTAATGACGTCGCAGTCCGCATAGACATAATAATGCAGCTCCAGCAAAATACCGTACTGTCTGTCTTTTAACGTCACACAAAGATGCTCCACTTCCCCGCTCTCATCATAAGAGCCAGGCAGCGTCTCATAAGCCTCTTTTCCCTTGCTGATTTCCGCTTTCTCGAAAAGGAAGTCGGAAGTGTAACTGCCGTCCGCATGAATGATTTCCAGAAACGGCTCCCTGATATCGCCCTTGCCGTAAGCCGACATTTCCAGCCGGATATCCTCTAAGGAAAAAGCGGAGTCGCCAAGATTCATCCCCCGGTAGACATTCGTATTCCCCGGTAAAAAGGTATGCTTTTCCACCAAGGCTTCTGCATCTTCCTGCGTCCGCAAGGTAAGCTTCCTGCCATAGTAAAGATGCTCCAGATGCCCGGTCTGTGTTACCCGGAAGCTATAAGTCGTATTCTTTGTTTCCAATACATAACAGTTGTTGTTTTTTCGTATCATAAGCTCTCCTTATCAGCCTTGTGTGCGTCTTTCTTTAATCTGGGCTGCAATTTCTTCCACTTTGGATTCGGTCAGGATGAATTTCTTATGGAATAAAAATACGGCGATTAAAAGTCCGATAATCGGAATTACGGTCATCGTCATACGCAGACCCACTACGGATGACTGTGCCACGGTGGCAAGTTCCGACGTATCATCACTCAGATTAAAGACCGTCAGACAAATAGAGGCAACCAACGCCGCCACACCGGAAGCCAGTTTCACCACGAAGGTCTGCATGGAAAAAATAACGCTCTCGTCTCTTCGATTGTTTTTCAGCTCCCCGTAATCTACCGTATTCGCAAGGAATACCGTCACAAGCACTGTCAGCATTCCGTTTGCGGCAAAGATGAAAAAGCCCGGAACGAAAAGCAGATAGACATTGGACATATTCGTAAATGCTAGAACCAGCAATGCCGCGTATCCAATAACCGCCATGCCGAAACTGATATAAAATACTTTGATGGCGCTGAAAACTTTCCGCAGCAGCGGGAAAAAGAGCATCATCGAGAGAATCTGCACCGCCCCGCCAAACGTATTAAACAGCGTATAATCGTCATACCAGAATTCTCCGCCAAAATCATATTTAAAGAAATAAATTACCAAGTTAGAAGTAATGTAAATAGAGCAGTTAATCAGAACAATCGTAATCACGACCGCCATCGCCTGATCGTTCTGCAATAGCGCCTTAAACATCTGCGAAACCGAAGGAGAATCCACGTCCACCGTCGATTTTTCCTTAATCTTTAAGCAGGTACAAAGGATAAATAACGTAAACAATACCGCAATAATCAGCGCAAACCACTTAAAACCAAGCCGCTCGTCGCCCTGTCCCAGCAGATACACGCATTTCATCGTGATAATCGTAATCAGCGCAGAACCTACTCCCGCGCAGGAACGCGCCAGCGTGGTCAGTCCTTCCCGCTCTTTTCCGCCCTCGGTAAATGCCGGAATCATCGACCAATAGGGGATATCCATCATCGTATAGGTGACGCCCCATAAGATATAAGTAATCGCCGCATAAGCCACCAGACCGCTTCCGTCGAATGCCGGCGGCGCCGCAAACATGAAATACAATACGATGGAATTTAATATCGTACCGATTAACAGCCAGGGGCGGAACCGTCCCCACTTCGTCCTCGTCTTCGCCACCAGAACCCCCATAACCGGGTCGTTAAACGCATCAAACACTCTCGCCGCCATCAGGATAACTCCCATTGCAATCGCGCTCACCCCCAGAATATCCTGATAATAATACAGGATATAACTTGCAGAAAGCATATAAACCATATCTTTTCCTACGGCGCCCAGACCATAGGACACCTTTTCACCTAATGATAATTTCATACTTTGTCGCTCCTTTCTTATTATAAAGTACTTAGGCGTTTGCGAAACGCCAGAACCCGCATAATTACGGGATTCTTTTTTCTACA
>JAMPFM010000027.1 GCA_023664455.1 Blautia sp.
ATTGTATATTCTGTACAACTACACACTTCTATACTTTAGTTTCGCAATCGCTTAACGAAGGTGAAATGGAAAGGAAAACGAAGGAAAAAATAGAATGCATTATCATTTCAAATTATTCTCAGGGATGCTTCTGGATTTTATCTATCCGAGAAGATGTCCCGTCTGTGACAAGGCTGTCAAGCCTTTTGGAAGCCTCATCTGTGAGGGGTGTAAAGAAAAAATAAAATACATCAAGGCGCCCTATTGTCAGAAATGCGGCAAGGAATTGAAAGATAAGAGAGCGCTTTTTTGTCATGACTGTATGCAGAGGGAGCATGTTTACGACAAGGGCATGGCGTTGTTTGCCTACCCCAGCGTCGCTTCTTCTATTTTCCGTTTCAAATATAAGAACAGAAAAGAATATGCGGCATATTATGGAGAAAGAATGGCAAGTATCTTAGGGGAGCGTATTCTGGCGCTGCAGCCGGACGCATTGATTCCGGTGCCGATTCATAGCTCGAAGAAACGGGTGAGGGGGTATAACCAGGCGGAAGCGCTCGCGAGGGAGCTGGGAGGACGTTTAAACATACTGGTAGAGACAAAATTGATTGTCAGAACGCGCAAAACAATACCCATGAAAGATTTATCTGCACAGGAAAGACAAAATAATTTGAAAAAGGCTTTCAAAATCCGTGATAATGATGTAAAATTAAATACAGTTATAATTATTGACGACATTTATACAACTGGAAGTACAATAGACGCTATGGCGCGGGAGCTGCGCGGCGTGGGCGTCAGGCATATTTATTTTGCAGCATTAGCAATAGGAAACGGAATGTGAAAGGAGCAGAGTTATTATTATGAATGTACGAAATTGTAAGAAATGTGGACAAATCTTTAATTATGTATCAGGACCGCCGATTTGTATGTCGTGTCGGGAGAAAATGGAAGAAAAATTCCAGGAAGTAAAGAAATATATTCAGGAAAACCGCCATGCGACAATCCCGCAGGTGTCAGAGGCGTGCGAAGTTTCCACGAATCAGATTCAGCAGTGGCTGAGAGAAGAACGTCTGGAACTGGCAGAAGGCTCTGCAATCGTTCTCTACTGCGAGAACTGTGAGGCGCCGATTCTTTCGGGACGTTTCTGCGAGAAGTGCAAAAACTCTATGGCGAATAAATTAAGCAGCAGCATTAAGAAACCGGAAGCTCCGAAACCCCAGAAAAAGAAGGACCCGAAAGAGAATCCGAAGATGCGTTTCTTGAATTAGCTGTGGACAGGAGAGTTTCATGCTGAATGAAGAACGCGTAATTCTGATGACCAAGCTGGCTTCTTATGAGACAGGCGAGGGAAAGCAGAATGCAGCGATTGGGAAGTATTTTCGCAGCGATTATATCGGGATACAGGTATTAAAATCCATTATAAGTGCAAGCATTGCATTTGTAGTGGCTTTTGGTATGTATATTTTTTATGATATCGAAGTCTTTATGACAGATATTTATAAAATGGATTTGCTGCAGTTTGGAAAGAGCGTGCTGCTCTGGTACGCAGGTTTTGTAGGCGCTTACGCGGTGCTTTCTTATATCGTTTATGCTTACCGGTATGGCAGGGCGCGTAAGAGCCTGAAATTATATTATTCAAATTTGAAAAAATTATCGAATATGTACAGTAATAAGTGATAAGATATCTGACATACATTTTGAGAGGAAAAGTTGAAAGAATCGAAGGCAGTAGGATTCTTTCAGCTGTGAATCCGGGCGGGAGGCACAGGTTCACAGGCTGGGAAGGGAGCATAGTTACAGGATGACGACATTGCTTGTTGCAAAACAGTATATGAAGCTGTTTTACAGTAAATACGAGATTTATATAACCCCTTTTCTAAAATTTTTGTTGGCGTTTATTTCTCTGCTGCTGATTAATTCGAGTATGGGATATATGGCAGGAATTGACAGACTGCCGATTGTCCTGATTGTAGCGTTGATGTGTTCTTTTATGCCGACGAATTTTATTGTGGTTATGGCTGCGTTATTTACCCTTCTGCATTTGTATGCGTTGAGTCTGGAGTGTACAATTGTAATCGGGGCAGCGTTTATTCTCATGTTTTTGCTGTATTTCAGATTTTCGCCGAAAGATACGGTAGTGGTCGTGTTGACGCCCGTCTGTTTTCTGTTAAAGATACCATATGTGATTCCGCTTGCTATGGGATTAGTCGGGACTCCGGCGTCGGTGGTTTCCGTTGCATGCGGCGTGATATCGTATTATATGATACGGTATGTGAATGTGAACGCGACGGCGCTTGGCAAAGCGGCAGATGAAGAAACGGCGGCGAAATTCAAGATGATTATAGACGGCGTCTTGAATAATAAAGAGATGGTTGTGACGATTGCTGCATTTGCAACGGCGCTGATTCTGGTCTATGCGATTCGCAGGCTGAGTATTGATTATGCATGGACGATAGCAATGGTAGCGGGCGCATTAGTGAATATCATGGTCATTCTGGTAGGGGATTTGATGTTTGACACCAATGTCTCTTTGGGCGGCGCAATCATTGGCACTCTGGTTTCGTTCCTGTTGACGATGGTCTTACAGTTCTTTGTCTTTCATGTGGATTACAGCAGGACGGAAAAGGTACAATTCGAGGATGATGAATATTATTATTATGTAAAAGCGGTTCCGAAAGTAACCGTTGCCAGACCGGAGAAACAGGTGAAACAGATTGCCGGGAGGGGCAGAAGCAGGAACGGACATTAGACGGCAGGGGTAGTAGGATTGTTATGCAGCAGGTTAATCTTTTGATTGAGGAAAATTTATCAAAATTATTATTTATGCCGACAATTCATTGGACGGATGTTGCGGAAATTATTATTATTGCGTTTCTTGTATATCACATTCTGCTTTGGATTAAAAATACAAGGGCGTGGGCGTTGTTAAAAGGTGTTTTCGTTATCGGGATTTTTTTGGCGATTGCACTTGTTTTCCGCATGAATACGATCCTGTGGATTGTTACGAATCTGTTCAGCGTCGCTGCGACGGCGATTGTTGTCGTGCTGCAGCCGGAGCTGCGTAATGCCTTAGAAGAGCTGGGACGGAAGAACCTGTTTTCTTCCATCCTGACCTTTAGCTCCTCGAAGCCGGATAACCTGCGGTTCTCAGATAAGACGATTAACGAGATAGCTAAGGCGTCCGTGGAAATGGGAAAAGTAAAAACCGGCGCGCTGATTGTCGTACAGAATGAACAGCCGTTGGGGGAATATGAGAGAACCGGCATTGCCGTTGACGGGATTGTTACCAGCCAGCTTCTGATTAATATTTTCGAGCACAACACGCCGCTGCATGATGGCGCGGTTATCGTGAAAGGAGATAGGATTACGGCGGCGACCTGTTATCTGCCTTTATCAGACAATATGGAGCTGAGTAAAGAGCTTGGTACAAGGCACCGGGCGGGCGTGGGCATCTCGGAAGTGACGGATTCCATGACCGTAATTGTTTCCGAGGAAACCGGTAAAATCAGTGTGGCTTACCTCGGCGGGTTAGAGCGTGGGATCGATGGCGACAGACTCAAAGAGCGCCTGAGAACGATTCAGAATAAACCAGTGGAGGAAAAGAAACGGAAGTTGTGGAAAGGCAGGTCCAAAAATGAAGAATAAATGGAGCCAGAACTGGGGACTGAAACTGGGTTCCTTCCTTTTTGCCGCCGCACTGTGGCTTATTGTAACGAATATTAATGACCCGGTGACTACACTGCGGATACACAATGTGCCGGTGGAACTCCAGAATGAGCAGTTGATTACGGACAGCGGTCAGGTCTATGAATATCTGGACGATACAGATGTTATCGATGTGGTAACGATACGGGCAAAGGGTTCCATTATCAATTCCTTAGGCGATAGCAATGTAATCGCGGTGGCGGACGTCAATGATCTGACCAGCTTAAATACCATTCCTATTCGCCTTTCGACGAATAAATACAACGATAATCTGGAAAGTATTACCGGAAATATCGAAAGTGTAAAACTGAGCATCGAAAATAAGATTTCCAAGACGCTGCCAATCAGGACGAATACCGTTGGCACGGTCAAGGATGGTTATATCATAGGGGAAAGTACGCTAGAGCAGAATCTAATCGAAATATCCGGTCCAGAATCCGTAATTTCCCAGGTAAGGCGCGCTTCAGCAACGGTCAATGTATCTGGGTTCACCAATAACATCGGTACGGATTCCGAAATCCGGTTGTATGATGAAAACGATAAAATGATTACGGCGGGCAATATCAATAAGAGTATCAGCAAGGTGCGCGTCACCGTGGAAATACTGGAAATGAAGACCGTGCCGATTCAATGGAATGTCATGGGAACACCGGCGCGGGGCTATCAGGCGACGGGTGAAATCACGGCGACCAGAAACAATGTCGTCATTGCCGGCAGGTCTAAATTGATAGCGAATATCGAGTCTATTGAGATTCCCGAAAGCGCATTGGATATCACGGACGCAGAAGAGAGTCTGGAAAAAATTGTCGATTTAAAAGAATACCTGCCTGATGGCGTGATACTTGCCGAAGAAGACTTCCAGGGCAGGGTGCGGGTAAACGTCGTAGTAGAGCCGGTAGCAGAGAGAACGGTAACGATGCTTATAAACCGTATCCAGATTGCCAATGTACCGGAAGGCTTTGAAGCCGAACTGGCAGAAGAAGAGGCGACTTATCAACTGACGCTGACCGGTCTGCAGCAGAATTTAGATGCGCTGGAAGTAAATACAATCCAGGCGACAGCAGATATCGCGGCATTTATGGAGTCCGAAGGAATGGAAGTCATGGAAGAAGGGGAATACCTGATCCCCCTGACCTATCAGCTTAGTGAAAACGTGTCCGTAAAGGCAGTGGTTCAGGTGCATGTGAATATTACGGAAATATGAAAGAAAGTAGAATAGGTAATTGCGAAACTAAGATTTTACAGCCGCCCGTTGTGCAGAATATATAATCCAACGCAGGCACGCTCTCGCTACGGTTCAAACGCAGCGGTACATAAGATGCCAAAGTACGGCATCTAAGTACCGGCGTTTTCACAGTACCTGCTTTTGGAATTATATATTCTGTACAACTACACATTTTATACTTTAGTTTCGCAATTACTTAAAAGAAAGTAGAAATCGGAAAGGAGTATCATTATCAAATGGGGAGATTATTTGGAACAGACGGCGTGCGGGGCGTAGCCAATGAGGAGTTGACGCCGCAGTTAGCAATGCAGTTAGGGCAGGCAGGCGCATATGTGCTATCCCGTGAGAATAACCATAAACCAACGATTATGGTGGGCTGTGATACCAGAATTTCGGGGGATATGCTGGCAAATGCACTGATGGCGGGAGCTTGTTCCGTAGGCGCCAATGCAGTTTATGTAGGCGTTGTGCCGACGCCTGCAGTCGCCTATCTGACGAGAAAATATAAAGTGGACGCCGGGGTTGTCATTTCCGCCTCTCATAATACGGTTGAATTTAACGGAATCAAGTTTTTTGATGGAAGTGGTTATAAACTGCCAGATTCTCTGGAAGATGAAATAGAAACGTTAATCCGTAACGGAATGCCGGATATCAAATTCCCAATCGGCGCCGGAGTCGGGAAAATCAAATATCGTACTGATGCAAGGGAAGAATATATCAACCATGCGATTCAGTCCGTCAAAGTGGATTTACAGGGCATGAAAATTGTCGTTGACTGTGCCGAGGGCGCTGCTTTTTATACTTCTGTAGAGACCCTGAAAGAATTGGGTGCGGAAGTGGTCGCCATCCATAATAACCCGGACGGGACGAATATCAACGCCAACTGCGGTTCCACCCACATGGGCGAGCTACAGGCGCGGGTCGTCTATGAGAAAGCAAATTTAGGGCTGGCATTCGACGGGGATGCAGATAGGCTTCTTGCGGTAGACGAGACCGGGAAAATCGTAAACGGCGACGAGATCATGGCAATTATCGGCAACCATATGAAAGGGCAGGGTAAGTTAAAACATGATACGATTGTTGCCACTGTCATGAGTAACCTTGGATTTTTCATGATGGGCGAGAAATACGATATCCATATCGAGCAGACGAAAGTCGGCGACAGGTATGTACTGGAAAGAATGCGCGAAATCGGCGCAAGTCTGGGTGGCGAACAGTCCGGTCACGTTATTTTCTTAGATGAGAATACGACGGGCGACGGACTCCTCAGCGCACTCCATCTTCTGCAGGTTATCGTAGAGACGAAGAAGCCTTTGTCTGAGCTGAGCCAGATTATGGAAGTCATGCCGCAGGCGCTTGTCAATGCCAAAGTGCCAAACCATAAGAAAGAAAAATATATGGACTACCCGGAAATCGCAGACGCTATCGAGGAACTGAATAAGAAATTTGACGGAGCAGGACGCGTCTTAATCAGACCTTCCGGGACAGAACCGCTTGTAAGAGTCATGATAGAGGGCAAAGACCAGAAGATGATTGAGACGGAAGCGAAGAAACTGGCGGAGCTGATACAAAACATTATGCTCTAACTCTAAAATTTTTGTGAAATTTTGCCTTATATGGGGATTTCTTGTTGAGATATTTTGTAAAAAATGATATAGTAAAAAGTAGTTATGGCTGGGAGGGTCAGTCAGAATGTGAATTGGAGGGAATAAGGGTATGGTAAGCCAAAAGGTAGTTATTAAAAACCCCACAGGGTTGCATCTAAGACCTGCTGGTATCCTATGTAAGGAAGCAATGAAATTTAAATCGCTGATTACATTCTCGTTCAAGGAAAACACAGCGAATGCTAAGAGTGTACTAAGCGTGTTGGGGGCATGTGTTAAATGTGGCGATGAAGTCGAGTTTATGTGCGACGGGGAAGACGAAGAGGAGGCTCTCAAGTCTTTAATCAGCGCTATCGAAAGTGGTCTTGGGGAATGAAACATTCGTGATGAACGAGCCCGTTATTATAACGGGCTTTTTCGCATAAAGAAAGAGAGGAAAAGACATGTTGAATTATCAGAGATACCGGAAAAATCCCGTAGTGGATTACCCGGAAAGGGAATGGCCTAATAAGGAAATCGTGAAAGCGCCGATTTGGTGCAGCGTGGATTTGCGCGACGGGAATCAGGCATTGATTGACCCTATGGTCGTTCATGAGAAAATAGAATTTTTCAATTATCTGATAAAGCTGGGTTTTAAGGAGATTGAAATCGGTTTCCCGGCGGCAAGCCAGATTGAATTTGATTTTCTTAGACAGTTGGTAGACCGCAGGATGATACCGGATGATGTAATGGTGCAGGTATTAACGCAATGCCGTGAAGAATTGCTTGATAGGACGTTCGAGTCAATACAGGGCTGTAAACAGGCAGTGGTGCATATTTATAATTCTACGTCTACTTTGCAAAGAGACGTGGTATTTGGCATGAACAGAGACCAGATTACCAACATCGCCGTAGAGGGCACGAAGATGGTCAAGGAGCGCGCGAAGGAATTTCCGGGCAAGATTGTGCTGGAATATTCCCCCGAAAGTTTCACAGGTACAGAGTTAGATTACGCGCTGGAAATCTGTACCGCCGTTCAGGAAACCTGGGGACCTACGAAAGAAAATCCCATGATTATCAATCTGCCATCCACAGTGGAAATGAATACGCCGAATGTCTATGCGGATCAGATAGAGTGGATGAATAGACATTTTAAAAACCGGGAAAGTATCATTTTGAGCGTTCATCCCCACAATGACAGGGGAACCGGCGTTGCCAGTGCAGAGCTGGCGCTGCTTGCGGGCGCGGAGCGTGTGGAAGGCACTTTGTTTGGCAACGGCGAACGGACTGGCAATGTGGACGTTTTAAATATCGCTTACAATATGTTTTCACAGGGGATTGACCCGCAGCTTCGGATTGAGCATATCAATGAAAGTATCGAAATCTATGAAAGATGCTGTAAACTTCCGGTTCATCCGAGACACCCCTATGCCGGCAAGATGGTCTTTACGGCATTTTCCGGCTCTCATCAGGATGCGATTAATAAAGGTGTAAAAGCCATGAAAGAGCGCAACAGTGAAATCTGGCAGGTTCCTTATCTGCCGATTGACCCGGCGGATATCGGCAAGGAATACGAGCCGATTGTCAGAATCAATTCCCAGTCCGGCAAAGGCGGCGTTGCGTTCATTATGGATACTTATTTCGGATTCAAGCTGCCGAAAGGAATGCATAAGGAATTTGCAAATGTCATTCAGGCGATTTCCGAGAAACAGGGCGAGGTTTCACCGGAACAGATTATGGATAGTTTCCGGGAGGAATATCTGGATAAAAAAGAGCCCATTCATTTCAGGAAGCTGCGTGTGGATGATTTGAGCGATGAAGTTAAATCAGAATTTGATACGAGAGTCGTTGTCACCTATACAGACCACGGTGTTGAGAAATCCTATGAGGCAGTGGGTAACGGACCGATTGACGCTGCAAAGAGAGGACTCAGGGAGGCGCTTTCTTTGGATATCAAGATTCTGGATTACGAGGAACATGCCCTGCAGAGCGGTTCCAATTCCCAGGCAGCGGCGTATATCCACCTGCTGGATGTGGACAGCGGCAAAGTAACTTATGGCGTCGGCGTAAGCTCCAATATTACGCGGGCTTCCGTCAGAGCGATTTTCTCGGCGATTAACAGGCTGGGGCTGGGAAGGAAAGAGTAGAAAACTGAGGGTCATTTATGGGAAGTTATCTGAACCCCAAAAATAAAAGCTTTTGGGAAGCAATACGTTCTGAAATTTATATAGATAAGACGGGTTTGATTGCGTATACCAATAGGTGCATGAATACACAGCAGAAATTTATTTGTGTCAGCAGACCGAGGCGTTTTGGAAAATCCACGACGTTGAATATGCTTGCTGCATATTACAGTTGTGGTTGTGATTCAAGCGAACTGTTTGCGGGATGTAAGATAGCGTCCGATGCGTCCTATAAGGAACATTTGAATCGGTATGATGTAATCTATATCAATATGCAGCATTTTTTGATTGGTGTAGATAACCAGGAAGTAACGGCATATCTGGAACGGGAAGTGCTTGGAGAGCTTGTGGAAGATTATGAGGAAATTCTAAAAAATCCTAATATCAGTCTTGCAGATGCGTTAAAAAAAATTTATGCCAAAACGGATAAACAGTTTATTTTCCTGATAGATGAGTGGGACTGCGTGATGCGCGAAAGACCGGAGTCAGTCCAGATGCAGAAGCAGTATCTTGATTTTTTACGCAAACTTCTAAAAGATCAACCATACGTGGCGCTTGCCTATATGACCGGGATTCTGCCAGTGAAAAAATACGGTCAGCATTCTGCGCTGAATATGTTCCGCGAATATTCCATGACAGATCAGAAGGATTTGGAGGAATATACGGGTTTTACAAAAGAAGAGGTAAAAGGACTGTGTGAGCGGTTTGGGATGGATTTTATGGAGGCAGGAAGCTGGTATGATGGATATATGTTTACACATTTTAAACATATTTATAACCCGCAGTCAGTAGTAGAGGCGATGCTTTGCCATAAATTTTCCAATTATTGGACATCAACGGAAACTTATGATGCCCTCAAAATTTATATAGAAATGGATTTTGACGTTCTTAGGTCGGACATTGTAAAAATGCTTGGCGGTGGGCGTGTGAAGGTCAATACACATAGTTTCCAAAATGATATGTGCAGTTTTAAGGTAAAAGATGATGTACTTACATTGTTGATTCATTTGGGATATCTTGGATATGATTCCGAAGCAAAGGAAGTGTTTATTCCAAACAGAGAAATTATTGAAGAATTTGAAAATGCCATGAGCGTGAGCGGATGGTCAGAGATTATGCGTATCTTGAAGGCTTCGGAGAAACTTCTCCAGGATACTTTAAATGGTGATGCAGACCGTGTTGCAGAGGGACTCGACAAGGCGCATATGGAGGCGGCTTCTATTCTGGCCTATAATGATGAAAGTTCGCTTGCCTGTGCGATTAGTCTGGCCTATTACAGTGCAAGAAAAGATTATATGATTATCAGGGAAATGCCTACGGGACATGGTTATGCAGACATTGTATTTTTGCCGTTGCCGCACACGCATAAACCTGCAATGGTGATAGAATTAAAATATGATAAATCTGTCGAAACGGCGATGCAACAGATTAAAGACAGACGCTATACACAGGCGCTGGAGCGTTATGAGGGAGAAATCCTGCTTGTCGCAGTGAATTATGATAAAAACCATCCCGATAAACCGCATGACTGTCTGATAGAAAAAATGGAAAAATAAAATTGCTGCAAATATTATGACTGAAAGAGCGAGAGCTGAAAGGGCGACACAAACACGGGATAAATTTTTATAGAAAATCCCCCCTATATATGATAAAATAAAAAATACCAATAGGAAAATAAGCACTAGAAATAGAACCAGATAAGTTGCAGCATTTTTTAACAGAGATGCAGGATTGTCATTTTCTGAGAAGCCAGGAGGGTTTAGAATGAGCCAGGAAATTGAGAAATTAAACGATATCATAAAAAACAGCGATAATATTGTTTTCTTCGGCGGAGCCGGCGTTTCCACGGAAAGCGGGATTCCCGATTTCAGAAGTGTGGACGGTCTGTACAATCAGAAATATGATTATCCGCCCGAAACGATTTTGAGCCATACTTTTTACAGACGGCATACTGCAGAGTTCTACCGTTTTTACCGTGATAAAATGCTCTGCCTGGACGCTAAGCCGAACGCAGCGCACTTGAAGCTTGCCCAGTGGGAAAAAGAAGGGAAATTGAAGGCGGTCATTACGCAGAATATCGACGGTCTGCACCAGGCGGCGGGCAGCAAGGTGGTATTGGAGCTGCACGGTTCCGTATTGCGCAATTACTGCGAAAAGTGCGGAAAATCCTATGATGCGGAATTTATCTTACATTCCGAAGGTGTGCCGGCATGTGACTGCGGCGGCGGCATCAAGCCGGATGTGGTTTTATATGAAGAAGGACTGGATCAGAAGACGCTGCAGGACGCAGTTCATTATATCAGCGAGGCGGATGTCCTGATTATTGGAGGCACGTCCCTTGCGGTTTATCCGGCGGCGGGACTGATTGACTATTACCGCGGCAATAAACTGATTCTGATTAACAAGACGCCTACGCCGCGGGATGGCGCTGCCGATTTGGTGGTACAGGGCAGCATCGGGGAAATTTTTGCCAGTCTCACGGACTGAAAATTTTCAATCGCGGAGGAAAAATGGATATTCAGGTAGGCAATGTCATAAGACTTAAAAAGCCGCATCCATGCGGTTCCAAAGAATGGGAAGTGTTACGCATCGGCGCGGATTTCCGTTTGAAATGCCAGGGCTGCGGACATCAGATTATGATTGCCCGCAGATTAGTAGAAAAGAATATCAGGGAAATTCTTTGAAAGGATTTGAAAAAAATTGGGAAAAATTCTCTATAATACTTGAAAAGCTCTGGAAATTATGGTAATATAATAGTCCGTGGCGTTATGTTTTAACGAACAGTCAAAATATCCTTGCTCCTGTCTGTAAGGGAGGGGCCAGAGACCAAAAGGAGGTAACAAGCATGAACAAATATGAATTAGCCGTTGTTGTTAGTGCGAAAATCGAAGACGACGAGAGAGCCGCTGTAGTAGAGAAATGCAAGGCTCTGATTGAAAGATTCGGTGGACAAGTTACAAACGTTGATGACTGGGGTAAGAAGAGATTAGCATACGAGATTCAGAAAATGAAAGATGCTTTCTATTACTTCATCCAGTTTGACGCTGAGAGCACTGTCCCGGCTGAGATTGAAAGCCGAGTTCGTATTATGGACAATGTAATCAGATACTTGTGCGTGAGACAAGACGAGAAAAAGTAGAAAGAGGTACTTAATGAATAAAGTAATTCTTATGGGGCGTCTGACCCGTGACCCGGAAGTAAGATATTCACAGGGCGAGAACGCATTGGCGATTGCCAGATATACATTAGCGGTAGATAGAAGATTTAACCGTAACAACGATGAAAATACAGCGGATTTTATTAATTGCGTTGCTTTTGGCAGGGCAGGTGAGTTTGCAGAGAAGTATTTTCACAAAGGGATTAAAATTGCAGTGACGGGACGCATTCAGACGGGTAGTTACACCAATAAGGATGGCGTGAAGGTATATACGACGGAAGTCGTTGTCGAAGACCAGGAATTTGCTGAGAGTAAGAATGCTAATTCCGGCGGCGGTGATAACGGATATGGCGGATATGCCGGCGGCGGCAGCAGACCGGAACCTGCAGCAGCGGGCGACGGATTTATGAATATTCCCGACGGAATAGATGAGGAACTGCCATTTAATTAATGGCTGCAGATTTGGATAGGAGGTAATCATATGGCTTATAATAAAACAGAGAAGCCTGATTTCTCTGCAAAGAGAAAAGGCGGAATCCGCAGAAGAAAGAAAGTATGCGTATTTTGTGGCAAAGATAATGTGATTGACTACAAGGATTCCAATAAATTAAAGAGATATGTATCCGAGAGAGGAAAGATTCTTCCCAGAAGAATCACCGGAAACTGTGCGAAGCATCAGAGAGCGCTGACAGTAGCGATTAAGCGCGCAAGACATGTCGCGCTGATGCCGTATGTACAGGATTAAGCGGGTACGCCCATATCTGGGAATATGGTAGAAACTTTGAAGGCGGAGTTTTAGAAACTTCGCCTTTTTGTCATGGCAGCGCTCTTGCAAAAAAAAGCCAGCATCTATCGTTTACGCCCCTATATCTGTCACATTATGATGAAATAGCACAATATATTGATGTAGCGGATATTTCCAAAAAATGTTATACTTATGATGTTATGTGAAGACATGCGAAAAAGAGGGTATGATGAAAAATAGTGTAAAATTAAAAGGAAGATTGAAGTCGTATTTACAATCCTCTTTATACTTAGGTTTTTTGTTAATTGCAATCAATGTCCTGATTTTTTTGATTGATTACCGTGCCGGGCTGATACTGACCTGTTTCATAATTTTTTATTTTGTGATTATTATTTCGTTGATGTTCTATAATAAGCCCATTATTATTAATGAACTAATCAGTTTTGCGACGCAGTATGGACAGATTCAGAAGCGGCTTCTGCGGGATTTGGACTTGCCCCATGCCCTTTTGGATGAGGGGGGCAAACTAATCTGGACGAATATTGCTTTTGAGAAAGCCGTCAATAAGGAAAAAGGGTATCATAAGTCGATCACCTCGCTTTTTCCCTCGATTACCAAGGACAGGCTGCCGGGGGTAAATGGAGAGGACGAAGTGGAGTTTGACGTGGATTACATGGATTGTAGTTACGTCGCGCGGCTGAAAAAGATTTCCTTAAAAGAAATGGCGGAAAACAGCGATATCATTGAGGCGAAGGGCTATGACGGCTATCTGATTGCCATATACCTTTTTGACGAAACTGCATTAAAAATAGCTTTGAAGGAAGTGGACGATCAGAGCCTCGCAGTGGGGCTGCTTTATCTGGACAATTACGAAGAGGCACTGGAGAGCGTGGAAGAGGTCAGAAGGTCTCTTTTAATCGCGCTAATCGACAGGAAAGTCAATAAATATATCGCAGCGTTAGACGGTATCTGTAAGAAGCTTGAGAAAGATAAATATCTGATTATCCTGCGCAAGAAGGCGGTCGCCATGCTTCAGGAAAGCCGTTTTGATATTCTCGAAGATGTTAAGACGGTGAATATCGGCAATGAAATGGCGGTGACCATCAGTATCGGTATGGGACTTAGCGGTCTGACCTATGCGCAGAACTATGAGTTTGCCAGAAATGCTATCGACTTAGCATTGGGGCGGGGCGGAGATCAGGCGGTCGTAAAGATGCCGGAGAACATCATTTATTATGGCGGCAAGAGCCAGCAGGTAGAGAAGAGCACCCGTGTCAAGGCACGGGTCAAAGCCCATGCCCTCAAGGAAATTATCTCGGTCAAAGATGAGGTCTATGTCATGGGGCACAATCTTGGGGATACGGATAGTTTCGGCGCGTCTGTCGGCATCTACCGGATTGCCCAGACGCTGGGGAAACAGGCGCATATCGTGTTAGATACGGTGACTGCGTCCATGAATCCTATGGTGGATTTGTTCCGTAATAACGACGATTATGAGTCCGATATGATTATAAACGGCGCGCAGGCATTGGAAATGATAGGCAGCAACGCCGTCCTGGTAGTGGTGGACGTGAATAAGCCGAGCCTTACCGAGTGTCCGGAACTGCTGAAACGATGCAATTCCATCGTCGTGTTAGACCATCACAGACAAGGGACGGAAATAATCGAGAATGCGACTTTGTCCTATGTGGAGGCATACGCTTCTTCCACTTGTGAAATGGTTTCGGAAATCTTACAATATATCAGTGATACCGTGCGGCTGAAATCAGAAGAGGCAGCATGTATGTATGCGGGCGTCATGATTGATACCAATAACTTCATGACGAAGACCGGCGTGCGGACATTTGAGGCGGCTGCATTTTTAAGAAGAAACGGCGCGGACGTTACCTGGATACGCAAATTATTCCGGGACGACGCTGCAGAATATAAAGCGAAAGCCGATGCCGTCAGCCAGGCGGAGATTTACAGGCAGTCCTATGCGATTTCCGTCTGTCATGGGGAATATGTGCAGAGTCCTACAGTGGTAGGCGCACAGGCGGCAAATGAGCTTCTGAATATCAAAGGCGTCAAGGCAAGTTTTGTGCTGACGGAGTATAACGGTCTGATTTATATTTCCGCGCGTTCCATCGACGAAGTCAACGTACAGGTCATTATGGAGCGTATGGGTGGCGGCGGTCACATGACGATGGCGGGCTGCCAGTTGAAAGACAGCACGGTGGAAGGCGGCATTATCGTGGTGAAGAATACGCTGGATACCATGATAGAAGAAGGCGAACTCGGATAGGCCGCTATGACAGTCCGGGTCAGAGCCTCAGATATGCATAAGTAAGGCGTCATCGCAGGGAAATTGCGACAGACAGTCTGGACATGGAGGATCAGGATTATGAAAGTCATTTTATTACAGGACGTAAAATCTTTGGGAAAACAAGGCGAAATCGTCAATGTAAATGACGGTTATGCCAGAAATTTTATATTGCCTAAGAAATTAGGTTTAGAAGCTAATTCCAAAAATATGAATGATTTGAAACTGCAGAAGGCGAACGAGGAAAAGAAAGCGAAAGCACAGCTGGAAGCAGCGCAGGAGCTGGCGAAAGTGCTGGAAACGAAAGAAGTCGTCATGAAGATGAAATGCGGCGAGGGCGGAAAGACCTTTGGCTCCATTTCTTCCAAGGAAATTGCGGCGGCGGCGAAGACACAGTGCGATTTGGATTTGGATAAAAAGAAATTCCAACTGACGGAAGCCATCAAGGCATTGGGCGTGTATGAAGTTCCCGTAAAACTTCATACAAAAGTAATTGCGAAGCTGAAAGTCAAGGTCATAGAAGAATAGTCAATAGTTAAAGGGATGGGATTGGAAAATGCCACAGCCGATGGAAGAGGCATTATTAAAAAGAATATTACCGCATAGCATCGAGGCGGAGCAGTCGGTCGTCGGTTCCATGATTATTGACAGGGATGCGATTGTGGTAGCCTCGGAAGTGATTATCGGGGATGATTTTTACAGCAGGCAGTACGGCGTTCTTTTCGAGACGATGATAGAATTAAACGACGAAGGGAAACCCGTGGATTTGGTGACATTGCAGGACAGGCTGAAAGAGAAAGACGTGCCGCCAGAGGTCAGCAGCCTGGAATTTATCAGGGACTTGATTACAGCGGTGCCGACTTCCGCCAATGTCAAATATTATGCAAATATCGTGGCGGAGAAATCCGTGCTCCGCAAACTGATTAAATTGAATGAAGAAATTGCCAATACCTGTTATGTGGGCAAGGAAAGTCTGGAAGTCATTCTGGAAGATACCGAGAAAAGGATTTTCGATTTGATACAGCGCAGGAATACGGAAGAGTTCGTGCCAATCCGCCAGATTGTCATGGATGCTATGGACAGAATCGAGAAAGCGTCCCATAATAAAGGAAACGTTACCGGCGTGGCAACCGGTTTTATCGACCTGGACTATAGAACCGCCGGTATGCAGCCCTCAGACCTGATTCTGGTTGCCGCAAGACCGTCTATGGGAAAAACTGCGTTCGTCCTGAATATCGCCCAATATGTGGCGTTTAAGCAGCATCAGACGGTGGCGATTTTCAGTCTGGAAATGTCCAAGGAGCAGTTGGTCAACCGCCTGTTTTCGATGGAGTCCAAAGTAGACTCGCAGCATCTAAGGACGGGAAATCTTTCCGACGACGAGTGGGAGAAACTCATCGAGAGCGCGGGGATTATCGGGAAGTCCAATCTGATTATCGACGATACGCCCGGTATTAGTATTTCCGAGCTGCGCTCAAAATGCCGTAAGTATAAGCTGGAACATCATCTGGATATGGTCATCATCGACTATCTGCAATTAATGAGCGGAAGCGGGCGGAGCACTGATTCCAGGCAGCAGGAAATATCCGATATATCCCGTTCATTGAAAGCGCTGGCAAGGGAGCTGTCCGTTCCCGTGATTGCGTTATCGCAGCTTAGCCGTGCGGTGGAGCAGCGTCCCGACCACAGACCGATGCTTTCGGATTTGCGTGAGTCCGGCGCCATCGAGCAGGACGCGGATGTGGTTATGTTCATCTATCGGGACGATTATTATAATAAAGATACGGATAAAAAAAATATTGCAGAAATTATTATCGCCAAACAAAGAAACGGTCCTATTGGTACGGTAGAGCTGGTCTGGCTGCCAGATTTCACCAAATTTGGCAATCTGCAGAAATAGCGCGAAAGCAAAAATAAGCATATAGAAATAAGGCAAAGTAAGAGTATAGGAAGTTCACTATTTACAAAAGAGGCAAGCCCGGACAGGTTTGTCTCTTTGTGCGTTTATCTGGGGCGTGCATCGTTAAGAAAGGGGAATGGGTATGAAACAGGAAATGTTGTTGATTTCAGAAGCGGCGAAAAAAGTGCAGGTAGAAACGCATGTGCTCCGTTATTGGGAAGAAGAGTTACAGCTTCCTATCAAGAGAAATGAAATGGGGCACCGGTACTACACTATGGAAGACGTCGATCAGTTCAAGGAGATTAAAATGTTAAAGGAACAGGGGCTGCAGCTGAAAGCAATACGGACTATTTTGCAAAATAAATTTTCCACGTCTTCTGTAGATGCAGACGCCGGTATGGACAGCGCGGCTGCGGAAGAAAAAGCAATGGAATATATGATAGGGAAGAAGCAGAAATATATCGTTCATCTATCGGAAGATGCGGGCAGGGAAGAGAAAGCGAACCGGTTGCAGTATTTATTGCAGCATATGATGGTAGAGACTGTAAAAACCGCCAATAAGGAGCTTTGCGACAATATCAAGGAAAGTATTTTGAAAGAGCTGGACTATCAGTTCCGCGCCAGGGAAGAGCGCGAGGAAGAGCATTGGAAAAAAGAAGAAGAGCATTACCGAAAAGTGGATGAGATGCTGAGACTGCGTTATAAACCCAAGGAAAAAGCGGCAAAAAATAAAAAGGAACGAAAGAATCCCTTATTCCAGAAGCACTGATTTTAACGAATAAGAAGCAGTAGAATCCACCAGGAAAAAAGCATCCAGACATAAGGCTGAATGCTTTTCAATCGTCTTTTGTTTTGTTGATTAAGCCTGTGAAATTGCACCTGTCGGGCATGTGCCTGCACAAGAACCGCAATCAATACATTTGTCAGGGTCGATTTCAAACTTGCCATCTCCCATGCTGATTGCTCCTACAGGGCACTGGGCTTCACAAGCGCCGCAAGCTACACAAGCATCACCGATTACATATGCCATAGCCATATCCTCCTTTTATCATGTAAAGCATATTGATATAAAATTATCAATTTCATTCTTATTTTAATATAAAATACTGGATTATACAAGCAGAAGTCGTTAAATTTACGCAGTAAAGTTTTTTATATGATAGGAAATTGCGCTGCCCATTATTTCGTAGCAAGTTCCGCCCGGCGCGCTTTGATGCCGTCTAAGATAACGTTCTTCTTGTCGAGAAGTTTGTCTTTGTCCATAGCGGGAACGCCTTTTAGTTTATACTCCATCCCCAGTTTCTCATATTTGCTTTCGCCCATTGTATGATAGGGAAGCACGTCTAATGCTTTCAGATTGGTAAATTCGCCGATAAAATATCCAAGCTGATAAAGATACTTATCGTCATCGGTGAGTCCCGGAACGACGACATGGCGAATCCACATATCCACCTGTTTCTCATTCAGGTATTTGGCAAAGGCAAGAATGCCATCGTTAGGCTGCGAAGTCAGCTCTTTATGTTTTTCCGGGTCAATGTGTTTGATATCCAGCATGACGAGATCTGTCAAAGTCATAAGTTTATCCAGTTTGGCAAGCCATTCGGGGTTTCCGTCCGGCTTATAGGCAATTCCGGAAGAATCAATACAAGTGTGGATATTCTTGCGCTTGGCAAGCGTAAAAAGGTCAAGCAGAAAGTCTACCTGCATCAGCGGTTCGCCGCCTGTTACGGTAATGCCGCCGCCCTTATAGAAGCTGATATTCCTCTCATATTGTTCGATAATATAAGCGGGTTCCATGAGCGTGCCGCCGTTCATTTCCCAGGTATCGGGATTATGGCAGTAGGCGCATCTCATAGGGCATCCCTGTACAAATACGACGAATCTGACGCCGGGACCGTCCACCGTGCCGAAGCTTTCTAAAGAATGTATTCTGCCTTGCATATCTTTCCCCTTTCTTTCTATCAAAAATATACAGACAATTGCAAAACATATTTCTTCGGGAATCTAGTTGTGCAGGATAGACAATAGCACAAGTTTTCGCAATTATCTAATTATAGCTATAGTATAACCCATACCGGTAAAAAAAACCAGAACCCCGAAATCACTTTCAGGGTTCTGTTCTTCTTCATAGCCCGTATCCGCCCGGCACGCTGCCAGGGGATATTCCGCGTCTTATACGCTCTCGTGGAAAGTACGGGAAATAACGTCTGCCTGCTGTTCCGGTGTTAATTTGATGAAGTTAACTGCATAACCGGAAACACGGATGGTCAACTGAGGATAATTCTCAGGATGTTTCTGAGCATCCAGTAACGTATCTCTGTTCAGTACGTTTACGTTAAGATGATGACCGCCTTTTGTTGCATAACCATCTAATAAAGATACAAGGTTATCTACCTGCGCTTTGTTTTCTACTGCCATTATAAATTCCTCCTTATTAATGAAAATCATCCAACCCCTGCTCCAGAGTTGGCACACTGCAAGCTAAAGGGGTTCTGGAACAATCTGTGCAGCCCATTGTCTGTACATCTTTTGAAGTCTCGGATTCAGCGTCCACATTGACATTCACATGTCCGACGCCTTGCGCCATGCCTGAATCCAGCATTTTTATAAAATCGTCAACCATTTGCTTCTCGTCCATAACGTCCTCCTTGCCTGTTGTAGGACTTCCTGGCGTTTCGTCTTACGGCGAAACGCCTTTAGAAGTTCTTTTTACCCTTTTATTTATTCAAATCTACTTCAATATCCCCTGCAAATACTTTATCTTCTTTGCCAAGTGCGCCAGGGATGATGGTGAAGGTATTGGAAATACCATCCTGTGCATCCTTGAACGGAAGTTTCGATACGGAAGATAAGGAAGCTACTGCACCGTGGGTATCACGTCCGTGCATCGGGTTAGCGCCCGGAGCAAACGGCTGTCCTTTTCTACGTCCATCCGGTGTATTTCCGGTAGCTTTACCATACGTTACGTTGGAAGTAATCGTAAGAATGGAAGTTGTCGGAACACCGTTTCTGTAGGTGTGATGTCTTCTGATAGCTGTCATGAATTTATGAACGATATCCTGTGCGATGGAATCAACGCGGTCGTCGTCGTTGCCATATTTCGGGAAGTCGCCGGTGGTCTTGAAGTCAACGATGATACCGTCTTCATCCCTAATCGGTTCAACTTTCGCATATTTGATAGCGGACAGAGAGTCAGCTACGATGGACAGACCTGCAACACCTGTTGCGAAATAACGTTTAACGTCTCTGTCATGAAGAGCCATCTCTGCTCTTTCATAGCAGTATTTGTCATGCATATAGTGGATGATGTTCAACGTATTTACATAAACGTCTGCCTGCCATTCCATCATATCCATGAATTTTGCATATACATCGTCATAATCCAGGACATCGCCTTCAACCGGACGATATTTCGGTCCAACCTGTTTCTTGGTAACTTCGTCAACGCCGCCGTTCAATGCGTAAAGCAGACATTTTGCAACGTTTGCACGAGCCCCGAAGAACTGCATTTCTTTACCGATTACCATAGAAGATACGCAGCATGCGATACCGTAGTCGTCGCCGTGTGTTACTCTCATCAAATCGTCGTTCTCATACTGGATGGAAGAAGTCTGGATGGACATCTTAGCACAGTATCTCTTCCAATTTTCCGGAAGTCTTGTAGACCAGAGAACTGTTAAGTTCGGCTCCGGAGAAGGTCCTAAGTTGGTCAGTGTATGCAGATAACGGAAGCTCATCTTCGTTACAAGCGGACGTCCGTCAACGCCAACACCGCCGAGGGATTCTGTTACCCATACCGGGTCGCCAGCGAAAATCTGATTGTATTCCGGTGTACGAGCGAATTTAATCAGACGCAGCTTCATGATGAAGTGGTCAACAAATTCCTGAATATCTTCTTCTGTAAAGGTTCCGTTAGCCAAATCTCTTTCTGCATAGCAGTCAAGGAATGTAGAAGTACGTCCAAGAGACATAGCCGCACCGTTCTGCTCTTTAACAGCACACAGATAACCGAAGTAAGTTGCCTGAATTGCTTCCTGTACGTTGGTAGCAGGTTTGGAAATGTCGCAGCCATAAGAAGCAGCCATTTCTTTCATCAGTTTTAAGGCTACCATCTGCTCGGAAAGCTCTTCACGAAGACGGATAACATCGTCTGTCATAACGCGTCCTGTAGAATCTTTCTGCGCCTGCTTGTCTTCAATCAGGTAGTCGATACCGTATAAAGCAACACGTCTGTAGTCGCCGATGATACGTCCGCGTCCATAAGCGTCAGGAAGACCTGTAATAATATGGGATGAACGGCATGCTCTCATTTCCTGATTGTATGCGTCGAAGCATCCTGCATTGTGTGTTTTTCTGTGTGTAGAGAAGAACTCGCTGATTTCAGGGTCAACTTCATAACCATTGTCGGAGCAAGCCTTTTCAGCCATTCTGATACCGCCGTAAGGCTGTAAGGAACGTTTGAAAGGTTTGTCTGTCTGGAAACCAACAATTTTCTCTTTGCTCTTGTCCAGATATCCCGGTCCATGTGATGTGATAGTAGAAATCACTTTCGTATCCATATCCAGTACGCCGCCGGCTTCACGTTCCTGTTTCTGTAAATCAAGAACCTGTGCCCATAAATCTTTTGTGTTCTGCGTAGGAGCCGCTAAGAAGGATTCATCACCCTCATACAGATGATAGTTTTTCTGAATGAAGTCGCGTACGTTTACTTCATTTTCCCACTTGCCACCTACAAAATCTTTCCATTCTGGTCTCATTTTGAAACAGCCTCCTATTTTTATATTTTGATTCCTTTTTCAGCATATCCCGCATGAAAAATATGCCTGAAAATATGCTTATCCAGTACATTTATTATATGTTAAAGAATGGAGCTGCGTCAAGTCGGGCATTGTACTTTTTCGCATACATAATTGAAAAAATTTTATAAATTTTTGTGAAATTTGTATGGAAATACAAAGGAAGGCAAATTTTTTTAATTATACTATTATGTTAAAATATAGTTCTTTATGTTAGCTGACTCAATTTCGCTTTTTTGGTTTAGTCCGAAAGTCACCGATATTATGAAAGGCATACATAAAATAATAGGATATAAGTATCTGCAATAATATCCGTTGCATGGTCCTAATAAAGATATTAGAACAAGCATACATGGAAGGGTTAAAAAAGCAATCGCTGAATCACATCTATTTTGAAGGCTGTAAAAAAATAATAAAATAAGCAGCCAGGTATATGTTGCCGGTATCATTAGGATTGTAATCGGAGGGAATAAGACGGCTCCCTCGCGAACTGCTTCATAATAATTTCTATAAGGCGCTAAAGATTCAGGATGAGAAAATTTTAGCCCGATAGGTTCCAGTCTGATATTGGTATCTAACATTTTGACAGTAGATCTTTGATAGGAATTATTACTGAACGTTTTTCCACTTGGATAGAAATAGAGATAATAGTTATTCATTGTGGCCTGTATATATGTACCAGGATGCTTTAGAAGCATTTGGAACCATACTTTAAAATATTGGAGTAGGTCTTTTGTAGAAGCATCTTCATTGAAAGTATCCTTAACAGGATCTGATACATTGGGATTATATTTTTCGGCAAGGACAGAGTAATCGAGAATTTGATTGATTGCTTCTTTTTCTTCCTCGGAAACTTCATTTTCATAATATTTAATATACCGGGCTGTTTGTTGAAAAGGAACGGATAGCATTTCTCTGGCGCTGCCGGGTGTAACATGGCAAAGCGACAAAATAGTTGAATAGAGGAAGCTAAAACATACGATGAAGCCTAGGAAATATACTGCAGATTTTCGTAATTTCTTGTTGAAAATAGCAATTAACAGGAAAGAAAACAGTAAAAGATATTTTGCCTCATTACGAAATAAAAGAACGCCTACCGCAGATATCAGTAGTCCAATATAGAGATTTCTGTTTTTTTCTCCTGAATAGAAAAGATATAAAAAAATCAGAAAATACATTAAAAAGGTAGAATAGAAGACGTCTTTTGTAGCCAGAAACATATATCCCTGGATTCTTGGTGAGATAATATAATATAACAGTATGAGTACCGCGTATTTTACAGGGATGTGGATTTTTTCCAGGATGATTTTTATGGCGTAGGAAATTACTGATAAAACGCAGAGCCATTGTAATATAGAATATATAAAAATTCCTTTATTTGCAGAGTGAAAAAGAACTGTCCCTATTTTGAGGCAAAAATGTATTAACAATGTATGGATGATAGGATGATGTGTATTTAACAAGACGCTATCTGAAAGTAGGTGTCCTTCCAGATATTCCGGTATTATGATATTCAATTCCCTATATGCTTGAACAATTTGTGTTCTGGTATCTGCAATGAAGATTGCAGGATAAGAAATAATAGCATAGGGAAGATAAATAATAAATAGGGATATAAAGGATGTTAAAAAAGGTCTTTGAATGAACTGTCTGCAATACCATTGAAAAGGTAGAAATCTTATATTATTTGAATGGGGGGGGGTAAATGGCCAGGGTAAAGGAATCCATTTGAGAATATAGCCACAAAATGACAAAATAGAAAAAAATGCCATATCCGCTGAACATTAAAAGAGCTTTGAATATTTGGGCGTTTTTAATGCTCATCACAAGATTCCAGCTATTATCATAATAAAAAGAGTATCCAAATACCATAAAAAAAGAAAACAATATGGCAGGGATTAATGCGCAATAATTAATTTTTTTATCTGATACTACCGTATATATATGTTTATAAAAAAAGAACAATATGGGCAGGAAAATAGTATAAATGATATTGTATTCATGAAAAGAAACAAGTATATTTTGCAGGAAGGATTCGGAAGAAACCTCTAATTTGATATAAAAAGCGAGAAAAGATATCAATGTAAAAAAGATGAGGATTGTGGACTCATAGCTTTTTCTGTTTTTGTGGAGTAGATTCATTTATTGTAGTCTCCTTATGCTTTTGAAATTTACCAATTTAAGAATATAATTCATTATTATATTATACTATGAAGCGCTGATTTGACAAGGGATAAGAAAATGAAGGAAGATTATTTCTTGCATAATCATGATATTATGATAAAATATAGTATATTTTAAAGAATGCGCTTTCTTTTTTTATTAGCGCAATATTGTAAAATGGGAGAAAATTTGTGAAAGAATTAGAATACCCTTTCAATCCAGAATATATTTTGAAGAAAAGAAAATCGATTAAAAAGAGTCTGCTGGGACAGGAAGGGCAGCAGTTTCTGACGAAACGGATAGCGATTCTGGGCGGTTCCACGACCCATGACTTAATGGAAATGATGGAGCTGTTTCTGCTGAATGTGGGTATCCGGCCGGTTTTTTATGAATCGGAATATAATCAGTACTGGCAGGATGTTATGTTCGATAATCCAGAGCTGGTGGAATTTGCCCCGGAGCTTATTTTCATCCATACGAGTACGAGAAATATCAAGGATTTTCCGGCGGTGCAGGACTCCGAAGAGCAGATTGGGATGCTTTTGGAAGCCGTTTATCAGCCCTTTGAGCAGATGTGGGAAAAAATTGCGAAGACGTATCAGTGCACCGTAATCCAGAATAACTTTGAGCAGCCATATTATCGTCTGCTCGGCAATTCAGATTTTTCCAACCCGCACGGGCGGGTCAGTTTTGTGAATCGGTTAAATGAGAAATTTGCAGCCTATGCGCGGGAGCATAAAAACTTTTTCATCAACGATATCAATTATATGGCGTCCTGCTACGGGCTTCAGAAATGGGCGGATCCTTTTTACTGGCATATGTATAAATACGCCTGCGCAGTACAGGCGCTGCCGGAACTGGCGTACAATGTGGTGAATATCATCAAGTCCGTTTATGGAAGGAATCAGAAGGCGCTGGTCTTAGACTTGGACAACACACTCTGGGGCGGCGTGGTAGGCGACGACGGCGTAGACAATATCGAAATCGGGCAGGAAACGTCCCTCGGACAGTTGTACAGCGAATTTCAGGGATATATCAAGGCGCACAAAGATTTAGGCGTCCTTTTAACCATCAATTCCAAGAATGATGAGGAAAATGCGCTTGCCGGGTTAAACCGCCCGGACAGCGTGCTGAAACCGAAAGATTTTCTGGTGATTAAGGCGAACTGGGCGAATAAAGATAAAAATATCATAGAGATTGCCAGGGAGTTGAATATCGGGGTGGACAGTCTGGTGTTCGTGGACGATAATCCGGCGGAACGGCATATCGTGGAATCCCAGGTTCCGGGGGTAAAAGCGCCGGAAGTGGAGGATGTGGTGCGGTTTATCACGATTCTTGACCGGGCGGGTTATTTCGAGGTGACAAACCTGTCTGCGGATGATTTGAAGCGGAATGAGATGTATAGGGCGAATGCAGAGCGCAAAAAGCAGGAAGCAAGTTATACGGATTATGCGGACTATCTGAAATCTCTGGAAATGAATGCAGAAATCCAGCCTTTTGCCCCAATGTACATGGCGCGTATCGCCCAACTGACCAATAAGAGCAATCAGTTTAACCTGACGATGAAACGGTGCAGTCAGGCGGATATAGAGGGGTATGCGGCTAATCCGGCATACATTACCTTGTATGGGAAGCTGGCGGATAAGTTTGGCGATAACGGCGTGGTTTCCGTCGTATTTGGTCACCTTGATGAAGCAGATGGGACGCTTTTCCATATCGACTTATGGCTTATGAGCTGCCGCGTCTTAAAAAGGGATATGGAATTTGCCATGATGGACGAGCTGGTCCATTGCTGTCTGGAAAAAGGAATCCGCCGGTTAAAAGGATATTATTATAAGACGGCAAAAAATAATATGGTAAAAGATTTCTATCAACTGCAGGGATTCACGAAACAACAGGAAGATGCGGATGGAAACAGCGAATGGGAATTTACGATTCCAGACGATTATGAGAACAAGAATAAAGTTATAAAAATAACAAAAACCGAAATAGAAAGCGAGGAAAAGACATGACAAGAGAAGAAGTATATGAAAGATTGAACGGAGTGTTCCGTGATGTATTCGATGATGAGACGATAGAAGTGCATGATGGAACGACCGCGGACGATATCGACGACTGGGATTCTTTCGAGCACATCAATCTGATGGTAGCTGTCGAGGATGAATTTTCCTTTAAGATGCCGATGGGCAAAGTCATTGCCATGAAAAATGTTGGGGAAATGGTTGACATTATTCTGGAATTAGGGAAGTAAAGAAAGTCAGGATAATAAATAAAATGAGACAATAGATGAGGTGAAGGAAAATTCAAAGCAATTTGACGAGAATACCGGAAAGTGCTATGATTATTTACAGCGGATTTATATGGGGAAATTACCAGGAAAGGATAAAGGGTAAGAACCAGGGAGGTATTTATGAGCAGTGAAATCCAATATCCAAAAGGGTATCGTTATGATAGTGATATGGAACTATTTAAGATAGCAGTGGTCTACACAAGAGATATGCTTGAAAACGAAGAAATGGTAATTTTATATCAATTTATTGATGTAATTTCCGCGAAGGTTTTTATTTCCCAAGATGAATTTGAACAATACTATCGCGGAATTGACTGGTATGATTTTCTGAATATACTAAATAATGAAATTATCTATCTTTTGAGACAATGTTTTGATGAATCATTTGAAAAGGACACAGAGTTAAAAGATTATTTACAAGAAAAAGAAGTGCCTGAAGAATGTTGGGAAAAAATTGTTGAATTAAAATTGGAAAAATGCAAATATGTGAAGGAATATCTGGGCGGAGAGAAAGAGAGAAATCGCTATGAATTAAAAAACCGCTCTTTTTTAAAAAGATTATCAGATATTGATTGTGAGTTAAGCAGAACAATTGATGAGGAAGAAATCTTATATGCGTCGATTAGAATGTCAGTAAATTCCACGCTTGAGGCTAAAGACATACCGAAGGTTCTAAGTAATATGTTTAGCCATGAAAAAGAAAACATAACATTTATTTGTGATAAGTCGGATATTGAATATTTAATACAGAAGTTAGAAAGAATAAAGCAGATGCTATAGGAGTGACAGATAATGGCTTTCGTACAGGAAGAACAAAAGAAAAGTGGATATAACGCCAATTTGTATGATTATCCCAATTTCATAAATATGGGTTTATATAATGCAATTTTATATGAAAAGGTCGATAATCATGAAAAAAGAATGACCAACCTTGAAAGTGAGCTGGAAAGTTTGCAGAAATTGATTCGTTCTAATAATCATATGACAAAAGATAATCAATTTTTTGCAATAAAGCAGAAGGTAAGGACTGACGATAATCGTAAAATTGAGGATAGGCGGGGGGAAGGAAAGCTGGAGTTAATTGTATCGGAACTTAACGAGGTGGAAGATAAGAAACTCCAGATACAGATTGTCGGGGAATTGGTTGATGAGATAAAAAAAACATTGAAGGAAATACCAAAACAAAAAAATAATTACAGGCGGCAGATGCTCTTGATGTTTCATGAAGCATTAAAGCAAAATTATGTAAAAGCGCTCTTTAATGAAGCGCAAGTGAAAGCGTTGGCAGAAGTTGCGAGAATATGTAATGAAACGTTTGTTACAAAAGAGCAATATTTTAAAATGGATGATATTCTTTGCGAGTGTGATTTGGATATGATGCCGGACTTGGAGTAAACTTAACGAATGAAAGCGCTTATAGAGACAACGATACAGATTGATAGAATATTTAAATCAAAGAAAAAATCAGCGATAAATGAATTTATGAAGGAAAATGAATGTTATTCTTCTACTTATGTGCTGGGTGAGTTTAAAGCCAATATGGTGAATGATTTTCTGACATTGTATGGAATTGTCAGGACAGAGAATAATTTGGCGGACGTTTGTGAAGCGATTGCAGAAGTATATAATCCGCGGCAAAAGTCAAGGCTGCTTCTTTTGCTAACAAGTCTGCAAAGAGACTACGGGGAGGATTATGCCTTGATTAAGGAACAACTGGAAGAATATCCAGAGTTGCTGCTTCATAGGTTTAAACGGGGGATTAAAACCGAGCTTTTAAATGAGACTGATTGTGCAAGGGCAAAAGCGGAAATAGATACGGATAGTATGACATGGAAAGAGAAGGGTATCCGGTGCAGACAAAATTGGAATCAATGTGCTATAGCAAAATTTTGGAAAGAAAATAGTGAGGCGGTGCATGGATTGGAAGCAGTAAAGGAAATCCCGGATAAAATGAAAGAACCTTTGCGATGTCTTAGTGAGAAGGGAAAAATCCCTAAAGGGAACGATTGTAAAAGTTTAGGCGATTGTATTATTGCATTAGAATCACTTAAACTTAACGATGGCTGTATCGTCACAAGTAATGAAATAGACTATGCTCCAATTTGTCAGAAGATCGGCGCACAGATGAAAGTGATAAAATAAAGACTTATCATAGGAAATATTTCTCTATACCAAATCATTGATAATATTTTCACAATGTATCCGGCGTATTCCGTCCGGTAGTTTCCTGAGAAATCGACATAAATTTAATATTTTTTTAACCTTCAATCTATTCCGGGAATGGGCGACATATGATAAAATGAGCGTTAGTGAGGAAAGCATGCTTGCATGTTTGACGAACGGCGAATGCTGATCATAAATCGCAGATTTATGATAAAATAGGCAATATCACAGGCAGCCGCCTGGCATGGAGGGTCAGATTTATGGGTTCATTCGTAGAATTTAAAAATGTCAGCAAAACCTATCATATGGGGGAAGTGGACATTCAGGCGTTGAAAAATGTAAATTTCACAATAGAAAAAGGAGAATTCTGTGTCATCGTGGGCGCTTCCGGCGCTGGGAAAACGACGATTCTGAATATCCTTGGCGGCATGGACAGTCTCTCAGAGGGGCAGGCGCTTTTAGACGGCGTGGATATTTCAGCCTATAACAGTAAGAAGCTGACTGCATACAGGCGGTTTGAAATTGGTTTTGTTTTTCAGTTTTATAATCTGGTGCAGAATCTGACAGCCCTGGAAAATGTGGAGCTGGCAGCGCAGATTTGTAAGGAGCCGCTAGATGCGAGGACGGTTCTGGAAATGGTCGGGTTAAAAGAACGTGCCGATAATTTCCCAGCGCAGTTATCCGGCGGGGAACAGCAGCGGGTGGCGATTGCAAGGGCATTGGCGAAGAATCCGAAACTTTTGCTTTGCGACGAACCTACGGGCGCGCTGGATTATAATACAGGAAAAGCGGTTTTGAAGCTGCTGCAGGATACCTGTAGGAAGGAAGGCATGACGGTTGTGGTCATTACCCACAATCAGGCATTGACTGCGATGGCAGACAGGATTATTACGGTGAAAAGCGGTACGGTTCGGAAGATGGAGTTAAATGAACATATCGTACCGGTGGAAGAAATAGAGTGGTAATTATGAAGAGTTAAAGTGATAATGGCAGCGAGATAGTTTGTATAGGAGTGGAATGCATGGGCAGTGCGATTGTGAAAACGACAATCAGGGAAATCAAGGGAAGCGTCGGACGCTATCTGGCGATTCTGGCAATCGTCATGCTCGGAGTGGGTCTTTTCGCGGGGTTGACCATCACGAAACCGGCGATGATTGCGACGGAAAACAACTATCTTAGGGAACAGAATTTTTTTGATTTCCAGCTATTGTCCACTGTTGGTTTTACGCAGGAAGACGTGGAAGAGCTGGCGGCGATGGAAGGAATCGCAGACGCGGAAGGAACGATTTCTGTGGACGCACTCTGCGCTGTGGATGATACAAGCGAGGCGGTCTATAAAGTTTTTTCTGTGCCAGAGCAGATTAACCGGTTGGTCGTCACGGCGGGAAGACTGCCGGAAGCCGTAGACGAATGCGTCCTGGATGCAGGACAGTATGGGGAGGACGCGATAGGTTCCCAGGTAGTGATTACCGATACGAATGCGGAAGATACGCTGGAAATGTTTGCAAACCGCACCTATACCGTGGTCGGGATTGTGCAGTCCCCTTCCTATATTAATTTTGAAAGAGGAACCGCATCCATCGGCGATGGAAAAATAGCCGCCTTTCTTTGCATACCGGAAGAAGCCTTTGACTGTGATTATCTGACGGGAATCTATCTGACGACGAATGAACGTTACGACGTATATTCGGACGAGTATGAGGATTACATAGAGTCGATGCAGGATGGCATGGAGGAAAAAGCAGAGGAGCTTGCATGGGCAAGATATAACAGGCTTCTTAGCGATGCGCAGGAGGAAATCGAAGAGGCGCAGGACGAGTTAGATGAGAAAAAAGCGGAAGCGGAGGAAGAGCTGGCAAAAGCCGCTGAAGAAATCGAGGATGGCGAGCAGGATTTAAGAGACGGCGAACAAGAGCTTATCGACGGGGAAAAAGAAATCGCCGATTATGAGAAGGAACTGGCGGACGGCGCAGAGAAAATCCGGGACGGTGAGCGGGAAATCCCGGACAAAGAGAAAGAAATCGCCGATGCAGATAAGGAAATTGCCCTGCACGAATGGGAAATTTTCTCAGGCGAACAGGAAATCGGCCAGGGCTGGTATCTGCTGGAACAGGCAAAAGATACGTTACGTGAAAAAGAAAACGAATTATTGGCGGCGGAAGAGGAACTGCGGCAGGGCGAAAAAGAAATAGCGAAAAACCAAACAGAACTAAATGAAAAAGAGACCGAGCTAAACGCGCAGGAAGCGATGTTGAACGAGAAGGAAGCGGAGCTAAGCGCGCAAGAGGCGGAATTAAATGCAAAAGAAGCGGAATTGAATGCGCAAGAAGAGGAATTAAACGCACAGGAAACAGCGCTTGCCTTACAGGAGGCGGCACTGGAAGAGGAAAGCCGGAAGCTGGAGCAAGAGCAGACAGAGCTTCTTACCATGAAGGATACGCTGTCCGTGGAAGAATATGAGCAGAAGATGGCGAAAATCCAACAGGCAAAGGCACAGCTGCAAGCAGTAAAAGAGCAGCTACAGGCAGGAAAAGCACAGATACAGGAAGGAAAGGCACAGATACAGGCAGGGAAAGCGCAATTACAGGCAGGAAAAGCGCAGATACAAGCAGGGAAAGCGCAATTACAGGAAGGAAAAGAGCAGATACAAGCAGGGAAAGAGCAGATACAGGCAGGAAAAGCACAGCTACAGGCAGCGCTTGCCCAGTTGCAGGATGGGAAAAATCAGATACAGGTTGGAAAAGCGCAGATACAGGCGGGAAAAGAAGAAATCGCCGTGCAGGAAACCTTGCTTAAAAATAGCGAATCCCAACTGGCGTCCGGCAAATCGGAAGTGACGAAGGCGAGGGCAGAATTAGAAGAGGGAAAGGCAGCACTGGAGGATGGTAAAAAGGAACTTGCCGATTCCAAAGAAGAGCTTGCCAAAGCCCAAAAAGAGCTTGCCGATGCAAGGCAGGAATTGGAAGACGGTAAAATTGAAATCGAAGACGGCAGGGTAGAACTTGCTGACGCCAGAAAGGAATACGAAGAAGCCAGGGCAGAGTTTGATGAGGAAGTGGCAGATGCTCAGAAGAAAATCGATGACGCCAGAGAAGAGCTAGAGGAGCTGGAAGAACCGGACCAATATGTACTGACTAGAAATTCCAATATCGGCTATGCCTGTTATGACAGTGACGCTAGTATCATAGCGGCGATTGCCAATATTTTTCCAGCGTTTTTCTTCCTGGTGGCAGCGTTAATTTGCATGACGACAATGAACCGGATGGTGGAAGAGCAGCGGACACAGATAGGCGTGTTGAAAGCGATGGGCTATGGGAACGGCGCGATTATGGGTAAGTTTCTATTTTATGCCGGAAGTGCGGCATTTGTTGGTGCAGTCGCAGGGTGCGTCGGCGGAACCTGGCTTTTTCCCAAAGTAATCTGGGAAGGCTATTCCATTATGTATAACATGGGCGGGATAGAATATGTATTTGATTTCCGTATCGCGCTGCTATCCATAGCGGCAGCACTGTTGTGTTCTATGGGCGCTGCCTATTTTTCATGCCGCTATGAATTATACAGCGTACCCGCCAACTTGATTCGTCCGAAAGCGCCGAAGAACGGCAAGCGGATTTTTCTGGAAAAAATAACCTTTCTCTGGAGCCGGATGAAATTTCTGCACAAGGTATCTGCGCGGAATATCATCCGCTATAAGAAGCGGTTCTTCATGATGATCCTTGGCATCAGCGGCTGTACAGCACTTCTATTAACCGGATTCGGTATTAAGGATTCTGTAACGAATGTTGCCGATATGCAGTATGATGAGATACAGATATATGACATTGGCGTCACTTTTTCGGACGCTCAGACCGATGCAGACATGGCGAAACTGGCAGAAGAGAGCAAAGAGATATTGACAGAAATATCCTATCAACATGAGGAATCGGTGGATATAGATTTCGGAGGTAAGACCAAATCCGTTAATCTGGAAATCCCTCAGGATGCCGAAACGATGAGTATTTTTCTCAACTTACATACGGAGTCAGGGGAGCCCATTTCTTATCCACAGGAAGGGAAAGCGGTACTGACTGCGAGGATAGCGGAAGACATGGGAATTAAAGTTGGCGATAACGTGACATTACGCGATAACGAGATGAATCAACTGACGGTTGAGGTGACTGCCCTTTGTGAGAATTTCGTCTATAATTATATCTATCTGAACCGGGAAACCTACGAGAATCAGATGGGCATGGAACCCGAATATAAGAGCGCTTATGTGGACGTAAAGGAAGGGGTGGACGTTCACGAGGCGGCAGCAGCCCTTGCCGATAAGAAAAGCGTCCTTGCCGTTTCCGTGACGGCGGATATGCGTGCAAGAATTGCGAATATGATGGAAAGCATGGACTATATCGTACTTCTGATTATTGCCTGTGCGGGCAGTCTCGCTTTCATCGTGCTCTATAATCTGACCAATATCAATATTACCGAACGTATCCGCGAGATAGCGACCATTAAGGTGCTGGGTTTCTACGCCAAAGAAACGGCGGACTATGTTTTCCGGGAAAACATGGCGCTGACCGCATTAGGCGCCGTCGTCGGGCTGCTGCTTGGCAAGTGGCTGCACTGGCTTGTAATGTATTATGTCAGGATTGATATGCTGTCATTTAAGACGCTCGTCCGCCCCATCAGCTATCTGTGGAGTCTGCTTCTGACCTTCTGCTTCGCCGTGTTCGTGGATATTGCGATGTACCGGAAGCTGGAAAGAATTAATATGGCGGAGTCGTTGAAGTCGATTGAGTAGGCGGTGTAGAAAAAATACTTAAAAAGTGTAAAAAAATTACGCAGTCTGTTGCGACATTCATAAAAACCTGTATAATAATAAGATAGAATGGATATTGTTAAGTGTGGAGGAAAATAGAATGCTGGCAGAATTTGAAGTGAGAAATTATAGGGGTTTCAGGGATAAATTGCAGTTTTCGTTAGAATCAGCGAAAAATTATGAATTTAATCAGGAAGCAGTTCATAATGGGATTATTAAAGATTCGGTTGTCATTGGATATAATGCTGCGGGTAAGACCAATCTGGGTCGGGCTGTTATGGATATTATTATTCATTTGTCGGATAAAGAAGGTAACAGGATAGGCGACTCATCGAAATTGTTCTATTCCAATTTATATAATCAGGATAATATTGTATCTTTTTCTTATAAATTTAAATTTGATTCTTCTTATATAGAATATACTTATGAAAAGGAGAATGCGCTGCAGGTAATCCGGGAAAGTGTTAAAATCAATGGGAAAAAAGTGATTGTAAATGATAATGACACTTGTTTTGTGCATTTGAAAGGGACAGAAAGTTTGAATTTAGATAACTGGGATAATTCTATTTCATTAGTTAAGTATACTTATGCCAATACTGTATTAGACAGGGCGGATAAAAACTGTCAGGTCTTTCTGAAATTTATGAAGTTTGTGAATCGGATGCTCTGGTTTGGCAGTACAGACCGGATGCAGAGCATAGGTTCTAATCTGTATGGCGGAAGTGTGCTTGAAGCCATATGTGGGTTGGAAAATGGCGTTAAGAACCTGGAAGACTTTTTACAGGAAGCGAATCTTCCCTTTAAACTCTTGGAAGGAGAGGGGAGTCGGGGGGAAACGATTTATTGTAAAGTGGGAGAAAAAGAAGTGCCTTTTGGTCCATTAATGTCAAGTGGAATAAAAGCATTGACTTTTTTATGTCTATGGTATATGCAGCGGGAAGATTTTTCCTTTATTTTTATTGATGAGTTTGATGCTTTTTACCATACGGATTTATCGATTGCCATCATTCGTAAGCTGATGAAGGAAGAAAATATTCAGGTGATTTTTACATCCCATAATACGGATATTATTTCTAATGAATTGTTACGTCCGGATTGCTACTTTATATTAGAGGATAATACGATACAGCCATTTTGTAATCTGACGGATAAGTCGCTGCGAGAGGCGCATAATCTCCAGAAAATGTACAAGGCGGGAGCTTTTCATGAGCAATAAAAAGAAGAAAGTCCTTTTTATTGAAATATATCTTTTCTTTGATTATGACGGACATAATGATAATGTCCCTAAAGAGTACCTGAATAGGGATATACTAGGAGAGATGCTTCAAACATTTAATAATGAAACAGAACTTGGAAAATTATATGTGTCTTATCCAATGATTGAGTCCATTAAGGAAATTGATGCAGAAACAAAAGATTATAAAAATTTATATCTTTCATTAGATGAGATTCCTGGGTACAAACAGAGTTTCTTTTTACAATCTGATTTCAATCATTATAACTGTATTGATGAAAAACTCTGGCTGATTGCGTGCAATGCCAGCCAAAAAAGGGCTGGTCTGTTAGTTAAGTATAACAGTTTATGTACATACGATTATTTTATACATAATCTGGGTCAGGAAAACTTGTATTTTTACCAAAAGAAAAATTATATTAATAATGGTCATTTACTGTGTATTTTAAATTCTGTCCCGTTGTTTCTTTTGGAATATTATCAGGAAGATTTTTGGAATCGGGTAATGGGAGTTTAGGAATATGCGCAGAAAATTGAAAGAGTTGTTTTTTGTGAAAAAGCAGGACGCCCCAATATAGGGCAGTCCTGCTTTTCCACTTTCAATAACTATCTTTCAATATCTTTCCTTTTTCTTCCGCTATCTTCTTCCTTTTTTTATTTCTTATCCTCTTTCTTCTTCTTCCCAAGACTAATTCCAAACACCACGCCACAGGCAATCACGATGGCGGCAACAATGCCGACGATAAGCCCGGTCCCGGTGTTGCTGCTGATATCGGTGGCTGCAGCGTCAGAGGCGTCATCGGAAGACTCTGACTGCTCTGAGGAAGCTGCTGTTACGCCGCTTTCCCGGACAAGCGCCATTGCAGAGATGGGCGCTACGGACGCACTGCCGTTTGTGATGGTTTCCAATGCTTCCGTGCCAGCTTTTTCGCCGTTGATGTAGACGTTCCAGTCCCCGTCGGGAAGCGTCACAGTCGTTTCGGAAGGGTTAGCGTTAAAGATGATGAAAAGTTCATCCGCGGATTCGCCTTCGCTGCCGCCCTGGATATCGAATGCAACAACGTTTGCATCCAGACCTTCCACTGCGGTAACAGCAGCAGAAACCTCTTCGGCGGTAGAAAGCCGGAGCGCACCGTGCGCTTTTCTAAAGGCGATTAATCCTTTGTAATATTCGTAAACCTGCGCATGGGTTTCATCTTCCAAATCTGCCCATTTCAGACAGTTGATAGCGTCGCCGGAAGAGTAGCTGTTGGAATCGAAGGTTCCGTCGGCACGCACTTTTGTGCGCAGCATTTCTTCACCCGCCTGCATGAAAGGGGTACCTTCCGTCATCATGTAGACAGCCGCGGCGAGATTGTTCATCTTGACGAGGTCTTCCGCGCTGGCATCCGGTCTTGAGGACTGTAAATGGTCGTACAGCGTCTGGTTGTCATGGCAGGACGCGTAGTTAATCGTCTGCGCCGGGCTGGTGCACCATGTATCCGCACCAAGGAAGCAGCGGGTGATAAGTTCTTCCATATCGCTCTTACCGGAAACATAACCGGGGTCTGTATCATCGAATACGCTTCCCTTTAAGCCGTCCCGGATGGTGTCGTTGAAGTAAGCAAATCCCGGTGTGGAAGGGGAGTTAGGCTGAGTCGCAAGGGTATATCCCTCTTTGGTCAGAGAAGTTTCCAGTGTCCAGCCTTCCCCGTAGAAAATAACATCGGGGTGATCTTTGTGTACTGCTTCCACGATTTCATTGACGGTTTCGGTATCCAGCAGACCAACTAAGTCGAAGCGGAAACCGTCGATATGGTATTCGTCCGCCCAATAGCAGACGGAATCTACGATATATTTTTTTACCATGCTGCGCTCGGACGCGGTATCATTGCCGCAGCCGGAGCCGTTAGAGTATGCGCCGGTCTCATCGAGACGAGAGAAATAATCGGGCACAAGTTTGTTAAAGCAGAAAGAAGATGCGCTCTGTACATGGTTGTACACTACGTCCATAACGACGCTGATGCCGTTGTCGTGAAGCGCTTTCACTGCCTGTTTCAATTCTTTCACACGAACCTCGCCGTTGAAAGGATCTGTAGAATAGGAGCCTTCCGGTACGTTGTAGTTGACCGGGTCGTATCCCCAGTTGAAAAGGTTTCCAACCGTATGCGTCTCGTCTACGGAGCCAAAGTCATAAATCGGTAAAAGATGCAGGTGCGTAATGCCCAGCTCCTTGATATGGTCTAGTCCGGTGGAAACGCCGCCGGACGTAGTAGTGCCTGTTTCCGTCAACGCCAGGAATTTTCCGGTGTTTTCCATGCCAGAGTTTTCATTGGTGGAAAGGTCTCTCACATGCAGCTCGTAAATGACTGCGTCGTTAATCGCCTCCCCGGCATGAGGATTCGTATCACTGTCCCAGCCTTCCGGGTCGGTCTCATCCAGATTGATGACCATAGCCCTTTCCCCGTTAACGCCCGTAGTTCTGGCATAAGGGTCGCAGGTCTCTCTTGTGACGCCGTCAATTTCAACGGAGTAAGTATAGTAAACACCGTTTAAATCCCCGCTCTTCGTAGCAACCCAGGTGCCGTTTACGTCTGGGGTCATGGGGATTTCTTCTGTTAAATCTTTCACATATGCTTTGCCTGTCTCGTACAAGTTCAGAGTCATGGATTCTGCGGTGGGAGCCCATACACGGAATCTGGTTTCGCTTGCGCTCCATACCGCGCCGAGGTCATCCCCGGTATAGGTATACGCGTCTTCAAACTCTGCGGTCGAGTAGATGCTTGGCATATAAATATCATAGGTAGATTCTTCATAAGTAATGTGATAGCTCTTGGAAGATTCCAATTCTTCCGCGAGTGTGACAGTGTAAACAAAATCAGAGTCCGCCGCCGCAACTTCGGAAATGGCAATATCGCTTTCTTTGCCAGCTACCGTAAAGACACTGTTTAAGTCCCCCTCGATTGCGCCAGTCATGGTAACGGTAATCGTGCCATCGTTATTGTAGGTTGCCGCCTTTAGCTTGGTGCCGGTGACAGCATCGTCGGCATACTCCTTCTCATAGCCTTCCACACCGGATTCCACATAAATATGTACGGTGCCGGATACGACTTCGGAAATGTCAATAAACTGATCCGCGTCGATATCCTTCGTCCAGTCCGCAGTACGGACAATAAAACCGACGCTTGCCGTGCCGGGTTCGATTTCTTTCGTCGCAACCATCTCGCCGTCCTCCTCTTCAAAAGGGTATCCAGCTCCTTCGCCGCCTTCCGGCCAGAGCCAGACGTCCCAGCCGTCATAGTTCCCATCCTCCCTGTGATAGTGAAGTTTCAGGGTCAGCTCCCCTGCCGCGTTTACCGTCATGGTATCTGAGATTGTCACCAGAACCGGTAATATCGCCAGCAGAATCGCCATAAAAAGTGCACTTACTTTCCTTTTCATTTCATTTTAACCTCCATTCTCGAAAAAGTACGAAACTTTTGTTTTGCCCTTATCATATCATGAATGGGAAAAAATAGGAAGGTGAATCTTTATTTCTGCAGCTATTTCCTTTCCAGTAATAAATTTTTCCGTTGGAACTGCTGCACTATCAGAATCAAAGCAAATCAAACTCCCGGAATAACTGCTCCTGATATTCCGGGTTCTGCGCTGCCCGGATTAGGTCATCAGTACGGTTTTGTTCGGATAGGATGATAATTAATTGATTAATGCGTTCAATTCCTTGTTTCGTTCCCTGTTGAATACCTTTCTCTATACCTTTCTCTATGCCTTTTTCAATACCTTCTTCAATACCTTCCTCAAACCCTTCCGCCCGAAGGCTCCGCTCATATTTCTTCACATCGAATTTTTCCAATAACATTCCCAACACCTCCGCGCGGTATTTTCTGA
>JAMPFM010000028.1 GCA_023664455.1 Blautia sp.
CTTTCACGCTAGAAATAAAATGAAAGGAGTGTCGAGACTGTCTACTCGACGGTGTATGTGTAATGCCACAAATTATTCCTATTAAAGACTTAAAAAATACTTCAGCGATTTCTGATATGTGCCATAAATCAGAAGAACCAATTTATATTACCAAAAATGGATATGGAGACATGGTCATAATGAGTATGGAAATTTACGAAAGCGCCATGCGCCAGCTTTCAGTATACAGAGATATTGAGATATCAGAACAGCAGATAGGAAGCGGGCAGGTCAAAGATGCCAGGGCAGCTTTGGCAGAAATGAGGATGAAATATGGCTTATAAACTGGTTGTTACAGAGCATGCTGATAAACTGCTTGATAATATTTTGCATTATCTGATTCATCAGTTGAAAAATGAACAGGCGGCTATACATTTGTTGGATGAAATGAAAAATATATATGCTCATTTGGAGGAAAACCCCCTGCAATTTCCAGTTAGCAGGGATACTTATTTGGCAAATAAAGGATATCATGAGGCTATTATCGGTCAAATGAACTATATTATAGTATTTAGTATTGGAACAGATGTTGTGCATATTGTGGGAGTGTTTCATCAGTTGGAAAACTACTGGAAGAAATTAAGGGTAGAAGATGCAACGTAATTTTGAAAATGTAGTTTTCGATGATAGTATTTAGAGGGAATGTTCTAATTGACTAAACAATAGTAGAGGGGTAGAATAAGAATATTCTCAAGAACCCCATAATATGGAAATTATATATTATTAGGATAGTATGATGGAATTACTGCCAGCTATGGTAAAATATAGAATCCACAAAAAATCGAAACCGTAAAAGACAAGCAGAGGGTAAGGGTAACGTGAAGAAAATATATGGGAAATTGATGGTCTTACTAGACCGGAAACAGAAAAGAAAGATGCTGCTTTTGATTTTTATGATGCTGATTGGCGCTATCCTGGAAACGCTGGGGGTGGGCATGATTATGCCTGTCATGAATGTGGTGCTGGAAGAGAATGCAGTGGAAAAACATGTTTACTTACAGAGGATATGCCAGGTTTTTCACATAGATAATACGAGGGATCTGACGATTCTTGTTATGTCTGCGCTGATTGGTATTTTTGCGGTGAAAAATATTTTCCTGTTTTTCCAGCAGAAAATGCAGTTGAAATTTGTTTACACCAATCAGTTTGCCACGTCCAGAAGGATGATGATTAACTTTATGCAGCGTCCTTACGAATATTATCTGAATGCGGATACGGCGGTGATACAGCGTAATATTACATCGGACGTCAATAATATGTATGGTCTGATTCTGTCTTTGTTACAGTTAATCAGCGAGAGTATTGTCTTTGTCTTTCTCGTAGCGATTAGCCTTGTCTCGGATATCTGGATGAGTATTACGGTTACGGTGCTTTTAGTCGTTGCGCTGCTTGTGATTAAGTGCATTTTGAAGCCGATTATGAGGAAAGCCGGGGAAGAAAACCAGGAATATTACAGCGGATTGTATAAATGGATTGACCAGTCCGTCATGGGCATTAAAGAAATCAAGATTGCCTGCCGGGAAAATTATTTTATCAATGAATATTCTAAATGCGGCGCCGGGTATGTGGGAGCGGTGCAGCGGTATAATTTATATAATGCGACGCCAAGGCTTCTGATTGAGACGGTGGCGATAGCGGGTATGATTCTGTATATGATGATTCAACTGTTACAGGGCATGGCGGTTATCGATATCGTGCCGCAGCTTACCCTGCTTGCCTTGGTGGCGATGAGATTAATTCCCTGCGCGAACAGGATAAATAACCACCTGACTTCCATTGCCTATTTTGAACCCTTTTTCATGGGCGTTAATGATAACCTGCAGGAAGAGATTCAGGATGCAAGCATTGATTATGATGCAGAAACCTATTTGAAAAAAGACAATGTCGAAAAGATGGAAATCAAAGAAAAGATAGAATTGAAGGATATCACCTACAAATATCCGAATACCGATGTCTATATCTTTGACCATGCAGACATGGAAATCCCCATCGGAAAAAGTATCGGTATCGTCGGCTCTTCCGGTTCCGGGAAAACGACAGTGGTGGATATCCTTCTGGGACTGCTGCGGCTGCAGGGCGGGGAAATCCTGGCGGATGGCATAGAAGTGAGGGAACATTATAAGGAGTGGCTGAAAAATATTGGCTACATCCCGCAGATGATTTTCATGATTGATTCTTCAATTCGGAAAAACGTCGCATTCGGCTGCGCGGATGAGGATATCGACGATAATAAGGTGTGGGAAGCGTTGAAGGAAGCGCAGTTGGACGAGTTTGTAAGAGGGCTGCCGGAAGGACTCGATACGAGTATCGGGGAAAGAGGAATCAGGATATCCGGCGGGCAGAGACAGCGTATCGGCATTGCAAGGGCGTTGTTTGAAGACCCGGAGGTGTTGGTTTTGGACGAAGCGACTTCCGCGCTGGACAACGATACGGAAGCGGCGATTATGGAATCGATTAACAGGCTGCACGGACGTAAGACGCTGATTATCATTGCGCACAGGCTGCAGACCATCGAGAAGTGCGACATGGTTTACCGCATCAAGGACGGAAAAGCGGTCCGGGAAAGATAAGCATGGCAGAAATGGCACGATTGAAGAGAAAGGTATGGTATCTTCATGAAAAAATTATTTCAGTATTGTTGGGATTTGTATAAAAAGTACGAAGAAGGAATCAATTATCTGATTTTCGGTTTTCTGGCTTTTGTGCTAAATTATGTGTTATATTATGTGTTTGAATCGCTGCTGCATACGGATTATATGTGGGCGACGGCGATATCGTGGGTGCTGACGGTTGTCTTTGCCTATTGGACGAACCGGACTTTTGTTTTTAAAAGCAAGAATCAGGGGAAGCAGGGTCTGCTGAAAGAATTTGGCTCTTTTATCGGGGCGAGGATTGCAACTGAGGTATTGGAGCTTGTATTGATGTATCTTATGGTAGATATTGCGGGCATCAATTCCTATGTGGCGAAATTAATTGCCCAGGTGGCTGTGATTGTGACGAATTACTTTTTGAGTAAGCTGTGGATTTTTAAGGAAAAGAAATAATAACTTCCGGCGAATAGGCGCAACCGGAAAGACGAAAAAATTAGACAGAAAAATTGGACAGATAAGGAGGAATGGGATGATGGCTTCAAAACGTCAGGCAAATTTTGAATTGCTGCGTATTGTGGCGATGCTTATGATTATCACCCTTCATTATCTGGTGAAGGGGAATATTGCCGCGCCTTATGAACAAAGTCAGACGGCGGTGAATTATGCGGCGTGGCTGATAGAAGCGTTCTGTATTGTATCGGTAAACTGCTATGTTTTGCTGAGCGGATATTTTCTGGTGGAATCTGAATGGAAGCCGGGGCGGCTTTGGGAGCTTCTTTGTCAGGTTCTTTTTTATTCTATTCTGGTGCCGGTGGCAATGCTGGGGATGGGAATGATTGCGCCGGGCGGGCTGGATATTTATGACTGGATTACCTTCATTTTGCCGATTGGGACAGAGCATTATTGGTTTGCCAGCGCCTATGTCATCCTGTATCTGTTTGCGCCGCTGCTTGCCGCGGGTGTGAAAAAGCTGGATCAAAAAACGCTGGGGATGATTATCGTAGGACTGCTTTTCTTTTTTTCTTTCGGGAAATCCATTCTGCCTATCGCCCTTGTGACGGATCGTTTCGGTTATCATTACGGATGGTTTTTGTGTCTGTTTCTGGTTGCGGCGTATCTGCGGCTGTACGGCATTAAATGGCTTGAGAAAAAAAGGCGGGGCATGGCGCTGTATGTCATTATGTGCCTTTGTATTTTCATCCTGTCTTTGGTATCCTTCCTGTTAGAAAAGCGGGTGGGGCTGTTTAGTTATTATAAAGATATGCCCTATACGTATAACCATATATGCTGTTTGTTGGGAGCAGTGGGATTGTTTTCTGTTTTTCGGAATCTGCGGATGTGGGATGGCAGGGCAGCTGGAATCATCCGAAAGCTTTCGCCGTATACGTTCGGCGTTTATCTGCTGCATGAACACATTCTTGTCCGTTATGAATGGATGGAGTGGCTGCAGGTGGACAAAGTGCGGGGAACGTGGTTTTTTCTGCCCCATATGGCAGGGTGTGTGCTTATCGTCTATTTTGTAGGCACGGTTGTTGATTTCGTGCGGGCGTATCTGTTTGTCCGGATAGGGAGACGGCAATGGAAAAAATAGAAAACTTCGGCAAGGGTTGGCATTATTATACAGAAAACGGGTTGTTCATCGTCCTGCTGGCTTTTTATCCGCTGATTCATTTTAACCAAGGGCTGGATGTGTCAGATACTTCTTACAGTCTTGTCAATTTCCAGTATTTTCCTTCTGCGGATGGGACGTGGATGGTGGCGACGTATCTCGCCAATGCGGCGGGATGGCTGCTTACGAAGCTCCCGAAAGGGGATTCGCTGGTGGGGATGAATTTTTATACCGGACTGATCGTGTCTTTTTTTGCCTTGTTATGTTATTTCATCCTGCGCAAAAAGATGCCGGCATGGATTGTTTTTACCGGGGAAATGCTGGCGATTGGACTGTGCTGGTGCCCTACGGTGATTCTCTATAACTATCTGACTTATGTGTTGATGGGGTTGGGCATTTTATTATTGCACAAGGGAATCTGTACCAAAGATGAGGATAGCGCCAGACGGTATCTGTTGTTTGCGGGCGTCTGTCTGGGGGCGAATGTGGCGGTGCGGATGCCCAATGTCTTACAGGCGGCGTTCATTCTTGGATTATGGTATGGAAGATGGCTGGATAAGGAGCCGCTTTCCAGAACAATTCATGACACGGGTGTCAGTATTCTTGGATATCTTGTGGGATTTGGAATCCCATTCCTTTCGATTTGTAAAAAATATGGTTGGGGGGCTTATCCGGCGATGGTCGGGGAGCTGTTTGCCATGACGGATAAAGCGGTGGACTATCAGCCGCTTTCGATGCTGACTGGCATGTTCGGGGACTATTGGAGCGGACTGTACTGGCTGGCGTTTGCGGCGGTCTGCGTTTCAGGTTTTTATGGACTCTATTGGATAAATGACAGTCTGAGGAAGCAGAAAAGCCCTTGGCTATATCGGATTTTGTGCGCGGTGGTCTGCGGTGTTTTGGTTCGGTTCTATTGGGGACGGGGCATGTTTGAGTTTCAATATTATAACTATCGGGGCATTTACCAATGGGCGGTCTTGTTTCTGCTGCTTACGATTTTTTGCGCGGTGGCGGTATTGCTTAGTACAAGAAGCAGCCTTGAGGAAAAGACATTTGCGCTGTTGATGCTTCTACAGCTTTTGATAACGCCAATTGGCAGTAATAATGCGTTATATCCAATCATCAACAATCTGTTTCTCGCCGCACCGTTTACGCTATGGACTATCTGGCGGGCTTATTCATTGACGAGGGATAAGGAAAATCATTTCCCTTGGAAGATTATGGTATTGGCGATTTGCGTCATGATGCTGATACAGAGCGTGGCTTTCCATTTCCAGTTTGTCTTTCTGGACGGAGTATGGGGGGAAAAAAGAGATACGCTGCTGACAGAAGTCCCCAAGGCGGAAGGGATTTATACGAATAGGGAAAATGCGGAATTATTGTCCGAGCTGGCGCGGTATGCGAAAGAGCAGGAATTGGCGGGCAGGGAAGTCATCTTGTATGGGGAAATTCCGGGACTCAGTTATTTTCTGGATATGCCGCCGGCGATTTCTACCTCGTGGCCGGATTTAGATTCCTATAGGATGGCGCGCTTTGAACAGGATATGGAGCTGGTGGCAGAGCAGAAGCCGGTAGTGATTGTTTCCGCTGCGATTGCCGCATACCGGGGAGAAGACGCCAAGGCATATCAGTGGTTCGGCGTGGATGAAGAAAAGTATGATGCGGATGAGAAACTCCAGCTTCTACTGCGGTTTCTGGATACTTATGACTATCAGGAAACTTTTTGCAATATGCGCTATGCGGTGTATGAAGCGTTGTAGGGCGAGGATCGGTTTTAGGATTCCTACGATCGGGAAATAGGTGTCTTGCATCAACAGACCTTGTAGCGATGGTCAGGCGGCTGTCGATAATCTTCAGTTCCGCCGGTGGATGAGCAGGGAATGAAAGTCCCACGCGATAATGGGGTGAGATAAATTTGTCAGAATTAAAATTTCACAGTACGGAATTACCTCGTTTGCTTAATGATAAAATAAGTCCTATTCCATGTTTAGATACTATGAAAATATATATACAGCTTTTAATTGATTTGATTGTGGGAAGGACAAGTTCTGATTTGCCAAGCTAATCATTGCCGCAATTACAATAAGCTCCGATGTTTACAAAGAATGGAAGGGACTGTATAATAAGTGTACAGATATTTTATTATTGTACAGACCCTGCGGAACTGCTAGAAACAGATTCGGGAATGTATGAATTTATTGCGAGGTATATGAGATGAGCAGATTAGCAGAGGAATTATTTAAAATACAGACATATGAGGAGTTTGACAGAAGGAGAGATGAATTCAAGGAGTTAAAAATAACAGAACCGGGTGTGATAGAACATTTGAATAAAATTTTCCCATATATAGGCGATAGGATATCCGACGGGATTATCCGGGAAGTTTTTTAAGAGACATTATGATATGGTAACTTCCTGCAAAAGGCAGGATTTTATAAATATAAAAAGAGACCTTCGGGTCTTTTTTTGCAGAGGAGCAATCTTCGTTGCAAAGTACCGACAGTCTATGTTAGAATAGTAAAATAAGTCTAGCGGTCAAAGATACTTTTCAGAATGCAAGCGCAGCTTTAAATAATCAGAATGCGGAGAAGATCATGATAAATTTTAACGTGCCCCCTTATACGGGGAAAGAAATTGATTATATGAAGGAAGCAATCGAGAACCAGAAGATTTGCGGGGACGGTCCATTTACGAAGAAGTGCAGCGAATGGATTGAACAGCAGACGAAGACGGCGAAATGTCTGCTGACCACATCCTGCACCCATGCAACGGAGCTGGCGGCGCTGCTGACGGATATCCGGGAAGGGGATGAGGTGATTCTGCCTTCTTATACGTTCGTCTCGACGGCGGACGCTTTCGTACTGCGGGGTGCAAGAGCGGTTTTTGTGGATATCAGACCGGATACGATGAATATCGATGAGACATTAATCGAAGATGCCATTACGGATAGGACGAAGGTGATTGCGCCGGTGCACTATGCGGGCGTAGGCTGTGAGATGGATACGATTATGGATATTGCGAAACGGCATGGGCTGATGGTAGTGGAAGACGCTGCCCAGGGCATTATGGCGTCGTATCGGGGCAAAGCGCTTGGTACGTTCGGGGAGTTTGGCTGTTTCAGTTTTCATGAGACCAAAAATTTCAGCATGGGCGAAGGCGGCGCCTTGCTGATTCGGGATAAAAAGTATATCGAAGATGCGGAAATCCTCAGGGAAAAGGGGACGGACAGGAGCAAGTATTTCCGCGGGCAGGTAGATAAATACCGCTGGCAGAATTATGGTTCCTCTTATCTTCCCAGCGATATGAATGCGGCGTATCTCTATGCCCAGTTAGAGCTTGCCGAAGAAATCACTCAAGCGAGGATGGAGCGGTGGAATCAATATCACGAGCTGCTTGCGCCGCTTGCGGAAAAAGGAAAAATCGAGCTGCCCCATATCCCGGAGCATTGCAGTCATAATGCCCATATGTTTTATATCAAGACGAAGGATATGGAAGAAAGGGGCAGGCTGATTCAGTTCTTGAAAGAAGCGGGCATTCTTGCAGTATTTCATTATGTCCCGCTGCATTCTGCGCCCGCGGGAAAGAAGTTTGGGCGTTTTCATGGGGAAGATAGGTATACGACGAAAGAAAGCGAGAGGCTGCTGCGTCTGCCGCTGTTCTATCGGCTGACGGAAGATGAGACAACTTATATTGCAGAAAAGGTCAGGGCATTTTACGGAGAGTAGCGCATGAAAATTCAGGGAATCTGGAAAAAGTATGGAAATTGCATACTGATGACATTGACTATTCTGGTCAATGCTATAATCATGGGCGTCTGCTTTGATTTTTATTATGATTTAAACGACGATATGATGATGAAGGATATTATGGCGGGGGTCTATACCGGGACTCCCGATGGACATAATATGCAGACATTATATATTCTGGGGGCGTTTATCAGCCTATGTTACAGACTGTGCAGGAATTTTCCGTGGTATGGTCTGTTTTTATGTCTGTGTCAGTTTGGCGCGTTGTATCTGGCAGGAGTCCGTATGTTAAAAATCTGTGCGGGGCGGCTGGCGAAGGCGGGAGTCCTTTTGTTTACGACGGTGTTTTTGTGGGGGATTCTGCTTCCTCACATGGCGGCGCTGCAATATACGATTACCTGTGCCATGCTTACCGCGGCGGCGATTTTTCTGTTTTTGACTACGGAAAAAGGGCTTGCGCCCGGCGCGTTTGTACGGCACAATATTCCTTCCATATTGCTTGTCGTGCTGGCGTATCAGCTGCGGACGGAAATGCTTCTGCTTGTGTTTCCGCTGATAGGACTGGCGGGGCTTTTTCGTATGGCGGAGGAAAAGGCGTTTTTCCAGAAAGAGAATTATTGTAAATACGGGCTGGTTATCGGCGGCATTTTAATCGGGATGCTGGTAAGCAGACTGCTTGATTTTGCAGCCTATGGCGATGAGGGGTGGAAGTCGTTTCTGACCTTTTTTGAGAAGAGGACGCAAGTGTATGATTTCCACTATGATATCCTGACAAGCGGGGAACATCGGGACGAGCTTGCAGCTATGGGCATAAGCGATGCGCAGCAGCAGTTACTCGCCAATTATAATTTTGGGCTGGACGAAGGAATCGACGAGGAAGTATTGGGGCGGATTGCGGACTATGCGGCGGAGCGGGAATCTGACGCAGCGGACTATGCATCGGAGCAGGAATCTGACGCAGCAGACTATGCAACGGAGCAGGAATCCGGTGCGGCTGTTTCTACAGGCAGACAGAGCAACGGTGCAGAGCTTCTTAGGAAACTCTGGCAGCAGTGGAAACTATCGGTATACCGTATGCTGCATGAAGGGGACATGCCGTATAATCTGCCAGTGGTTTTGGGCTATCTGTGCGTGATTGTCTGCGGCGTCTGGGAAGGCGTAACCAATCCGGCGAAAAAGGGGTTGCGGAAATGGATTTTTCTCTGGAAACCGGGACTGCTTTTTCTAGTCAGAAGCTGTTTATGGATGTACATTCTCATGAAAGGGCGCGACCCCGAACGGATTACCCATTCCCTGTATCTGGCGGAATTTGCCCTGTTGGCAGGGATGCTTGTCATGGGGCTTGTGCGGGATAAAGAAGTCATTATAGGAACCATCATTTTCCTTCTGCTTGGCGCATTCTGTCTATGGCGTGTTCCGGGCAGCGTCCGGGGCATCTTGGAAAACCAACGGGCGAGGGAGGCGGCGAACCAGGGGCAGGAGGCAATCGATACCTATTGCAGGGCGCACCCGGACTGCTTTTATTTCGAGGACGTTTACTCCACCGTGGGATTTTCGCAGAAAATTTTCCAAAATGTGGATAATTCTCTGGCAAATTATGATATTATGGGAGGGTGGATGTGTAAAAGTCCGCTTTATCGAGAAAAATTAAAGCAGTTTGGTATCGAAACGACAGCGGAGGGGCTGCTCTATATGGATTCCGTCTTTTTTATCATGGAAACGGGAACGGCGGATAGTAGTACGGCATGGATGGAAGATTACTATGCGGAGCAGGGCATAGATGTTGGCGTAGAACAAGCAGATGTTATCACACAAAAATATGCGGTTTACCGAATACTCAATAAGGCAGCGGAAAAGACCGACTAGGGGAAACAAGATATCGGGAAAGGAAACCATTAACAGAAAGAAGAAAAGCTAGTGAGAAAAAGGAAAAGTTAACAGAACCTATGGAAGATATCAGGAAAAAGAAACCAACACTGCACCCGGAAACAGAAGAAATTTACCTGCGTCCGATGGAGCTTATGGATACGGAACAGATTATAGCCTGGCGGAATAAAGACAGGGTCCGGCACAATTTCATTTACCAGAAGCCTTTTACAAGGGAAGGACATCTGCACTGGATACACACGCAGATAGAGACCGGGCGCGCGGTGCAGTTTATGATTTGTGAGAAAGCAGGAGACCGCGCTGTGGGCAGCGTGTATTTTAGGGATATCGACGAGGATAAAAAGCGCGCGGAATACGGCATTTTTATCGGTGAAGACGACGCGGTGGGGAAAGGTTATGGAACCGGGGCGGCGAGGCTTGCCCTTTCGTATGCTTTCGGAAAAATGGGGCTTTTATCTGTTTTTCTGCGTGTGTTTGCGGATAATACCGGCGCCAGACGGAGTTATGAGAAAGCGGGTTTTACGCTGATAGAAGGAAAACAGGAAGACGTTGTGGTGGACGGCGTAGTCAGAAACATGGTATTCTATGAGAAGAACGGGGGTTAGTCAATGAGTCAGACGATTAGTTTTGTGATACCTTGTTATCATTCGGCGCGGACAATCGAAAGCGTGGTAGAAGAGGTTAGTACGACCATGAAAGGGCTGCCGGAATATGCGTATGAGATAATTCTGGTCAACGACGGTTCCACGGATGATACTTTTGAGGTTATCAGGAAAATATGTGCAGAGAAAAGAGAAGCCTATGGAATCAATCTTGCCAAAAATTTCGGGCAGCATGCGGCTTTGATGGCAGGATTCCACTATGTACACGGGGATATTATCGTCTGTCTGGACGATGATGGGCAGACGCCGGCGGCGGAAGTCGGGAAATTGCTGGACGCCCTGGAAAAAGGCGCTGACGTGGTCTATGCCAGGTATGCCCATAAGCAGCATTCCACCTTTCGGAATTTTGGCAGTAAAGTAAACGAGCTGATGACAAGGGTTATGCTGGGAAAACCGAAGGCTTTATATCTGTCCAGTTATTTTGCTGCAAAGCGTTTTATCATTGATGAGATGATACGCTATACGAATCCTTATCCGTATGTCATCGGGCTGGTGCTGCGTGCGACGAAAAATATCGTCAATGTGGACGTCCATCATCGGGAAAGGGAACAGGGCGCTTCCGGTTATACCGTTGGGAAGCTGCTTGCCTTGTGGTTTAACGGGTTTACGGCATTTAGCATCAAACCGCTCAGAATCACTACTGCAATAGGCGGTTTTGTGGCGTGTGCGGGGTTTTTGTACGGGATTTATACGATTATTAAGAAACTGGTGAATCCGAATGTGGTAATCGGTTTTAGTTCGCTGATGTCTGCAATCGTTTTCCTTGGCGGTATGCAAATGTTGATGCTGGGCATTATCGGGGAGTATATCGGAAGAATTTACATTTCCCTGAATAATTCCCCGCAGTATGTGGTGAAAGAGTGCGTTCATGGATGAGTATGGGTTCCAATTCAAAATAAAACTGAATGTGATAAGTTTCCTGATTGCCACGGCGGGCGCCCTCTGCTTTCCCCAGATCTTGAATCTGAAAGAGAATGCACTGGGATTTACCAACAGTATTTTTTCTGTGCTGGTGTGGCTGTTATGTTACTATGCGGTGAATCTGACGCTGCATACGATTGATTTAACCGACAAAAGGGGTTGGAAAATAGCGGGCATTTTATCATTTCTATTTACGGTGGCGATGTTATTTGGGGTCAGGCTGGACAGTGTGGGGAATGTGGATTTTAAGGACTGGAAACTCTGGATATCCTTACCGGTACTGACCTGTCTTTTTACGATTTTAATCCGTAAGTTTTTCAATGTTCTGGGAAAAATGGAAGAGAGGGAAAAAAAGCTTGCCGAGCATATCAAAATCCCGGAGACGCCCGCCAGAGCCAAAAAGTATGAGAACGTCCTGATATTCTTTTTCCTGCTGCTTTGCTGGCTTCCGGTACTGCTTGCCGTTTATCCGGGCTTTTTCGTTTATGATGCCCAGGAAGAGTACATCCAGGTGGCGTCCCGGACGTTTACGACGCATCATCCGTTGGTGCATGTGCTGATGTTAGGCGGTATTATCTGCGCGGTACATAAACTGACGGATTCTTATAATCTCGGCATCGCCTGTTATATGTTAATCCAGATGGTGTTGGTGGCGGGGTGTTTTACTTATCTGCTGGCATATCTTAGGAAAAAGAAGATCTCGAAGGGACTAAGGTTTCTGGCGCTTCTTTATTTCGCCTTTTTCCCGGTAGTGGTCATGTTTACGTTGTGTTCCGCTAAGGATGCGATTTTTACGGCGGCGCTGCTGCTATTATTGGTAGCCATGCTGGAAATGGGGATTTCGGAAGAGGCGTTTTTCCAGAGCAAAAGGCGGATGGCGTTTTTTATCCTGACTGCGCTGGTTATGATGCTGTTTCGTAAAAACGGCATTTACGCTTTCCTTGTGATGGCGCTGATTCTGCTCTATATTTACAGGAAATATTTTAAGAAAATGGCAGTCCTGCTGGCGGTGGCTTTTGTATCCTATTTTCTGATAAGCGGCGGATTGACGGTGGTATTTCATGCGCAGAATGCGGAAAATCAGGAAATCCTGACCGTGCCGATCCAGCAGCTTGCAAGAACTTATAAATTTAACCCGGAAGCATTTACCCCGGAAGATGTTGCCATGCTGCACGAAATTTTGCCGGAAGAGGCGCTGATCCTCTATAATCCCAAGCTGTCTGACCCGGTAAAATATCATTTCCAGAATGATGCGTACCGGAAAGACCGCTCAAAATATCTGGGACTGTGGCTGAAAGTCGGGCTGCGCAAGCCGTTATCCTATGTGAATGCCTGGCTGATGAATTCTTATGGATTCTGGTATCCCGATACGGTGATAGATGTGTATTCAGGCAATACAGTCTTTACGTTTACCTATCAGGACAGCTCTTATTTTGGTTATGAGGTGGAGCTGCCCGGCGTCCGGGACAGTAAGATTCCCTGGCTGGATGAGGCATACAGGCGCCTGTCGCTGGAGTTGGAGCAGGAAAAAATTCCGATTATCTCGATGCTGTATTCTCCGGGCTGTCTGTTCTGGTGTTTCGCCTTTGTATGCAGCTATCTGTTTTACCGGAAGAAGTATCATATTCTGGCGCCCTGCTGCATGGTGCTGCTTGTCTGGCTGACGGTGATTTTAGGACCTACTTATCTGCCCCGGTATGTGCTGATTTTCTGGTTCGGGCTGCCTCTCTTTGCGGCGGTTATGTTGGAAGAAGAGAAATTTTCCCGGCGAAATGACGGGTGAGTTGTAAAATAAAGCCAATTATGCTATACTATGTTAATATTTGCTGATGGAAAGTGCTATAGGAACATGGATAAAATTATCAATAGATATCAGGCAATATGTGGAACGGTCTGGATTCTCATTTTCTGTATCGTCATTACCTTGTGGCCGCTTCGGCTTGTGAAGGAAACGGTAGTGTCTGGCAGTAACCGGCAGATGGCAATGCAGTCTGAGGCGATTGCGGACGATTATACGGTTATGCAGATGTTTGTCGCGCAGTATGATTATCTGCAGAAGGTGAATGTGTATCTGCTAAACGAATCCGCAGGAGAAGAGTTTCGGTTTGTTTTGTATGACGCATCATTGCAGGTTTTGATGGATCAGGTCATTTCCACGGATGAGATGGAAGAAATGCCGGGTTTTTGTACGATACAGGTCAATCAGCCCACGGAAGTCGGTAGGGAGTATTATTATCTAATCCAGGGAATTTCCACGGACTTTTATGTAGCGTATGAGGATACCGCATCTTCCGGGACAATTTATAATGGGACACTGTTTTACGGCGACGTAGAAGATACGGAGCACAATATCATTACGGAGTATCGTTACAGGATTCCGCTGAGAAAGGGCAAAACACTGCTGTGTGATGTCCTGCTTGTGCTGTTCGGATTTCTGGTTTCTATAGCCGTGAAGCGTTACTATGCAAAATATCCGCAACGGAACCGGCTGCTGACGGTAGAGATGGTATGGAAAAAGGTCGCAACACCTTTTGTCATCATTGCCTCGCTTCTATGTATGGCAGCAATCTGGCCGCTGCAATTATTTTCTAAGGAAGTGGAAAATAATCTGTTTATGGAAATCGGCATTCTGGCGACGGCGGGTATCCTGCTTTATGGGCTATGGCATAAACGGAGTTTTAAAAGCCACGATATGGGATTATCCATCCTGCGTGAGCGGTGGCAGGACTATCTGCAGGCAGTCTTTTTCGCCTGTGCCATTCAGGCGGGTGTGCATTATATGAACGGTCTCTATGAGCTGCATCATATGATTGCGTACCGGGAAATGCTGATTTGGTTTGGGCTGGCGGTGATTGTGACCTATCGGAAAAAAGAGATTTTTCATCCCGCCAATCGGGTCTACCTTGTGATTGCTGCAGTTTTGGGCGTTTTTTATTATCGAGGGCATGTGACTGTGGCGCGGACAGAGGAAGAAGTGCGGGTAGTATGGCTTGGCGTGTGTGCCGCGATGGTGTCCGGCGTGGTGATACTCAATACGATTCTGATTTTTATCCGCAGGGGCGTATTGCGCTTCTATCGGAAAAATAGTTGTCTGTGGTATGGGAGTGTGCTGGCGGTCTTTTTTGTGCTGCTGGTTCTATTTCGGAATACGAGAGGGTGGCCGGTTTATCTGGTGTGCGCTTTCACGTTATATTATATACGGATGGCGGTATGGGATAAAAAGGCGGGGCTGCTTAGGAATATCTGTAACGGCGTTTTGCTGCATTTCCTGGTCATGGTCGGTTATTGCCTGCTGCATAGGCCCTATATGTTTTTCATTTACACCCGCTACCCGTTCATCTTCCATACGGTGACGGTCTCGGCAGTCTACCTGTTATTGGTAGTCTGCGCGGCGCTGGTGAAATTGCTGGACGTCTACCGGAGAGAACCTGCGCTTTCCCATATCTGGAAAGAGCTGACTGTCTTTGGGATTGCCGTCGTCTATCTGATTTTTACCTTATCCCGGACAGGCTATCTTGCGATGGCGGTGATGGCGCTGTTTGTGATTCCGATTGTCTGCTTGGGAATGCGCCGCCCCATATGGGCATTCGGACGGTTTTTGGGAATGCTGTTTCTGACAGTGGTGTTGTGTTTTACGGCGGTTTTTACGGCGCAGCGTATCGTTCCGTCTGTCGTGGCGCAGCCGGAAACAATGGAAATAGAAGAACTTCCAAGCGAGATTGTGCATGGAAGGGATTTGGACTCCAAATACTATATTACCATCCGCAGGTTTTTACAGGTCTTTGAGATGAAAGTGCTGGGCATTCCAGAGGAAAAATGCATTAAATCCTTCGATTATGCGCAGGATGGGAGTAAAAAAGCCGGCGCAGAAATGTTGGTAGCATCGTCGGCATTATCGGGGAAGGAAATCCTGACAGCTTCGGTAGAGCCATCGGGCGAAGGGATCTTAGTGGCGTCGGCGGAGCTATCCGAAGAAGAAGCACAGCAGGAGAGCGATGCGGAAGCTTATACAAATGGAAGACTGGAAATTTTTAAACTATATTTCGATAATCTGAATATGACAGGACATGAAGAAATGGGCATTACGCTGCCGGATGGAAGGCTGATCGTCCATGCCCACAATATTTATTTACAGGCGGCGTATGATCATGGGATTCCCGTAGGAATCGTGTTTGTCCTGTTTGGCGTATGTACGCTGGTGCGCGCGCTTACTTACCATAAAAAGCATAAGGATGATAGGGCGTGCAGTATCCTTCCGGCTGCCTTATTGCTTGCATTTGCGGCAGCAGGATTGACGGAGTGGATTTTTCATCCGTGCCATCCGATTGCGTTTTGCTTATTATTAACGCTGGCGCCGCTTTTCATCGATGCGGAAGCGGACAAGAGGTATAGAAATGAAACAGAAGCGAAAACCCTTTAATGTAAAATTATTATATCGGAGAACTGCGCTGATTATCTATGATATTATCAGTGTGATTATCGCCAGTTATTTTGCGCTTTTAATCCGTTATGAGCTGGATCTGGGCGAGATGCCGCCCTTTTTTATCCATCCGATTGAACGCTATCTGCCCATCAATATTCTGGTGACGCTGCTGATATTTTACTTTTTTCATTTATACAGCAGTCTGTGGGCGTTTGCGGGGGAAACAGAACTGCAGAATATCGTCGTATCCTGTGTTCTGGCGACGGTTGTAAACGGAATTGGGATTCAGTTTTTCAAGGTGACGGAACAGGCGGTGCCCAGAAGCTATTATTTTCTCTATATGTTTCTGCTGATTAGCTGTATTTTTGTCAGCCGCTTTTCCTATCGTTTTTTCAGGGGGCTGAAACATAAGCAGCAGAATAAGAAAAACGAAATCGGCGTTATGGTCATCGGCGCCGGCGAGGCGGGCAATGCCATTATCAAAGAAATCGTAAACAGTAATTTTTCCACGATGGTTATCAAGTGCATCATTGATGATGATAAGGGAAAATGGGGACGCTATATTCAGGGTATCAAAGTCGCGGGCGGCAGGGATAAAATTGTCGAGTGTGCGGACGTTTACGGAGTGGATGAAATCATTGTGGCGATGCCATCCGCCTCTAGAAGTGAGATTAGGAATATTTTGGAAATCTGTAAGGATACGAATTGCAAGCTGCGTTCCCTGCCGGGAATGTATCAGCTTGTAAACGGAGAGGTCAGCATCAGCAAACTGCGGGATGTGGAAGTGGAAGATTTGCTGGGAAGAGAGCCGGTCAGTGTGGACATGGAGTCTATTCTTGCTTATGTGCAGGGCAAAACCGTGCTGGTGACGGGCGGCGGCGGTTCCATCGGGAGCGAGCTTTGCAGACAGATTGCGCAGCATAGACCGAGACGTCTGATTATTCTGGATATTTATGAAAATACTGTATATGACGTACAGCAGGAATTGAAGACGAAATATCCTGATTTGAATCTGGTGGTACTCATTGCGTCCGTGCGCAATACAAACCGTATGAACTGGATTTTTACCCGGTACTGCCCGGATATCGTATATCATGCGGCGGCGCATAAGCATGTGCCGTTGATGGAAGAGAGTCCTACGGAAGCGATTAAGAACAATGTGTTCGGGACTTTCAAGACTGCACAGGCGGCGGCTATGAGCGGTGTAAAAAGGTTTGTCATGATATCTACGGATAAGGCGGTCAACCCCACGAATATCATGGGAGCGAGCAAACGGATCTGCGAGATGATTATCCAGACGTTTAATAAGCATTATGATACGGAATTTGTGGCGGTGCGTTTCGGAAACGTGCTGGGCAGCAACGGAAGCGTGATTCCGCTTTTCCGTAAACAGATTGCCCAGGGCGGTCCCGTAACCGTGACCCATCCAGAGATTATCCGCTATTTCATGACCATCCCGGAAGCGGTATCTTTGGTATTACAGGCGGGGGCTTACGCCAAGGGCGGCGAAATCTTCGTGCTGGATATGGGGGAGCCTGTTAAAATTTTAACATTAGCGGAAAATCTGATTCGTCTATCCGGTTACCGGGTGGGCGAGGACATTAAAATAGAGTTTACAGGACTGCGTCCGGGTGAGAAATTGTATGAAGAGCTGTTGATGGAAGAAGAAGGAATGAAGAATACGGCGAACCGTATGATTCATATTGGAAAACCGATAGAACTGGATGAGCAGGAGTTTTTTACGCAGTTGAAGCTGTTGAAAGATGAGTGTATGATTGAGAGTTCGGATATCCGTCCGTTGATTCGGAGGATTGTGCCGACTTATCATTATGAGGAGTAAAGGGAAACAATAAAATCCAAAAGGAGATAAAACCATGAATCGAAAACGAATTTATTTATCTTCTCCTACCATGCATGACAAGGAGCAGGAGTTTATCAAGGAAGCATTTGACACAAACTGGGTGGCGCCATTAGGACCGAATGTAGACGCCTTCGAGCAGGAAATGACAGCCTATACGAAAGCGCCCTATGCGGTAGCCCTGAGTACGGGGACGGCGGCGATTCATCTTGCTTTGAAGCTGCTGGGTGTAGGGACTGGCGATATCGTGTTTTCGTCAGATTTGACGTTTTCCGCCACCTGTAATCCGATTGTTTATGAGAATGCGACGCCGGTGTTTATCGACGCGGAGCCGGATACCTGGAATATGTCGCCGCAGGCGCTTAGGAAAGCCTTTGAGAAATATCCCAAGCCGAAGGCGGTTATCTGCGCGTATCTTTATGGAACGCCCGCGAAAATAGATGAGATTGCCGCAATCTGTAAAGAGCATGACACACCTTTTATTGAGGATTCGGCGGAGTCTCTCGGCAGTACCTATAAGGGCAGACATACCGGGACTATCGGAAGATTCGGTATCTATTCTTTTAACGGCAATAAAATTATTACGACTTCCGGCGGCGGTATGCTGGTGGCAAAGGAAGAGGCAGCGGTGAAAAAAGCGCTTTTCCTGGCGACGCAGGCGCGCGACCCGGCGAGACATTATCAACATTCCCAGATTGGGTATAATTATAGAATGAGTAATATCCTGGCGGGAATGGGCAGGGGACAGTTATTGTATCTGGAAGAGCATAAGGCAAGAAAACAGGCGATTTACCGGCAGTACAAGGAAGCTTTCGCGGATATCCCGGAGATATCCATGAATCCGTTGAACCCGGACGGTGACGCCAATAACTGGCTGTCCTGCATGACGGTTGCGCCGGGCGCTAAGGTGAGTCCCAATCAGATTATGGACGCTCTTGCAGCAGAAAATATCGAGTCCAGACCGATCTGGAAGCCGATGCACGAGCAGCCGGTTTTTGCGGATTGTGATTTTATTCCGCATAATGAAGATGGCAGCAGTGTGGGCAGCGATATTTTTGTAAGAGGGTTGTGTCTGCCCAGCGATATTAAGAATACGCCGGAAGATATGGAGCTTATTATCGGAATTGTCAGAAGCTGTTTTGGCAGGTAATGGAACCAACAACTTACGCAGGAGGAGCCAACATGCTTTATGCCAACTATATCAAAAGAATACTGGATATTGTGCTTTCCTTTGCGGCGATTCTTATTTTGAGCCCGCTGCTTCTGCTGCTGGCTCTTTTGGTCAGGATGAAGCTGGGCAGCCCCATCCTTTTTAAACAGGAACGTCCGGGCAGGAATGAGAAAATTTTCACACTCTGTAAATTCCGCACGATGACGGATAAACGGGATAAAAACGGCGAATTGCTGCCAGACAGTGAAAGACTCACAGGATTTGGCAAGTTTCTGCGTGCGACAAGTCTGGATGAATTGCCGGAACTGTTTCATATCTTAAAGGGTGAGATGAGCATCATTGGACCCAGACCGCTATTGGTATCTTATCTTCCCTATTATTCTGAGCGGGAAAAGAAAAGGCATAGCGTCAGACCGGGACTGACCGGCTTAGCGCAGGTGAGCGGACGCAATTTTCTTGATTGGGATAGACGATTGGAAAAAGATGTAGAATATGTAGAAAACCTTTCTTTTGGCATGGATATCAAAGTGCTGAAAATGACTGTGCAGACCGTGTTGGGGCGCCGGGAAGAAGTAGCGGAAGATACGAATGCAGTGGAAGGAAATTTTGCAAAGATACGGGAACAGAGACTGCGGGAAACAGGAAAGCTGACGAAATGACGGAGGATCCGATTTGAATATTTTAATTTTGAGCGCGGGAACAAGAGACAAAATCGTACAATACTTCAAAAAGGAAGTGGGGGAAAGCGGCAGAGTCGTGGCAACCGACTGCAGCAATCTTGCACCTGCGGTTTATGAGGCGGATAAGTTTTATCTGGTGCCCCGTATTACGGCGCCGGATTATCTGGATAAGATTCTGGAAATCTGTAAAAAAGAGAAGATAGACGGCGTTTTTTCCCTGATAGACCCGGAGCTTAGCTTATTGGCAAAAGAGCGGGAGCGTTTTCTGGAAATTGGCACGACGCCGATTATTTCCCCTTATGAACTGGTGGAAACCTGTTTCGATAAATTCAAGATGTATCACCTCTTGCAGCAGATGCAGATTCCGACCGGTAAGTGTTTCCTGGAGAAAGAGGCTTTTTACCAGGCGGTGGAAAAAGGGGAAATTTCCTATCCGGTATTCGTAAAACCAGTGAAGGGAAGCGCGAGTATCCAGATTAATCAGGCGGGCAGCGCGGCGGAAATAGAGATGCTGTTTGATTTGTACGAGGATTTGATGATTCAGGAATACATGCACGGGCAGGAGTACGGAGCCGACGTTTATATTGATATGATTTCAGGGAAGTGCACTTCTATTTTTGTCAAGAAAAAAATCAAGATGCGGGCGGGTGAGACAGATAAATCCGTGTCTTTTAAGGATGAAAAACTTTTTGATATGCTGCGGGATTTCGTGGAACAGTGCGGTTTTCGCGGGATGATAGACATTGATATTTTCGAGATGGACGGGACATATTATATTTCGGAGGTCAATCCCCGGTTTGGCGGAGGCTATCCCCATGCCTATGCGTGCGGCGTAAATATGCCGGCGCAGGCGCTTGCCAATCTGGAAGGAAAAGAGAATACGCCAGCCATTGGAAATTATCTGGAATATATTTGCATGATGAAGTATAATGAAATTGCCGTGAAAGATATGAACGGAGTTACAATTGTTCCGTAATACAAGGCGGACAAGGGGTATACAAATGAGCAGAATTTTGGTGTTGGGCAATTCTTCCGGGGGATTGTACGATTTTAGAAACGAATTGATAGAGGCGCTGCTTCCGGGCAATCAGATTTTTATCAGCGTACCTGACGACGTGAAGGCGAAAGAACTGACGCAAGAAGGCTGTCAGGTTCTGAAAACACCGATTAACAGAAGGGGCGTCAATCCGGTAGAAGATTTGAAACTATATCGTACTTATCGTAATATGATGAAAGAATTACAGCCGGATCTGGTACTGACTTATACCATCAAACCCAATATTTACGGCGGATTCTGTGCAGGCAGGATGAAAATCCCCTATATGGCGACGATTACCGGGCTGGGAGGCGCTTTTGACAGGACGGGGATTTTGCTGCAGCTGATTATCCGCATGTACCGCGCAGGGTTAAAGAAGGCGGAATGCGTCTTTTTTCAGAATAAGGAAAACAGGGATATTTTCCGCAAGTTTGGCATCCGGGGGAAAAAGGAAAAGATGGTCATGGGTTCTGGCGTGAATCTGGACAAGCATTTTTATGAGCCTTACCCGGAAGAAGGGGAAACGCATTTTCTCTTCGTCGGGCGTGTCATGAAAGAGCGAGGGATTCTGGAATTTCTAGAAGCGGCGCAAAAGCTCCATAGTGATAAGGTATTTTTCGATATTTTGGGGTACTGCGACGAAGATTATCAGGAACTATTGGACAGACTAGAGGGCGAGGGCGTCATACGGCAGTTGGGCTTCCATACCCAGGTGCACCCTTTCCTAAAAGAAGCGGACGCCGTTGTTATCGCTTCCTTTCATGAGGGTATGTCCAATGCGCTGATTGAGGCGGCGGCGACTGGAAGAGTGGTAATTGCCTCTTCGATTAGCGGGTGCAAGGAGGCCTTTGAGGAAGGAAAGACCGGTTTTGGCTTTACGCCCGGTAAGGCGGACGAGCTGATTCTCGCGATGGAAAAATTTCTAAAGCTGCCCTATGAGAAACGCTGCGAGATGGGACGGGAAGCGAGAAAGAAGATGGAGCGGGAATTTGACAGGAAGCTGGTGACGAAGGCTTATATGGAAGAAGTGCGCGGCGTTTTGCAAAAATCCGTGGGCGCAGATAGCGGGGAGTAGACTGCTTTTGGGAATGGGTTATTAAGATAGGTTACTTTTAAGATAGATTGCATAAACATTGCATGGAGGAGGAATCAAAATGGATTTGTATGAAAAGATTGTACGGGGCGAGGAAAAACTTTCCCTTGTGGGGCTGGGATATGTAGGAATGCCGATTGCGGTAGCTTTTGCTAAAAAGATTAAAGTAGTCGGTTTTGATTTGAACGAAAAAAAGATTGCACTTTATCAAAGCGGCGTAGACCCTACCAAAGAGGTTGGGAATGATGTGATACGGGAAACGAGTGTGGAATTTACGGCGGACGCCTCTAAGCTGCAGGAAGCGAAATTCCATATCGTGGCGGTGCCTACGCCGGTGAAACCGGACCATACGCCGGATTTATCGCCTGTGGAAGGGGCGAGCCGTATTCTGGGACAGAATCTGACGAAAGGCTCAGTAGTGGTATTTGAGTCAACAGTTTATCCGGGTGTTACGGAAGATATCTGCGTGCCGATTCTGGAAAAGGAGTCGGGCTTACGTTGCGGCGTAGATTTTAAAATCGGTTATTCACCAGAGCGAATCAATCCGGGCGACAAGGTACATAGGCTGGAAACCATTACCAAGATTGTATCCGGTATGGACGAAGAGACATTGGAACTTGTGGCAAAAGTTTATGAGTTGGTAGTAGAGGCTGGCGTTTACCGCGCTGAGTCCATTAAAGTCGCGGAAGCTGCCAAAGTCATTGAGAACAGCCAGAGAGATATCAATATTGCGTTTATGAATGAATTGTCTATCATTTTTCATAAAATGGGCATCGATACCAAGGCAGTCCTTGAAGCCGCGGGTACGAAATGGAATTTCCTGCCGTTTATGCCGGGGCTGGTAGGCGGGCACTGCATCGGCGTAGACCCCTATTATCTGACTTATAAATCGGAGGAGCTGGGCTATCATTCCCGCATCATTCTTGCCGGACGCCGGATTAACGACGAGATGGGTAAATATGTGGCGGAAAGTCTGGTGAAAAACCTGATTAAGACGGACGTCCCGGTAAAAAGGGCGAATGTGGCGATTCTGGGCTTTACCTTTAAAGAGAACTGCCCGGATACGAGGAATACGAAGGTCATTGACATTTATCATGAATTAGGGGAATACGGGATTTTGCCGCTTGTGGTGGATCCGGCTGCAGATGCGGCGGAAGCAAAGCAGCTTTACGGGATTACTTTTGGCAGCATGGAAGATGTAAAGGATATGGACGCGGTAGTCATCGCAGTGGCGCATAAGCAGTTTCTGGCGCTTGACAGGGATAAAATCGACAGCCTTTACCGAACCACAAACCGCAGGAAAATTTTGATGGATTTGAAGGGGTTGTTCGACAGGGAGACCTATGCATCAGAAGACTATCTGTATTGGAGATTATAGGATTACGGAGGCGAAGGTTGAAAGAATTGCATTCTTTCAACCGCAAATTTGTGCTGACATCGTAGATGTCTTGGGCACATAAATTCGCACGTTGAGAAAGGAGCATGGTTATAACAATGGGGTATCAAGAACTGAAATTTGACAAAGACAGCCTTTTTCTGGTGACGGGTGGCGCAGGATTTATCGGTTCCAATCTATGCGAGGCATTGACGGATATGGGATACCGGGTGCGCTGTCTGGACAACCTTTCTACCGGGAAACAGGAAAATGTAGATTTGCTTGCGGATAGGGAAAACTATACGTTTATCAAAGGCGATATCCGGGATTTGGATACCTGTATGAAGGCTTGCGAAGGTGTGGATTATGTGCTGAACCAGGCGGCGTGGGGAAGCGTGCCGCGAAGCATCGAAATGCCCCTTCTCTATGAAGAAATCAATATCCGGGGAACGCTGAATATGATGGAGGCGGCGCGACAGAATCATGTGAAAAAATTCGTCTATGCGTCCAGCTCTTCCGTTTACGGAGATCACCCGGTACTGCCGAAGAAAGAAGGGCAGGAAGGGCATGTGCTTTCCCCCTATGCATTGACCAAGAGAGTCGATGAAGAGTACGGCAGACTTTATCATGAGTTGTATGGATTAGATACCTACGGACTGCGCTATTTTAACGTCTTTGGCAGGAGGCAGGATCCCGACGGTGCGTATGCGGCGGTGATTCCTAAGTTTATCAAACAGCTTCTGCACGGCGAGGTTCCGACGATTAACGGGGACGGCAGACAGTCCAGGGACTTTACTTATATTGACAATGTTATCGAGGCAAACTTAAAAGCCTGTCTTGCACCTGCAGAGGCAGCAGGGGAGGCATTTAACATTGGCGCGGGCGGCAGGGAGTTTTTAATCGACATTTATTATGACCTCTGCGAAGCGCTGGATAAAAAGGTGGAGCCCAATTTCGGACCCGCGAGAAAAGGCGATATCCGGGATTCCAATGCGGATATTACGAAAGCAAGGCAGTTGCTTTCCTACGCCCCGGAGTATGATTTTAAAAAGGGAATCGCGCTGGCAATCGCGTGGTATCGGGAAAATCTGGCATGATGGGCAGAAAAATTGCAGTTCGGATGGACGATATTACGCCGGACATGAATTGGGAAAATTTTTACTTTTTTCAGAAATTGTTTGAAGAGGCGGGCATAACGCCGCTGCTTGGCATCGTGCCGGACAACCGGGATGAGAAACTAAGCTGCGGGGAGTTCCATAAGGAATTTTATGCGGAAATGAAGAAGTTGGAGCAGGCGGGATACTGTTTTGCCATGCACGGCTGCCATCATGTCTATACGACGAAAAAGGGCGGCCTTTTTCCCTTAAATTGCCAGTCCGAATTTGCCGGAGTTCCATTTAAAGAGCAGAAAAATATGCTGCAAGCCGGGAAAGAACGGCTAAGGGCGCAGGGAATCGATACCGATATTTTTATGGCGCCGGCGCACTCTTATGATAACAATACGCTTCGAGCATTAAAAGAAACCGGGTTTTGCAAAGTGACCGACGGCTTTGGCAAAGTTCCTTATACGGACAGAGGACTGACCTTTTATCCCATTTCTTTTCTGCTGCGTCGCAGTCTGACGCAGAAAGACGGCGTAACGACGATGGTTATCCATGCCAATACGGTGACAGAAGCGGATAAAGAGCGATATCAGAGAATTTTTAAGGAATACCGGGAACAGCTTATTTCTTATGTAGAGCTTTTCAAAATACAGCCGGTGAAACGCCATCTTGGGGGCAGGGTTTTAGAATATCTGTTAGCAAAAGGCAAGTATCTGCTGGTCAGGATGAGAAGCGGAATGGGCGAATAAGAGAAAGGAAGTCTTTGGAGGATGAAATATAAGGTTGTTGTATTCGGCGTGAAAGATACTTCCGAAACGATTGTAGAGTTTATTCAGAATACGATTTGTCCGGTGGATTTAGTGATTACCGTCAGCCCGGCGGTGACGCAGAAAAATCAGATATCCGGCTATAAAGGGCTGTCCTTTTTGACGAAAGAATATGGAATCCCTGTGCATGAAGCGGACAGTTATTTTTTGACGGATGAAAAAACGCAGGACTTTTTAAAAGAAAATGAATTTGACATCGGTATTTCTATGGGATGGCAGAGATTGATTCCGCCTTCCGTGCTGGACAGCTTTCGTTTCGGCATCTACGGATTTCATGGAAACTGCGGTTATCTGCCTTTCGGGCGGGGACGCTCCCCCTTAAATTGGTCTATCATCCTGGGGGATAGCCGGTTTAATCTGAATTTATTCCGTTATGATGAAAAAGCGGACAGTCCCAACGTCTTTGCCACGGAAATGTTTTCCCTTACAGAGCATGACGATATCAGGACGGCGCAGTATAAAAATATGATTTGCTCCAAAAACCTGATTAAAAAGCTGCTTGCAGCATACGAAAACGGCAATATCCCGATTCGCACGGATTCTAAGGATTTCGACTCCTGGTACGCCAAACGCACGGCGGCGGATGGCAGGATTGATTTTCACGAGAGAACGAGAAATATTTATAATTTAATCCGCGGTGTAGCAGCGCCTTTTCCGGGCGCCTACGCAATGTGCGGGGAAGCGAAAGTGACAATCTGGGAAGCTCACCCTTTTGATGAAATGATAGATTTTTCGGCCTATGCGCCGGGCGAAGTCATTGATGTTTTCGACGAAAAACCGATTGTAAGAACAGTAGACGGCTCATTGTTAATCGATAGATACGATTGCGAACACAAATTGCAGGCGGGGGATATCCTGACTTCATAGAAATAATTGTGAGGCGTAGCCCTTCATAACCTGAGTCATACAGCGAAAGCGTGCCCGGCGGTGAGATGTCTGATTGCGCAGCGGGGCTTGCGGCGGAGGATAAGCGATGGCGGAAGCGGTACGGATACTACATGTGCTCGGCGGCACCGGACTTGGCGGTGCGGAAAGCCGGATTATGGATTTATACAGGCAGATGGACAGGGAAGAGATTCAGTTCGACTTTCTTGTGCATAGCAGCGCTCTAAAGCGTGCCGGACAGGACGCCGGAGCGAGGGAAAAACAGTTTTATGATGAGGAAATCCTCTCAATGGGAGGGCATATCTATGTGCTCCCGAAGTTTAAAGTATATAATTATCTGACTTATCGAAACGCCGTCAAAGCCTTTTTTGCAGCACATCATGAGTTCCGTGTGGTACAGGGGCATATGACGAGCACAGCCTCTATTTACCTACCGCTTGCGAAAGCGGCGGGCGTTCCGGTTACGGTAGCCCATTCGAGAAGCGCGGGCGTGGGAAAAGGGCTAAAAGGAATCGCCACGAAATGGCTGCGGAAAAATTTATACCGCAAAGCCGATTACTGTTTCGCATGTTCCAAACTTGCCGGTATTGATGCTTTTGGGAAAGCATGGACAGAGGCGGGCAATGTCAAGATCATCCACAATGCCATCGATGCCGGGAAATTTACTTACCGGGCGGAGAAAAGGGATAAGATGCGTCAGAGCCTTGGAATCGCGGATAAACTGGTAATAGGCCATGTGGGGCGGATATCCCATCCGAAAAATCATCCTTATTTATTAGAAGTGTTTGCCGCACTCTGCGCACTAGGGAAAGACGCGGTCCTGCTTTTAGTCGGGGATGGACCGGATAAAGAAAAAATACAACAGAAAAGTGAAGAACTTGGAATAAAAAAACGAGTGTTATTCGTAGGAAATCAAAGACGTCCCGAAGATTATTATCAGGCATTTGATTTTTTCCTGCTTCCCTCTTTCTATGAAGGGCTGCCGGGAGTGCTGGTGGAAGCACAGGCGGCGGGATTGCGCTGTTTTGTTTCAGATACGGTGACGAGGGAAGCGCAGACGACAGAGCTTGTGAGCTATCTTAGCATCGAGGCGCCGGCGAGAGTCTGGGCGCAGGAAATTCTTAGTAAGGCGGATTATGAAAGGCGGGATACCTACCAGGAAATCGTAGGGAGCGGTTTTGACGTCAAGGCACAGGCAGAGGCTTACAGGAGCTTTTATTTAAACGGGGATGATTCGGGATTATGAAAAAAATATTATTGATTGTACCGGCGCTGCATCAGGGCGGCTTTGAAAAAGTATGTGTCATGACGGCGCGGGTATTGCAGCCATACTTTAAAGTAACAATCGTTATTTTTGATTCTAAAGATATTGCCTACGATATCGAGGGACTTTCCGTGATAGATTTGCACTTACCAAGCGAGCAGGGCACACTGGCGAAAATAGCAAATGTGTTTAAGCGCGGGCGCGGAATCCGTAAGATAAAAAAAGCGGAAAACATCGATATCGCTTACAGTTTTGGACCGACGGCAAATCTCGCCAATATCGCTGCCGGAGGAAAGGCGGAAAAATGGCTGGGCGTCAGAAGCTATATGGATATGGAAAATCCAAGGCAGATACGTCTCTTTTGCAGACATGCGGACAGACTGCTCTGCTGTTCCCAGGCAATTTGCGACGAGGCGCGCAGTAAATACGGTTGTAAAAAGGCGGTAACGCTGCAGAATCCTTTTGACATTAAGGAAATCGAGCGCCTTGCTGTAAGAGAAGAAGCAAAGCTGCCTTGGAATGAGGGCAGAATCATTCTTTCTATGGGAAGGGAAGATAGTGTAAAAGGATTCTGGCATCTGATAAAAGCATTTTATCTGGTACAGCAGGAACTTACGGATATGAAGCTGCTGATTATCGGGGAAGGGGAATTTACGGAATATCGTAAACTTGCAGAGCGGCTAGGAATCGGGGAAGCGGTCTGTTTCGCCGGTTTACAGAAAAATCCCTATCCCTATCTGAAACAGGGGACGCTCTATGCGCTGACCTCTTACCATGAAGGATTTCCGAATGCGCTGGTGGAAGCGATGGCATTGGGCGTGCCGGCGATTGCCACGGACTGCATGACGGGACCGGGGGAAATCTTAGAAGACAAGTACGGTATCCTGATTCCGAATATGAGCCCGGAGCCGGACTGGAACCCGGAGCATATTACGGAAGAAGAGAAAAATCTGGCGTCCCAGATGATTGCACTCTTAAAAGATGAGAAGCGGCTTGCGCATTATCGCGAGATGGCGTTAAAACGCGCCGGGGACTATACGGTTGAGACATATGTCGAAAAGATAAGGGAGTGGGCAGAATGACACGGAAAATTGCGTTTCATTTAAATTCTTTGGAACAGGGCGGCGCAGAGAGGGTCGTCACGAATCTGGCGAATCAGTTTGCCAGAAACGGTTATCAGGTTTTGATTGCTACGGAATGGTATGGGGAAAACGAATTTAAGACGGACGCAAATGTGAAGCGGGTTCATGTAGGGCTCCGGGACGGCGATGAGAAAAAATCCCGCCTGATGAAAATTTTACTGCGGGTGCATTATTTAAGGCAATGTTTAAAAGATGAGAAGCCGGATATTTTAATTCCTTTTACAAGAAATCCGCTTTACCGGGGACTGACGGCGGCATATTTTATGAAAATACCGGTACTAATTTCTATCCGCACCGACCCGGCGGGGCATTATGAGAGATGGAGCGATAAAATACAGATTCCCCTGCTTTTTCCAAGGGCAGACGGCTGTGTATTCCAGACGGAGGGGGCAAAAGAATTTTTTGCGCCGAGACTACAGAAAAATTCGCGGATTATTTTAAACCCGCTCAATCCTAAATATATCGGAATACCGGAACCAGAGAAACGGACGAAGAGCGTGGTGCAGTCCGGGCGGCTGGTAGATTTCAAGAATCAGCAGATGTTAATCCGCGCTTTTATCAATGTGCATCAGAAGCATCCCGATTATGATTTAAAAATTTATGGCGGAGATTCCTTAGACGGAACGAAGGAAATCTTAGAGACGTTAATTGCAGAGAATCATGCCGGCGGCTATATTCACCTGATGGGAGCAAGCGATTCGCTGGAAAAAGAAATAGCGGACGCCGCGCTTTTTGCCTTTACTTCCGATTGGGAGGGACTGCCCAACGCCCTGATGGAGGCGATGGCATTAGGGCTGCCGATTGTCGCGACGGACTGTCCCTGCGGCGGTCCCAGAACCATCATGACCCATGAAAAAGATGGTCTCCTGATACCGATTAAAAATCAGAAGGCATTGGAAGACGGTATCAACCGTCTGATAGAAGACCCCAAGCTGGCGGCGCGGCTTGGCGCGGAGGCAAGGAAGATTGCGGATAAGGCAAATGGCGATGCGGTATTTGCGCAGTGGAAAGATTACATAGAGCAGTTATGTGCTCAGTGAGATAGAAAGAGTTGCCACATTTGCGGGGAATAGATATAATGAGGTGTATATGAATCGGAAGCAGTTTTTCAAAAGCGTTATCTTCATAGGGATTTTTCTGGTGACATTCGTGTCAGTATCTTATATGCTCAGAACCAACGGAGAGGTGAAAGATAGATTTTCCGGCTTTTATGCAGAAGAGAGGGATACACTCGATATTGTCATGATTGGTTCGAGTCCGGTTTTTCCTTTTTATGCGGCGCCGATGCTGTGGGGAGAAACCGGGATTGCGGCATATCCCTTATCGTCTAATGTGCAGCGTCCTGTAGCGATGAAATATCTGGTGGAAGAAGTAAAAAAAACCCAGTCCCCGTCCCTTTATATTTTTGAAATGCGCATGTTTACGATGGACGATGAAGGATTGAAAGACAATATGGCGTATACAAGAGGGGTGACGGATAATCTGAGATACTCCTGGAACCGGATAAGGACGATTCAGGCGATGGTGCCGGAGACGGAAGACCGCCTGAGTTTTTATATTGATTTGTTTAAATATCATACAAACTGGAAGATGCTGATGATGCCGTCAGAATGGAAAAACTGGCGTTATCATAAAGAGAGCGAGTTAAAAGGGTTCTATATCAAGGACGAAGTGGGTCCGACGATTAGACCGGAAGCGGGCGGTATGCAGGGAAAACTGGCAATTCCAGACAGTCAGGAAACTTATTTGAAGGACTTGTTGCAATATTTGCAGGATAATAAATTGCAAGCGTTATTTATTGTATCACCTTATGGAGAGACGCCGGAAGAGCAGCAGATGTTTAACTATATGGCAGAGATTGTGGAGGAAATGGGTTATCCTTTTCTCAATATGAATAATTACTATGACGAAATCGGCATCGTATTTGAAGAAGATTATGCGGATTACGGCAGCCATACGAATATCGTGGGAGCGGATAAATGTACCGCGTTTTTAGAGGCGTATCTTTTAGAACACTATCAGTTTACGGACAAACGGGGCGATTCGGCGTATGCTTCCTGGGATAGGGCGTATGATCTGTGGCTGGAGCAGTCTGAGGAAGCGAGAAGTCTGTTAGCCGAGCGCATCAGGAAGCAAGAATATGCCGTTAAAGAAGAGGAAGAATAAAACAGGACAGATAGCGTGTTATGAAGGAAAGAGAAAACTTACGGAAACGGACAGGTTGATAGAAGCGGCAGGAATACAGAAGCCGTGCGGATAGCGAGGAGGAAAATTCATGTTTTCATTTGAAGATTATAAGGAAATTATCAGAATCATAAAGGCTACCGGCAGGTACGCCCATTATAGGGAGGCGCTTGGAAAGGATAAGTTCATTATCATGCGCCATGATGTGGAATACAGTGTAGAAAGGGCGTATGAGCTTTCGAGGGTAGAGCAGAGCATGGATTTCGTTTCCACCTATTTCTTTCAGTGGACGAATAATTCCTATAATGTGCTTTCCAGAAAAAATCTGGATATGATTCGCGATATGCATGAAAGAGGACAGCATATCGGGCTGCATTTTGCCCTAAACGGTATGACAGACATGTCAGAAATCCGTAAAAGGATTCAGAAAGAGATGGATATTCTGAGCGAGATGTTCGGGTTTGAAATCAAGGAGTTTTCCATTCATAGACCATCGAAAGATGTGCTGAGGGAAAACATCAAACTAGAGGGGATTCTTAACGCCTATCAGGATGATTTCTTTACATTTGCAGAAAATATCACAAACGAAACACCTGTTACGGTAAAATATATGTCGGACGCCAATCATATCTGGCGTTATGGATACCCGGACGAAGAAAATATCACACGTTATGATAAGGTGCAGATTCTGACCCATCCTTTCGCATGGTGTAAAGAAGGCTATAATAACTTTAACAACTACCGTGCGCTCGTACAGGAAAAATATCAGGAGCTGATTGCTTCCATTGACCAGGAATGTAAGGATTTTGGGGAGTATAAAGATTATTTTATAGAGAAATTCCAGCGCTAAGGGTATAAAATATTAAGCTGGATGAAAACTAAAATAGGGAATTGGAATAAAAAACCGGAATAATAGCGGAATAAGAGACCGGGGTAAAAGCAGAGTAAAAAATGGAATAGGAGCAACGTATGTGCGGTATCTGTGGTTATGTCAGTACAAAAGAGATCAGCCTGGAAGCCTTAAAGGCAATGAACGATACGATGTATCATAGGGGACCGGACGATAGCGGCGAGGAAATCTATGACGCAGGGAATGGTTATCGGGTAGGTCTGGCGCAGAGAAGACTGTCTATTCTGGATTTGTCTAAGTTGGGGCATCAGCCGATGCATTCTGTAGACAGGCGGCTTTCGGTTGTCTATAACGGGGAAATCTATAATTTCCGGGAACTGAAAGAGGAACTGTCCGGTTATCCGTTTCTGTCCCAATGTGATACGGAAGTGATTCTGGCGGCATATCTGAAATGGGGAATCCAATGTGTGGACAGATTTCAGGGCATGTTTGCCATTGCGCTGTATGACAGGGAAAACGGCGGACTTTATCTGATGCGGGACAGAATCGGGAAGAAACCGCTTTATTACTGGAAACAGGCGGACGGTATCGTCTTTGCCTCGGAGTTAAAGCCAATTATGGCATGTCCCGGTTTTCCCAAGGAAATCCGGCGGGAAGTGTTGTCGCGCTATTTGTTCCAGCAGTATATCAATGCGCCGGACAGTATTTTCCGGGACGTCTATCAGGTGGAGCCTGGCTCCGTATTATGTTTCCGGGAAGGCAATGTGAAAACGTGGAAGTATTGGGATATCAAAACGCGCTACCAAGAGCTTAGCGCAGAGCCTGTCAGGAATTATGAAGAGGCGAAAGAGGGATTGAAGCAGCTGCTCAAGAAATCCGTAGCCGCCCGGATGATTTCTGATGTGCCGCTCGGTTCTTTTTTGAGTGGGGGATATGATTCTTCCTTAGTCACGGCGATTGCACAGGAATGCTCCGATATGCCAATTAAGACTTTTTCCATCGGTTTTCATGAGGAAAGATATAATGAGGCAAAGTATGCTAGGGCAGTCGCGGATTATCTTGGAACGAACCATACGGAAGCTTATATCGACGAGGCAGAAATGTTTGCGCTGGTAGAAAGCATTCCGAAATATTATGATGAACCTTTTGCGGACAGCTCCCAGATTGCGACCATGCTGGTATCCCAACTGGCGAAATCCCAGGTAACGGTGGCGTTATCCGGCGACGGCGGGGATGAGTTTTTCTGTGGCTATAATATTTATGAAAAAGTCCGACGTGCGCAGAAACTGGACATGCTTGGCGCAATGGTTCACGGTGTCTGTAACCTGCCAGGGTTAAAACAGATGAAGGTAGAGGGGCATTTGCCCTTCCGTGCGCGCATTATAGCGGGAAACCGGGAAAAAGAATGTCAGACCCAGTTTGGAGCAGGTAACTATGTCGTAAGGGCGCGGGCGATGGTAAAAGACTGCCAGGAAGAAGAAGGGGAATTGTATGGGGAGCCGCTGCCGGTACACTATATGACAGAGAGTAAGTATGAGGTACGGGACTGGCAGATACGCCGGATGTTACTGGATATGGACACTTATCTGCCGGGGGATATTCTTTGTAAAGTGGACAGGGCGTCAATGAAGTATTCTTTAGAGTCCAGATGTCCTATATTAGATACAGATGTTATGGAATTTTCTTACCGGATTCCCCATGCGTTTAAATATGCTAAAGGAGATAAAAAACATATCCTAAAAGAGATTGCCTACGACTATATTCCCAAAGAATTATTGGACAGACCGAAGGTAGGATTCGGGGTTCCATTAGACAAATGGCTGCGTGGACCTTTAAAAGAACAGCTGTTAGATTACAGTGGTTATCACTATTTACAGAGACAAGGAATTTTTGATGCATCGTATGTATCCGGTATGATAAAAAATTATGTCAAGACAGGAAATGCGGGACCGGGAACGGGTGCAAATTATTCAAAATTGTCATGGTCTTTCTTCGTATTTCAACAATGGTATCAATTTTACTGTGGTGGAAGCAATGGATGATAAATTAAAAGCAAATTCAATTAAAGAGGCAAAAAACCCCGGATTTGAATTAAATAACAACAAAACAAATCAGAATAACAGCGGTGATGCAAGAAAACTTGCATTTTACATTGGTTCTTTACACAAAGGAGGCGCCGAAAGAGTCTTCGTAAATCTGGCGGAATATTTTCTGGGGCGAGGCTATCAGGTCGTCATGGTAACGCAATATCAGAGGGAAGAAGAATATGTGTTATCGAATGAAATCGACAGGGTGATATCCGATATTACACCACAAGAAACAACGGAAAACAGAATACAAAATTTTTGCCGCCGGGTGATAAAATTACACAAGATATGGAAAACTGAGAAACCAGATTTAGTTTTGTCCTGCGTAGGGAAGAATAATTTCATGACAGTTGTTACGACAATGTTCACGAAAACGAAGGCAGTCGTGTCGGTGGTCGGGGAAGCGAAAGAAGAATATCCCACGAGGCAGATGCGGATGCTGGCAAATTTTTTATTTCCATTCGCAGCAGGTGTTATTTTACAGACAGAGCGTTCCAGAAGCTTTTTTTCCAAACGAGTTGGAAAAGCGGCTGTTATTTTACCAAATTCCCTAAATCCTCTTTTTATCCGGCCGCGGTTTGAGGGGGAGCGGGAGAAACGCATCGTTTCCGTAGGCCGTCTGGACGCCAACAAAAATCACGAGATGATGATTCGTGCTTTTGCCAGGCTTTCGGATACCTATCCGGAATATACGCTGACGATTTACGGCGAAGGAGAATTGCGGGAGTATCTGCAGGAGTTAATCACTTCTCTGGGACTGGAAGAGAGAGTTTTCCTGCCCGGAATGATTCAAAATGTGGCGGAACATATAGAAAAAGCGGCGTTATTTCTTCTGACTTCTTATTCAGAAGGCGTATCCAACGCTTTAATAGAAGCGATGGCGCTGGGGCTTACGGTGATTGCCACCGATGTGCCAAGCGGTGGAACGGAAGAATTGATAAGACACGGCGAGGACGGCTGGGTGATTCCGACAGGAGATCAGGCAGCGCTGGAAGCGGCGATGGATAGGCTCTTATCAGACCGCACGCTGGCGGATAAGCTGGGCAGACAGGCGCAGGCAATCCAAAAGAGGCTGGCGCCGGAAGCGGTGAATGAGGAGTGGGAGAGGTATTTTGTGAGGGTTGGGGAGTTGTGAGAAGAATAAAAGCGCATTCAACGATTTCCCGTGCCTTGAAATTAGCAGTAAAATATAGTATGATAGATTAAAATTTGTGCTGACATCGTAGGTGTCTTGGGCACATAAATTCGCACGTTGAGAAAGGAACATGGTTATAAAGATGCCGGAAATATCATTATTTTTTGGAATAAGAGTCACAATGTACTATGATGATCATAATCCGCCACATTTTCATGCAGAATATAATGGAAATAAAGCGTTAATTGAGATTGACGAGGCAAGAGTTATAAAAGGAGCGTTGCCTTCAAGACAATTAAAATTGATTTTGGCATGGTGTGTACTGCACCAGGATGAGCTTATGCAAAATTGGGAATTAGCTAAAGATGGTAAACCACTTAATAAAATTTCACCGTTGATGTAGGAGGTTGATGCATATGTTCCCTAAAATCATTCAAGTCGTTCCAACAAGGGAGTATACAGTGTACGTATATTTTGAAGATGGTAAAATTGTATGTTATGATGTAAAACCTTTATTGAATAAAGAAGTGTTTGCCGCTTTGAGAGAAGTTGGGTATTTTATGAAAACCTGTACTATAATGAATGATACCTTGGCATGGGATGTATCTGGAAACAGAGATAATACTATGTGTGTTGATATTGATCCGGATATGTTATATGGGTTAGATGCAGTAAAAGAGAATCTACTTGAATTTATGTGAATGGTACATCTGGTGATATTGATTTTATATCAAAAGTAACAGACTCAAAAATAAATGCTGTAAAGCAGACTATTCAGTTAAACGGATAGCCTTTTCTCAATTCGCAGACCTAATTTCCCCAATATACAGTAAGTAAAATTTAGAATACAGTTGCGCGGATTGCGCAAAAAACTAAGAAGCGTATGAATATTCGCAAAATTATCTGGCAATAGCAGTGGAAACACTTTTCCGAAAAGGGATATAATAATAGATTAAGAAGTGCGCCAGTTCGGCGCTTGAAATATAAGCAGGTGAAATTCCTGCTCTGGTA
>JAMPFM010000029.1 GCA_023664455.1 Blautia sp.
GTATTCAACAGGAAATTCGTAAGAGAGAGCATTACGAAAAACCAAGCGTAAGACGTAAGAAAAAATCTGAAGCAGCAAGAAAACGTAAATACAATTAAGTACTTAGAAGAACCAAAGTAGAACAAATCCCTGATTTTTATCGGGGATTTTGTTATTGTTTAAGTTATTGTTAATAGGAAATAAAAATTTTGCCGGCGATTTTCCCGTAGGGAATCATATCCTTTTTCATTCAGTAATATTTATGATATAGATGAACTTATGGGAGAGATGTGTGTTGAAAAAAGAGAAAAGACGTCTTTTAACCCTGTTTCTGACGCTGTGTGTGTCTGTCTGTATGTTTGTGCGGATACCGTTAAGGGTTCATGCCGCGCCGGACGTTTCCGCCCCCTCTTATGTGGTGATGGAAGCGTCCACAGGACAGATTATCTGTGAACAGGACGCCAATACGAAGAGAAGTCCGGCAAGTATTACGAAGATTATGACGCTGCTGATCGTATTTGAGCATTTAAAAAGCGGAAGGATTCATTTAGAAGATTTGGTGACGACCAGCGCCTATGCCAAGTCTATGGGCGGTTCCCAGGTCTTTTTAGACGAGGGGGAAACCCAGACGCTGGATACGATGATTAAATGTATTGCAGTAGCGTCGGGAAATGACGCCAGTGTGGCGGTAGCGGAATACATAGCGGGCAGCGAGGGCGAATTTGTCAAGCTGATGAATGACAAAGCAGAAAGCTTAGGGCTGCAGAATACCCATTTTGAAGACTGCTGTGGATTGACAGAATCGGATAATCATTATTCTTCTGCAAAGGACGTAGCGATTATGTCAAGGGAACTGATTACGAAATATCCGGAAGTCTTTGACTATACCCAGATCTGGATGGAGGACATAGAGCATAGCACGGCGCAGGGCACGTCCACCTTTACGCTGTCTAGTACCAATAAGCTCCTGAAACAGTATGAGTGGGCGACAGGACTGAAAACAGGTTCCACGTCCAAAGCATTATACTGCCTTTCGGCAACGGCGGACAGGGACGGTATGGAGCTGATTGCGGTCGTCATGGCGGCGCCGGATGGAAAATCAAGGTTTTCGGACGCAATAGCGCTCCTAAATTATGGGTATAGCGTCAGCCAGATGTATACAGATGAAAATAAAGATGCGCTGCCGATTCAGAAAGTGCACGGCGGCGTGGAAGATGAGGTAAACCTCGCTTATGCAGGGGCATTTCATTATCTGGATACTGCCGGAAATAATTTAAACGATATCGAGAAAGAAATCAGTCTGCCAGGTATCATCGAGGCGCCTGTGACAGAGGGGGACGCTGTCGGGGAAGCGGTATATAAATTAAATGGCAACCGCATCGGGAGTGTGTCCATTCTTGCCGCAAAAACCGTAGAAAAAGCCGGTTATCTGGACTATCTGAACAAAGTATGGAGGAAATATCTGGTTTCCTAAAGGGACAAAAAGATTGCAGTTTTCTTGTTATCTATGCTATACTATATAGCGTGCGCATTGGAAAGTGGCAGTATGTACGATGCGGAATGAAATATGGAGAATAAAAATGACTCTTTTATTTGCAGCGGTAATTGTAATTCTAATCTGTTTTTGTCTCATTATGTGTTATGACTGTAACCGGTTTGTGACGGTTTCCTATGAAGCAGCGTCTGGAAAGATTACAAAGGAATGCACCTTTGTGCTTTTATCGGATTTACACAATAAATCTTTCGGAAAACAGAATGAAAAGCTGCTTAGGAAGATAGAAGAGATTTCCCCGGACGGCATTCTGATAGCGGGCGATATGCTGACTGCGCAGAGAGGTGAGAAATACCATGTGGCGGCAAACTTGATGGAAGCGCTTGCCGCGAAATATCCTGTTTATTACGGGATGGGGAATCATGAACACCGTCTGCAAACAAGCCCCGAAGAGTTTGAAGGGCTGTATGATAAATATATGGAATATATCCATCGTGCAGGGATTGAGCCTCTGATAAACGAAAGCGTCAGTCTGCCGTCTGCAAACATCCGCATCACGGGTTTGCAGATGGAAGGCTGTTATTATCGGAAATTTCGCAAATATCCGATGTCCGAATCTTACCTGACGGACATGCTGGGAAAGCGGCAGGAGGACAAGTTTCAGATTCTGATTGCCCATAACCCGGATTATTTTGACGAATATGCCCGCTGGGGAGCGGATATGGTCGTATCCGGGCATGTTCATGGCGGTCTGATGCGGCTGCCTATTCTTGGCGGCGTCATCTCTCCGAAACTGACCCTTTTTCCCAAATATGACGGAGGGAAATTTGAATGCGGCAATTCTGTCATGATTTTAAGCAGGGGACTTGGAACCCACACACTGCCAATCCGGATATGGAATCCCGGCGAATTGATAACGATTCATCTAAAACCGAAGACATAAATAGATTGTAGTAGAAAAGGCGGACAAACTATGGCAATTCTAGTAAAACTGGAGGTTTTTGAAGGCCCCCTGGATTTGTTATTACACCTGATTGATAAAAATAAAGTAGATATTTACGATATTCCGATTGTGGAAATTACAGAGCAGTATCTGGATTATATCAGACAGATGGAAACCGAGGACATGAATGTCATGAGTGAGTTTCTGGTTATGGCAGCCACGCTGATTGACATTAAATGCAAGATGCTTCTGCCAAGAGAAGTCAATGAGGAGGGCGAAGAAGAAGACCCACGGGCAGAATTGGTAGAGAAGCTGTTGGAATATAAGATGTGCAAGTATATGTCTTACGAACTGAAAGATAGGATGATTAGTGCAGAAAGAAGTCTCTATAAGAGACCGACGCTTCCGAAAGAAGTAGAAGATTATAAGCAGCCGGTGGATTATGAAGAGCTGATAGGTGATATGACGCTTGCGAAGCTGCATGAAATTTTCAGGTCTGTCATGAAACGACAAGAGGATAAAATAGACCCTGTCAGAAGTACCTTCGGTAAGATTGAGAAGGATGAAATTGACATGGACGTAAAGACGATATACATAGAAGACTATATCAGAACGCATAAGGCGTTCAGTTTTCGGAAGTTATTGGAAAAGCAGCATAGTAAAATGGAAGTAATCGTTACCTTCCTCGTGATTTTAGAGTTAATGAAAATCGGAAAAATCGGGATTGAGCAGGAAGATATTTTTGCAGATATCATCATTACGTCAAAAGAGGCTGTATGAGTCTGTGGTGAAGGAGTATGACAGATGGAAAGACAAAAGGCAAAAGCAGTGTTAGAGGCAGTTCTTTTTACGATGGGGGATTCCGTTGAGATTGACAGACTTTCCCAAGTGATAGAAGAAGACTTGCAGACGACGAAAGATATTTTAGCGGAAATGGAACAGGATTATCTGAATGAGGAACGGGGCATTCAATTGACCACATTGGACAATGCAGTGCAGCTTGGCACGAAGGGAGAGCTTTATGAATATCTTATCAAGGTGGCAAAGACGCCGAGGAAATTTGTGCTGACGGACACTTTATTAGAAACGCTGTCCATTATCGCGTACAAGCAGCCGATTACAAGACTGGAAATTGAGAAAGTACGGGGCGTAAGCTGTGACCATGCAGTCAACAGGCTTTTGGAATTTGATTTAATTACGGAAGTGGGGAGGCTGGACGCGCCGGGGCGTCCGCTTTTATTCGGGACGACAGAGCAGTTTCTTAGAAGTTTCGGCGTGAAGTCTTTGGACGATTTGCCCCAAATTAATCCGGTGCAGATGGAAGAATTTAAACTGCAGGCGGAATCAGAAGTCTTTAAACAGCAGGAGGAGCCGGAAGTGCAGATTGATATCTAATGAATGAACAAGAATAAAACAAGAATAGAAGGCGAGCGTTTAGAGAAATTCTGACAGGTATTGTCATAGAGTCAGGCGCATATACATTAGCAAGGAATGTTTTTCGGGTTAATGTATGTGCGCTTTTTCTTTTCACAAATTAAAAAAAGGCAGGAAACGCCTGGCAGCCTTCTTTTTGCTGCTGCTTTTGCTGCCAGTATCTATCCGGCTTACTGTAAAAGCGGAGGATACGCCCTTACAAATTCATGCACAAGCAAAAGATTCGCCCTTACAGCTTTATGCGCAGGCAGCAGTGTTACTGGATGCGGATTCGGGGCGTGTATTATATGGGAAAAATGAAAACGAAGCGTTGCCGATGGCAAGTACCACTAAGATTATGACCTGCATTCTGGCGCTGGAATACGGGAATCTGGACGATATTGCAGAGGTTTCCGCCTATGCAGCGAGTATGCCGAAAGTAAAATTGTATATGCAGAAAGGCGAGCAGTACCGGCTGGGAGATTTGCTCTATTCCCTGATGCTGGAATCCCATAATGATTCGGCGATAGCCATTGCGGAAACAGTCGGTGGCAGTGTGGAAGAATTTGCTGCGATGATGAACCAGAAGGCAAGGGATATCGGCTGCTATGATACCTATTTTATCACGCCTAATGGTCTGGACGCCGTAGTCAGCGATTCCGGGAAAATCCATTCCACGACGGCGGCGGATTTGGCAAAGATTATGGCGTACTGTGTGACCGACTCGGTCAAAAAAGAGCAGTTTCTTCAGATTACGCAGACGAGGGAGTATGATTTTTGCGATGTAAGCGGCGCAAGAAGTTTCCATTGCAGCAATCACAACAGTTTTTTGAGTATGATGGATGAAGCGATCTCGGGGAAAACGGGATTTACGAATAAGGCGGGCTATTGCTATGTGGGCGCGGTGGAAAGTGAGGGGCGCATTTTCACGGTGGCGCTGTTGGCGTGCGGCTGGCCAAACCACAAGACCTATAAGTGGAGTGACATGACGAAACTGGCGCAGTACGGTATGGAACGCTATGCTTACCGGGATATTTATGAGGAGAGGCAGTTTTCTAAGATTCCAGTTGCGGGCGGCATTGCCGGAGCGGACGCGACGCCTTATGAGAGGGCGGCGGTTACAGTAGCCTTAGAAGAATCCGAAAGACAAAGCCTTCCTTATCTGCTTTGTGAAGAGGACGTCGTGGAAGTGAAGACGAACCTGGCAGCAGAGTTAGAAGCGCCGGTAGTGTGCGGGGAAAGCGTAGGAAAAGTAACTTATTACCTAAACGGCGAGCTAATCAAAGAATATGAGGTTGTCGCGACGGAGGAAATAGAAAAAATTCATTATACATGGATTTTACAGTATATTTTGCAGCTCTTTTTACCGGGTTAGCGTTTGGGACGGATTCCCCTTTTTATCCCAATTTATCAGCCGCTTTTGTCAGAATTTCTGGGTGCGTTTAATTTTTACATATTTTTAGAAAATTTAGCTAGTCCTTTTTCTTAATATATGGTACACTTACTTATGTGTGTGGTAACGCACATCATAAGATAATCTGTTTTTATTATTTTTAAGAAGATAAATGGAGGGCTGAAAAATGAGTACTACTTCTCAAGCGGGTCAAAGAATCAATGCTTTGCTCGATGAAAACAGTTTCGTTGAGATTGGTGCGCTTGTCACTGCAAGGGCAACAGATTTCAACCTGAAACAGACGGAAACTCCTTCAGACGGTGTGATTACCGGCTATGGGGTAATCGAAGGCAATCTTGTGTATGTATACAGCCAGGATGCTTCCGTATTGAACGGGACCGTCGGCGAAATGCATGCAAAGAAAATTGCCAATCTTTATGATTTGGCAATGAAGACAGGCGCACCTGTGATTGGATTGCTCGATTCTGCAGGTCTTAGATTGCAGGAAGCAACGGACGCTTTAAACGGGTTTGGTGAGATTTATCTGAAACAGACGCTGGCTTCTGGTGTGATTCCGCAGATTACGGCAGTTTTTGGGACATGCGGCGGCGGACTGGCAGTCGTTCCCGGACTGACGGATTTTACCTTCATGGAAGCGGACAAGGCGAAATTGTTTGTCAATTCCCCGAATGCACTGGATGGCAATGTGATTACCAAATGTGATACGAGCGCGGCTGCGTTCCAGAGCGAGGAAGCGGGAAACGTGGATGTGGCTGCAGACGAAGCGTCTATCCTTGCGCAGATCAGACAGTTAGTTTCCATGCTGCCTACCAATAATGCAGAGATTGCAGTATCCGACTGTACGGACGACTTGAACAGAGGATGCCCAGAACTTGTAAACTGTGTGGGCGATACTTCCATTGCATTGTCCCAGATTGCAGATGATGGTATTTTTGTGGAAGTAAAACAGAATTATGCGAAAGATATGGTAGCTGGTTTTATCAAATTAAACGGCGCGACAATCGGAGCCGTAGCCAATCGGACGCAGGTATATGATGAGAATGGGGAAGTGACAGAGAAGTTTGATGCAGCGCTGTCCGTCCGCGGCGCAGAGAAAGCGGCAGATTTCATTAACTTCTGTGATGCGTTTGAAATTCCTGTCTTGTCTTTGACCAATGTAAAAGGCTTTGCCGCTACGAAATGTTCCGAGAAGAGAATGGCGAAAGCCGTTGCAAAACTTACATATGCTTTTGCAAACGCAACCGTGCCCAAAGTAAACGTTATCATCGGAAAAGCATATGGAAGTGCATATGTGGCAATGAATTCCAAAGCGATTGGCGCAGATATTACGATGGCGTGGCCGGATGCGGAAATCGGTACGATGGATGCGGCGCTTGCAGCGAAGATTATCTGCGACGGACAAGGCTCTGAGGCAATTGACGCCTGTGCCAAAGAGTATGAAGCGCTGCAGAACCATGTGACAAGCGCAGCTAAGAGAGGATATGTAGACCAGATTGTAGAGCCTGTTGATACAAGAAAGTATGTAATAGGGGCATTTGAGATGCTGGCGACAAAAAGTGAAGGCCGTCCAGAGAAAAAGCACGGTACGGTTTAGAAAGGATGATACTTAATATGAAAAAATGGTTATTAGTATTAGGTATAATTACCTGTATGGCAGGTCTGACGGCATGTGGTCAACAGGAACAGCAGGAGATGCCGAACATGCTTTCAGAACAGGAAGCGACGAAGCTGGCAAGCGACTGGGCGAACGATATCAGCCAGGTAGTTGCCCGGCAGATGGAAGGTGATTTCATTGCGCTTGCAGAACAAAACGGCTGGGACACGGCGGTGTTTGAAGGCGCTTTTGAAAGCTGGAAGAGCGCTTCCGAAGATATGGGTAATTATGAAGAAGTAATTGAAGTTACGGAAAACAGCATGGTCGGGGAAATGCATAATGACACGAATTACCCGGTGGAAGGCACGATTGTTTTCCGGGTTAAGGGAAGTAAGCATAATGCGACGGTAGAGCTTGTGTATGAGAATTATATGCCAGTCACGATTTCTACCAATGTAGAATACACGTTTGCTGAAAATATGCAGAAGGCGGCGCTTAATACAGTACTTGGTATGGGAACCGTATTTGTAATCCTGATATTAATCAGTCTGATTATATCCGCCTTTGGTCTGATTCCGAAACTTGTGAAGCCTAAGAAACAGCCTGAGGAAGAGAAGAAGAGCGCTCCTGTGGCAGTACAGGCGCCCGTAGAAGAAGACCTTTCAGATGACTTAGAGCTGGCAGCCGTAATTGCAGCAGCAGTTGCCGCTTATGAGGGTTCCGGTTCCACAGATGGATTTGTAGTAAGGTCCATTAGAAAAGCAAACAGATAATCAAGAAAACTGGCATTCATAAAAGGACAGAACATGCCAGGATGGAAAAATGAAATAAAAATGGAGGAAGAAATCAATGAAAAATTATACAATTACCGTAAACGGAAGCGTATATGATGTAGTAGTAGAAGAAGGTGCAGCAAGCGGTGTTGCAAGGGCAGCGGCTCCCGCAGCGCCGAAAGCGGCTCCTAAGGCAGCTCCGGCAGCAGCAGCTCCGGCGGCGGGCGGCGCAGCAGGCAGCGTTAGAATCGAAGCGGGCGCAGCAGGCAAAGTATTTAAATTGGAAGCAAGCGTAGGACAGGCAGTGAAAAAAGGCGACGCTGTCGTAATTCTGGAAGCTATGAAGATGGAAATCCCTGTAGTTGCTCCTCAGGACGGAACCGTGGCAAGCATTAATGTCGCTGTCGGAGACCCTGTAGAAGCAGGTGCATTACTTGCTACAATGAACTAAATGTCTCATCGCGGTCCGTCAATGGGATTGAAAAGAAAAGACCAGCAGACGGACGGCGGCACAAATTTGTATAATTACTACAGGAGGTAAAAACATGGATTACATAGCAAATACGCTATCCAATCTGATTCATCAGACGGCTTTCTTCAATTTGACATGGGGAAACTATGTGATGATTTTGGTAGCTTTGGTATTCCTATTTCTGGCTATCAGATATGAATTTGAACCGCTCCTTCTGGTTCCGATAGCTTTCGGTATGCTGCTTGTAAATATCTATCCTGATATTATGGCGGAATACGGCGAAGGCGGTGCAGGCGGCGGTTTGTTGTATTATTTTTACAAACTGGATGAGTGGGCGATTTTACCGTCCCTGATTTTCATGGGCGTTGGCGCGATGACGGACTTTGGTCCGCTGATTGCCAATCCTAAGAGTTTCTTACTTGGCGCCGCGGCACAGTTTGGTATTTTCGCTGCTTATTTCGGAGCGATTGCAATGGGCTTTAATGATAAAGCGGCAGCGGCAATTTCTATCATCGGCGGTGCGGACGGTCCTACTTCTATTTTCCTTGCCGGAAAATTGCAGCAGACGACCCTGCTTGGACCGATTGCGGTTGCGGCATATTCTTATATGTCTTTAGTACCGATTATCCAGCCGCCTATTATGAAGCTTTTGACGACAGAAAAAGAAAGAAAAATCAAAATGGCGCAGCTTCGTCCTGTTACGAAGTTAGAGAAGATTTTATTCCCGATCGTCGTTACCATCGTCGTTTCCATGATTCTTCCGACTACGGCGCCGTTAATCGGTATGTTGATGCTTGGTAATCTCTTTAGGGAGTCTGGCGTTGTAAGACAGTTGACCGATACGGCTTCCAATGCGCTGATGTATATCGTGGTTATCATTCTCGGTACTTCCGTTGGCGCAACGACGAGCGCGGAGGCATTCCTGAATGCAGATACCTTGAAAATCGTAGCGCTTGGTCTGATAGCGTTTGCCTTTGGTACGGCGGCAGGTGTATTGTTTGGTAAGTTGATGTGCGTTGTTACCAAGGGAGCTGTCAATCCGCTGATTGGTTCGGCGGGCGTATCTGCTGTGCCGATGGCGGCGAGAGTTTCCCAGAAGGTAGGTGCGGAAGCAGACCCTACCAACTTCCTGTTAATGCACGCAATGGGACCGAATGTAGCGGGCGTTATTGGTACTGCGGTAGCAGCGGGAACCTTTATGGCAGTGTTTGGTGTCTTCTAGAAGACAAAAAGAATTTCTAAGACTGCAAAGTACGCAGTCTAAGAAATTCTATGTTTTGTCTGGAAGAATGGCAGAGCCATTCTTCCGAATTAATCGATAAATAGGAATTTGATGAATAAAAATAGGAGGAAATAGAAATGGCGGAACAGGTTAAGAAACCGGTGGGAATTATGGAAACAATTCTGCGTGATGCGCATCAGTCTTTGATTGCCACCAGAATGCCCACGGAAATGATGCTTCCAATTGTAGATAAAATGGATAAGGTTGGTTATCATGCAGTAGAGTGCTGGGGCGGCGCGACATTTGACGCCTCCCTGCGTTTCCTGAAGGAAGACCCGTGGGAAAGACTGAGAAAATTAAGGGATGGATTTAAGAATACGAAATTGCAGATGCTTTTCAGAGGTCAGAATATCTTAGGATATAGACCGTATGCGGACGATGTGGTAGATAGTTTCGTAGAGAAATCCATCGCAAACGGGATTGATATTATTCGTATTTTCGATTGCCTGAATGATTTGAGAAACTTGCAGGAAGCAGTCAATGCGACGAATGAAGTCAAGAAAAGGGAAGGCAGGGGACATGCCCAGGTTGCTCTTTCCTATACGTTAGGCGATGCTTATACGATGGAATACTGGATGGATATGGCTAAGAAGATTGAGGAAATGGGCGCTGATTCCATCTGTATCAAAGATATGGCGGGACTTCTGGTTCCTTATAAGGCATCCGAAATGATAGCGGCGATGAAGTCTGCTACGAAACTGCCGATTCAGCTGCATACGCATTATACTTCCGGCGTTGCCAGCATGACTTACTTAAAAGCGGTAGAAGCGGGTGTAGACGTTATTGACTGTGCGATTTCCCCGTTTGCGCTTGGTACGTCCCAGCCGGCGACGGAAGTTATGGTAGAAACCTTCAAAGGCACGCCTTACGATACTGGATATGACCAGAATCTGCTGGCTGAAATCGCAGATTACTTTAGACCGTACAGAGACGAGTGCCTTGCAAGCGGATTACTGAATCCGAAGGTTATGGGCGTTGATATTAAGACATTGCTCTATCAGGTACCGGGCGGTATGCTTTCCAACATGGTAAGCCAGTTGAAAGAGCAGAATGCGGAAGATAAATATTATGATGTTTTGAAAGAAATCCCGCAGGTAAGAAAAGACCTTGGCGAACCGCCGCTTGTTACACCTTCTTCCCAGATTGTAGGTACACAGGCTGTATTTAACGTATTGATGGGCGAAAGATACAAGATGGCGACGAAAGAAACAAAAGCGGTTCTGCGCGGTGAGTATGGTCAGACCATCAAACCGATGAATCAGGAAGTTATTGATAAAGTTATTCCGGGTGAAAAGAGAATCACCTGCCGTCCTGCGGACTTATTGGAAAATGAGATGGATAAGTTAGAGGCGGAAATGAAGGAATGGAAACAGCAGGAGGAAGATGTATTATCCTACGCGCTGTTCCCGCAGGTAGCGACCGATTTCTTCAAATATCGTCAGGCACAGCAGGATAAAGTGGATATGACGCAGGCTGATACGAAGAATGCGGCATACCCGGTCTAAATGCATAGAATTTCAAGAAAGAAAGCGTCTCTGTCGAAAGGCAGGGACGTTTTTTCGAGAAATTTCTTGTTTTTTATATTGACGTAGGTTACATAATATATTATAATAACATATGTTATAAAAAATGGGTCTTTTATAGATAAGTGGGGAAAACAGGTATGGCGAGAAAAGAAACGATTACAAAAGCAGATATTTTGAATGCGGCATTTGAAATGGCGCGCGAAGAAGGGTTTAACCATGTGACGGCAAGAACGCTTGCAGCGAAGGCGGGATGCTCCACACAACCGATTTTCAGGGTCTATAAGAACATGGAAGAGTTAGGGAAGGAGCTGTTTGAACAGGTTCTTGTGTATTTTGGGGATTATTATGATAAATTCCCGAAGAAAAACAGCACGCCTTTTGTCAATCTGGGGCTGGCTTATATCCGGTTTGCGCAGGATGACCCGAAATTATTCCGGCTGTTATTTGATTCCGAAAACCGTTACGGAAAGAGTCTATATGATATGTTAAACGGTAAAGAAGGGGTTATTGTCAAAGAAATTAATAGCGCCAGACTGCATGGGTGCAGTAAGCCCAGCGATATGTTTATGAAAATGTGGATTATTATTCATGGTGCAGCGTGCATGTCCTTAACGGGAGATTATGATTTGAAAGAAGAGGAAACAATAGCGCTTTTGGAGGAATCCTATCAGGCTTTTCTAAAGACGATGCATTAGAAGTGGCTTCCTTCATCGTTGAAGGGGCAGGAAAGTACGGCAGGATAAGGAGCGGAAGGGATTGGTTACGCAGATGGAAAATCGTTATGATATCATTACGAGAATTAACGACCACGTTGCGAAAATGAGCAAAGGGCAGAAGGCGATAGCGGCGTTTATTTATGACCATTATGACCAGGCGGTTTTTATGACGGCGGCAAAGTTAGGCGATACGGTTGGCGTCAGCGAATCGACAGTCGTGCGGTTTGCATCTTTTATCGGGTATAGCGGATATCCAGAATTTCAGAAGGACTTAGAAGAATGGGTGCAGAATAAAATCAATTCCGTACAGAAAATCGGTGTGAAATATGGGCACAGTACCCAGTCGGAAATCCTGACGTCCGTGTTAAATGCTGATATTGAGAAAATCAGCGATACTATCGACCATCTGGATCCGATTGCGTTTGAGACGGCGGTCAATATTATTCTGGAAGCCAAGAACGTATACATAATGGGAATCAGAAGCTGCGCGCCGCTGGCGGATTTTTTACATTTTTACCTGAATATGATCCGGGGGAATGTGATACTGCTGCGGACGACGAGTGTATCGGAAACTTTCGAGCAGATGATTCGGATTGATGAGAAAGATGCGATTATAGGAATCAGTTTTCCACGCTATTCCATGCGTACCTTGAAGGCGATGGAGTTTGCCAATGATAGAAACGCCAAGGTCATCACCATTACCGATACGGTGCATTCACCCATGAATCTGTATTCTTCCTGTAATCTGCTGGCAAGAAGCGATATGGTTTCTATCGTGGATTCTCTGGTTGCACCTTTGAGTCTGATTAATGCCCTGGTGGTTGCCATGTGCTTAAAGCGGCCGGAGGGTGTCAAGAGGAATCTGAAAGATTTGGAATATGCATGGAATAATTATCAGGTTTATCTGAATGATGAAATTAATTTCATCGACGAGGAACCGATGTTAAATTATCCTTTATGGAAAGATAAAACATGAGTAAAGTAGTGATAGTCGGAGGGGGAGCCGCCGGCATGATGGCAGCGTATGGCGCGGCATGTCAGGGGCACCGGACGATTCTTTTGGAACAGAATGAGAAGTTAGGAAAAAAACTGTTTATTACGGGAAAAGGCAGGTGTAATGTCACAAATGCCTGTGATATGGATAAACTGTTTGAAAATGTTGTATCCAACCCGAAATTTTTGTACAGCGCCTTTTATGGATTCGATAACAGGCGGATGATGGCTCTTTTAGAAGAGGCGGGCTGTCCGCTGAAAATCGAAAGAGGGGACAGGGTATTTCCGGTATCCGATCATTCCTCGGATGTGATTGCAGCCATGCAGCGTCTGTTAAAAGCAAAACAGGTAGAAGTCCGTCTGCATACCAAAGTGGATAAGTTATGGCTGGAAGAGGAAGAGACGGGCGTTTTGTCGGTACAGGGCATATATCTGGCGGATGGCAGGAAAGAGCGGGCGGACGCGGTAGTGCTTGCCACGGGCGGACTCTCTTATCCCACGACGGGAGCTGGCGGGGACGGTTATACTATGGCAAAGGCAGCGGGGCATCAGTTGAAGGAATGTAATCCTTCCTTAGCGCCTTTTGAAGTTTCAGAAACCTGGTGTAACAGTCTGCAGGGGCTGTCGTTAAAGAATGTGAGTCTGACTTTGTATGAGGGAAAGAAAAAACGATATCAGGGGTTCGGCGAGATGCTTTTTACACATTTTGGCGTCAGCGGACCTCTTGTTTTGAGCGCCAGCAGTTTTTATGGGAAATGCAAAAGAAAGGAAGACGTCTTCTGCGAGGTGGATTTAAAGCCGGCGTTGTCCGAAGAACAACTGGATAAAAGAATTTTAAGGGACTTTTTAGAAAATCAGAACAGACAGTTTAAAAATGCCCTGGGCAATTTGTTTCCTGCGAAATTGATACCGGTCATGGTGACGCTTTCCGACATCGCGGCAGATAAGAAAGTAAACGAAATTACAAGACAAGAACGGGGGAATCTGACGCATCTGACGAAACATCTTGTGTTTCATGTGATGGGAACAAGAGGATTTGAGGAAGCGATTATTACCCAGGGCGGCGTGCAGGTGAAAGAAGTCAATCCTTCTACGATGGAGTCCAAACTGGCAAAAGGATTGTATTTTGCAGGGGAAGTATTGGATTTGGACGCCCTGACCGGAGGATTTAATCTGCAGATTGCGTGGTCTACGGGATATCTTGCGGGAAGCAGTATTTCTTAAATTTTGTAAGATGACATTTAGTCATGGAAGTCTATCTGATAAATATTGATTTTGGAAAAGGGGAATAAACATATGGGATATCAAATAGCGATTGACGGGCCTGCGGGAGCGGGGAAAAGCACGATTGCCAAAAGGGTTGCGAAGCAGCTTGGATTTATTTATGTGGATACCGGTGCAATGTACCGTGCTATGGCGCTTTTTCTGATGAAAGAGCAGGTTGCCCCGCAGGATACGGACAGGGTCAGCCAGAAATGCCGGGAGGCGGATATTACCATCCGTTATGAGAATGGGGAGCAGATTGTTTCCCTAAACGGAGAAAATGTTAATGGCTTGATACGGACCGAACAGGTCAGCCAGATGGCGTCTCTTACAAGCGCCAATGCCAGTGTCCGGAAAAAGCTTGTGGAATTGCAGAAGAAGCTGGCTGCGGATACGGACGTGGTTATGGATGGACGGGATATTGGAACATGTGTTCTGCCAGATGCAGAAGTGAAAGTTTTCCTCACGGCCAACAGCCGGGTGCGCGCCGAAAGACGATACCGGGAGCTGACGGCAAAAGGGGAGTCCTGCGATTTGGACAGTATTGAGAAGGATATCATCGAACGCGACCATCAGGATATGACGAGGGAAATTTCCCCGCTGACGCCTGCAGAGGACGCTTCTTTTGTAGATTCTTCTTATATGACGATTGAAGAAGTCGCCGCCGTGATTATGGAAATGGCGCAGAAGAAAATGGAAAAATAGCAGTAAACGGCGACGCATAGCCCGAATGTCCGGGTATGGCAGCTGTAAGAAAGGCATGGTTTTAGGGATGGAAGTGATTTTGGCAGGAAACGCCGGGTTTTGTTTTGGCGTAAAGCGGGCGGTGGATACTGTCTATGAGCAGATAGAGACAGGTGAACCAATCTATACATACGGACCGATTACCCACAATGAAGAAGTCGTAAAGAGTCTGGCAGGGAAGGGAGTCCGTATTCTTGAATCAGAAGAAGAGCTGGCGCAGATTAAAGAAGGAACGGTCATTATCCGCGCCCACGGCGTATCGAAACGAATCTGTGAGCAGATAGAACAGCAGGGCTTAAAATGTGTGGACGCTACCTGCCCTTTCGTAAAAAGAATCCATGAGACGGTCGAGAAGGAAAGTAAGGCGGGCAGACAGATTGTGATAATCGGAAACGCGGGGCACCCGGAAGTGGAAGGCATTATAGGATGGTGCCAGACGCCGGCTATTGTAATCGAATCCGTGGAAGAAGCGGAAAAATTTCATTACGATGGGGATAAAGAACTCTGCATGGTTTCGCAGACGACATATAACTACAATAAATTTCAAGATATAGTTGAAATTTTTAACCAAAAAGGGTACAATGTTATTGTTGTGAATACTATATGTAACGCTACGGAAGTGCGACAAGCCGAAGCTAGAAGAATAGCGGCCAAGGTTGATATTATGATAGTAATAGGCGGTAATCAGAGCTCCAATACACAGAAGTTATATGAAATCTGTATGCAAGAATGTGAAAACACATATTATATACAGACACTAGATGACCTGCATTTAGATTCAACTAAATCTGTCCGACTGGTGGGTATTACAGCAGGGGCGTCCACCCCAAACAATATTATAGAGGAGGTTCAAAATTATGTCAGAGTTAACTTTTGAACAAATGTTAGAAGATTCATTAAAGACAATACACACGGGAGAGGTAGTTGAGGGTACGGTCATTGATGTAAAACCAGAAGAAATTGTTCTTAATATAGGATATAAATCAGATGGGATTCTTACCAGAAATGAATATACAAACGAACCTAACGTAGATTTAACAACTATCGTCAAACCGGGCGATACGATGGAGGTGAAAGTATTAAAAGTAAATGATGGCGAAGGACAAGTGCTTCTGACTTATAAGCGTCTTGCCGCAGACCGCGGTAATAAACGGATTGAAGAAGCATATAATAATAAAGAGGTTCTGACGGCTACCGTTTCGCAGGTATTGGACGGGGGGCTAAGCGTTATCGTGGAAGAAGTCAGAATTTTTATTCCTGCAAGCCTTGTATCCGACAGTTATGAGAAGGATTTGACGAAGTATGCGGGACAGGAAATCCAGTTTGTAATCAGCGAATACAATCCTAAGAGAAGAAGATACATCGGCGATAGAAAACAACTGTTATTGGCGGAAAAGGCGGAATTACAGAAGAAACTGTTAGAAAGCCTTCATGAAGGCGATAAGGTGAACGGTGTCGTAAAGAACGTAACAGATTTCGGCGCATTCATCGACCTTGGCGGTATGGACGGATTGCTCCACATCTCAGAGATGTCCTGGGGCAGAGTTGAAAATCCTAAGAAAGTCTTTAAGGTTGGAGATGAGCTGAAGGTACTGATTAAAGAGATTTCTGGCAATAAGATTGCACTCAGCCTGAAATTTGAAGAGGAAAATCCCTGGAGGGACGCAGCGAGCAAATATGCGATTGGCAATATCGTAACCGGAAAGGTTGCACGCATGACAGATTTTGGCGCGTTTATTGAGCTGGAAACCGGTATTGACGCATTGCTTCATGTTTCCCAGATATCCAAAGAGCATATCGAGAAACCTGCGGATGTTCTCAAATGCGGCGAGGAAGTAACGGCGAAAGTAGTCGATTTCAATGAAGAAGACAAGAAAATCAGCCTGAGCATCAAGGCAATGATGGCGCCGGAACCGAAAGAGGAAGTCATAGAAGAAGAGGATGCGGACGTAGTATCCGTTGATATTGAGTCTGTTATTGCAAACGAAGACGAAAATGAATAAGCATCACAATCATAAAAAATGGGAGTGAAATTGGGTATGGTATATGATTATGAGTATTTCAAAAAGGCAGTTTTTGATTTAACGAAGATTGATTTGAATGCTTATAAGGAGAAGCAGATGAAGCGGCGTATCGATACGCTGATAGCCAAAAATAAGATTACGGGCTATGAAAATTATGTCGCGGCATTAAAGAAGGACGTCAAGCTGTTCGAGGAGTTTGTTAATTACTTAACAATCAATGTCTCGGAATTTTACCGGAACCCGGAACAGTGGCAGATTATGGATAAAGAAATTATTCCCGAAATGATACAGAAATTTGGGAAGAATCTGAAAATCTGGAGCGCGGCATGTTCTACCGGGGATGAGCCTTATTCCCTTGTTATGGCATTGTCGAGACACCTTCCGTTAGAGCAGATTAAAATTTTTGCGACAGATTTGGACAAACAGGTTATTGCCAAAGCCAAGACAGGTCTGTATTCCGAAAAGAGCATTGCAAGCGTGCCGGATGATTTGAAGAAAAAATATTTTACCAAAATCGGTCCTTCCTATCAGATTTCCAGGGATGTCAAGGCGCGGGTGGAATTTAAAGAGCATAACCTGTTAAAAGATACATACCCGACGGACTGCCATTTAATTGTTTGCCGTAATGTGCTGATTTATTTTACGGAAGAAGCGAAAGAGGAAGTATTCCGTAAATTCCAGAAGAGCTTAAAACCCGGCGGATTTTTGTTTATCGGCAGTACGGAGCAGATTATCAATTATAAGGAAATCGGATATACGAGAAAAAATTCGTTCTTCTATGGGAAACCATAACATGTGATATTATTATGATATTATGTAGAAAAGCCGGGAAATCCCGGATAAAAAGCCAGGCGCTTGTCAATACGCCTGGCTTTTGGATTATTTTTAAGATTTTCGTTTCTCAAACTGCAGCATTTTATCCAGGACATGTTTGGCATATCCGGAAAAGAGGCTGCGGTCTTTTTTGCGTTCCTCTGTCAGCTCGAAGAACAAATCGCTGCTTTTATAGTCCCGTTTGAAAAAGGGTTCCACCAAAAGCTCCCATTCCGGCAGATAGGAGGAAAATTTGCGGGTGTAGCAGGTCGCGGCGCTCGCCTGGACGCGGTGCTTTTTGTCTACGAAAGAAGCAACCGATTTATGCATGGCGGCGTCTTCTGCTGGAAGATAGTAGTAATCTTTATAATTGGAATAGAAATATTTCATTTCCTCGTCATAGATAGGCACTTGCAGGAAGCCTTCTTTTTCTTCCGCATTGAACCTGCAGCCATTTGCCATAATGGAAAGCGGGATGGGAAGGGCGCAGGGAAGCTCCAGTTTCATCAGCAGCACATGATGCGGATTACCATGATAGTCCTGATAGGTTTTTGCCTGTACCTTTTTGACACGCAGGGGGGAGTTGAATAAATCATAATAGGCAAGCAGAGAGGTAATCTGCAGCATACCGCGCATGTCATCACTGTTATGTAATAGAAGGGAGTAATAATATTCCGTTCCTTTCTGGACGTAATCATGATACACCCCGATTAATTCCCCGCCGTTATAAGTATCCTTTCGTTTGATGCCCAGAAAGCCCTCTAGCGTTTTCTGCTTACAGTTAGGCAGATTTAAGAAAAACTTGTAAGGCGAGATTCTCTTATAGAGGTCGATCCCTTCAAATTTATCAAAAGCGTAGGGAAGAGCGTATTGTGTGCATTTTTGCAATAAATAAGGCAAATCGAAATTATTGCCGTTAAAGTGGACCAGATGTGTATAGGGCGCAGCAAAAGTAAAAAAGGCTTCCAGAACGTCTTTTTCCTCTTCATAGGTCTGGGCAAACCATTGTCTGATATACCAGAATCCTTCCATATAATAAGCGGCTCCAATCAGATATAGACAGGAGCTTTTTGCCGTGAATCCTGTCGTTTCAATATCTACAAAAAGGAATTGTTCGAGAGGAGCAATCTGCTGCAGCGGATATGCCATTTTGTAGTTTTCCAGTTTTAATACCTCAGTACGCATATGTAGTAACACCTCATCCTTGTATTGCAGGGGTTTATGAATTTCCCTGCGCTATGATTCTATGGTTCTTATAAAGAAGTACTATAATCATACCATATTTTTTGAATTAACAGTAGTATTTTCCGTCGAAAAATAGTATATTTATTATATGGGTTTTTGCAGATGAAAAGAGTTTCTGGTTTCATCTGATTTTAGGATGGAAAGAAGGGCAGTGAATGGCAAAATTAACGTTTGTGGGCGGGATTCACCCGTATGACGGGAAGGATTTATCCAAGGATAAGCCTATGAAAGCTGTATTACCAAAAGGAGAACTGGTTTATCCGCTGTCTCAGCATATCGGAGCGCCGGCGTCGCCGATTGTAAAAAAAGGCGACCGCGTGCTTACAGGGCAGAAAATTGCGGAGGCGGGCGCTTTTGTGTCTGCGCCGATTTATGCAACCGTATCGGGAACGGTCAAGAGCATTGAACCAAGGCGCGTCGTGACCGGCGATAATGTTATGAGCATTGTCGTGGAAAATGACGGACTATATGAGGAAGTGGAATATCCGCCGGTGAAACCGCTTGAGGAAATGAGTAAGGAAGAGATTATTGAACGGGTGAAAGAAGCTGGAATCGTAGGCATGGGCGGCGCGGGATTTCCTACTTTTATCAAGCTTTCCCCGAAGGAACCGGAGAAGATAGATTATGTGATTGCAAACTGTGCAGAGTGCGAACCTTATCTGACTTCCGACTACCGGAGGATGATAGAGGAGCCGGAGAAACTGGTGGAGGGACTGAAAATATCCCTGAGGTTGTTTGACAATGCGCGGGGAATCCTTGCGGTGGAAGACAATAAGCCGGATTGTGTCGAAATTTTAAGAGGACTTGTAAAGGATGAGCCGAGAATCAGCGTGAAAGCTTTGAAGACAAAGTATCCACAGGGCGCCGAGCGGCAGTTGATTTATGCGACGACCGGACGGAAAATCAATTCTTCCATGCTTCCTGCGGACGCGGGCTGTGTGGTCAATAATGTAGATACGATTGTGGCGATATATCATGCGGTAATCGAGGGGAAACCGTTGATGCACCGTATCGTTACGGTAACGGGGGACGCGATTGCAGATCCCAGGAATTTCATTGTAAGAATCGGTACGAATTACCATGAGCTCATCGAAGAAGCGGGCGGTTTTAAAAAGGAGCCGGTGAAAATTGTTTCCGGCGGTCCGATGATGGGATTTGGTATTTTTGATTTGGATGTGCCGACGACCAAAACGGCGTCTGCGCTGCTTTGCCTGACGGAAGACGATGTATCGCGTATGGAGCCGGGCGCCTGCATCAACTGCGGAAGATGTGTGGAAGTCTGTCCGGGGCGTGTTGTGCCGAGGCTGCTTGCAGATTATGCAGAAAATTACAATGAAGAGGCATTTCTTTCTCATGATGGTATGGAATGTTGTGAATGCGGCTGCTGCAGTTATGTATGTCCGGCGAAGAGACCGCTGACACAGACGATTAAGTCGATGCGCAAAATGCAGCTTGCGAAGAGAAGTGCGAAGAAAGGAGTATAGTCAGAAAGATGAGTGATTTGATGAAAGTATCATCCAATCCCCATATTCGTTCCAAAGCTTCTACAAGCAGTATTATGCTTGCCGTTGTCATTGCACTTCTCCCTGCGGCGGGATTTGGAATTTACAATTTTGGGCTGGATGCACTGATTTTAATTTTGGTAACGGTTCTATCCACTGTTTTAACAGAATATATATTTGAGAAAATTCTTGGGAAAAAAATAACGATAGGAGATTATTCCGCGGTTGTAACGGGTCTGCTGCTGGCGATGAACCTGCCTTCTTCTGCACCCTGGTGGATTGGCGTGGTTGGCGGTATTTTCGCAATTCTGGTTGTGAAGATGCTGTTTGGCGGGTTAGGGCAGAATTTCATGAATCCGGCATTGGGGGCAAGATGCTTTTTGCTGATATCCTTTACTTCCATTATGACGGATTTTAACTGCGACGCTTATACGGGCGCCACGCCCCTTGCCAATCTGAAAAACGGCGAGACCGTAGATATTTTTAATATGGTGATTGGTAAGACGGCGGGAACGATTGGTGAGACGTCCATGATTGCGATTGTCATTGGCGCCTGCTTCCTGATTCTGATAGGGGTAATTGATTTACGAATCCCCGGAAGTTACATAATCAGCTTTGTGATTTTTATCAGTATTTTTGGTTCCCACGGTTTTGATTTTGCCTATATTTCCGCGCATCTTGCCGGCGGCGGTCTGATGCTTGGCGCCTTCTTCATGGCGACGGATTATGTGACAAGACCGATTACCATAAAAGGGCAGTATGTATATGGAATCTTACTCGGTATTCTGACAGGAATTTTCCGTATTTTCGGAGCTTCTGCAGAAGGCGTTTCCTATGCGATTATCATAGGAAACCTGTTAGTGCCGCTGATTGAGAAAGCGACTCTTCCGACAGCGTTTGGGAAAGGAGGAGCAAAGGCATGAAAACAGACAAGAAAAGTTCCGATATTGTCGGAATGTTAAAAGATGCGGGGATTCTACTCGTGATTACGGTAGTTGCCGGATTGCTGCTCGGTCTGGTTTATCAGGTGACGAAAGAACCGATTGCCATTCAGAAACAAAAGGCAAAGCAGGAAGCCTGTAAGGAAGTTTTTAAGGAGGCAGCCTCTTTTGAAGAGGTGGAGTGGAAACAGCCAAAGGAGCAGACCTGGGCAGAGGCGGGCTATGCGCAGGAGTCTATTGATGAAGTGATGACAGCGCATGACGCTGCGGGGTCCATACTAGGGTATGTGATTACCGTTACCACGAAAGAGGGATACGGCGGCGATATCCGTTTTACCATCGGTATTCAGGCGGATGGAACGATTAATGGCATATCGATTTTGGAAATTGCAGAGACCGCGGGACTTGGAATGCGCGCAGAAGAGGTGTTAAAACCTCAGTTTGCGGGCAAGAATGTGGAAAAATTTGAGTACACCAAATACGGGGCGGTTTCCGATTATCAGATAGACGCTATTTCCGGTGCGACGATTACCACCAATGCGGTAACGAACGGCGTGAATGCGGGAATATACTATTTCCAGACAGAACTGAGGGGAGGTAGCGCTGAATGAATAGAATGAAGGAACGTCTGCTGAACGGAATTATCAAAGAAAATCCTACGTTCGTCTTAATGCTCGGTATGTGTCCGACCCTTGCGGTGACGACTTCTGCGATAAATGGACTTGGCATGGGGCTGACGACGATGGTAGTATTGGCGCTGAGTAATGCCTTTATTTCACTGCTGAGGAATATTATTCCCCAAAAGGTCAGAATCCCGGCATTTATCGTCATTATCGCCTCTTTTGTAACCATCGTGGAATTGTTGTTGGAAGGATTTATTCCCACGCTTTATGATGCGCTGGGAATCTATATTCCGCTGATTGTTGTAAATTGTATTATTTTGGGGCGGGCGGAGAGTTTTGCTTCCAAAAATCCCGTACTTCCTTCTTTGTTTGATGGAATCGGTATGGGCCTTGGCTTTTCTTTTGCCCTGACCTGTATTGGCGCCGTCCGGGAATTAATCGGGGCGGGAACCTTATTTGGCTTTACGGTGATGCCGGAAAGCTATGTGCCCTGTACTATCTTCATTATGGCGCCCGGCGCATTTTTCGTGCTTGCTACACTGACGGCGATTCAGAATAAAATCAAGATTGCCGGAGAGAAGAAAGGCAAGGATATGTCGAAGATTCAGTCAGGCTGTAATAGCGACTGCATGAATTGTGCGGACAGTGGCTGTACGAAGCGTTTCTATGATGAGAAGGCGCAGCGTGCAGAGCATACGCAGGAAAAAGGAAAGGGGGAGAATTAAATGGTAAAAGAGTTGTTGATAATTCTGATTGCTTCCTCTTTGGTGAATAATGTTGTATTGAGTCAGTTTCTTGGTTTGTGCCCGTTCCTCGGCGTTTCCAGAAAGACGAATACGGCGGGCGGCATGGGCGTGGCGGTTATTTTCGTCATTACGCTGGCGTCTGCAGTGGCGGGAGTTATTTATCAGTATGTACTCGTACCGTTGGATATCACCTATTTACAGACCATCGTATTTATTCTGGTGATTGCGGCGCTTGTACAGTTTGTGGAAATGTTTCTAAAGAAATTCATCCCCGCCCTTTATGAATCGCTGGGCGTCTATCTGCCGCTGATTACAACCAACTGCGCAGTATTGGGCGTGGCGTTGACGAATGTACAGAAAAATTACGGGATTCTGACCGGAGTGGTCAATGGATTTGCCACAGCGGTAGGATTTACCGTTTCCATTATTATTTTGGCAGGTATCAGAGAAAAAATGGAATATAACGATGTACCAGAATCCTTTAAGGGAATGCCCATTGTCCTTGTTACGGCGGGACTTATGGCGATTGCCTTCTGCGGCTTCTCTGGTTTGCTATAGAAAGGGGCGGTATTGGGTATGGAAATGACCGGAATTTTAGTTGCAACAATGGTGGTCGGAGGCGTCGGATTATTTGTCGGATTGTTTTTGGGCGTGGCGGCGATTAATTTCAAAGTAGAAGTCGATGAGAAAGAAGAAGCCATATTGGGCGTGCTGCCGGGAAATAACTGCGGCGGCTGCGGTTATGCCGGATGCTCTAATCTGGCGGCGGCGATCGCCAAGGGGGAAGCGCCTGTCAATGCCTGTCCGGTAGGCGGGGAAAACGTCGGAAAACAGATTGCGGACATCATGGGAGTCGAGGCGGAAGGCTCCGTCAGGCAGGTTGCGTTCGTACAGTGCCAGGGAGATTGTGATAAGACAAAACTGGACTACGAATATCATGGTATCGAGGATTGCAGAATGTTATCCTTTGTACCGAATGGAGGCGCCAAATCCTGTAATTACGGATGCCTGGGATTTGGAAGCTGCGTAAAGGTCTGCCCTTTTGATGCGATACATGTGGTAAATGGCGTTGCGGTTGTGGATAAAGAAAGCTGTAAGGCATGTGGAAAGTGCGTTGCCGTCTGCCCGAAAAAGCTGATTACCCTGATTCCCTATGATGCCAGACATGTCGTGGCATGCAGTTCCCACGATAAGGGACCGGTTACGATGAAAGCATGTGAAGTGGGTTGTATCGGCTGCCAGTTATGTAAGAAAAACTGTCCGGCGGACGCGATTGTCATAGAGGATTTCAATGCGACAATCGACCAGGAAAAATGTACCGGCTGCGGGACCTGCAAAGAAAAATGTCCTAAGAAAGCGATTGTATAGGAAGTTTACATAGTAATACAGACTGAGAAAGAATGGGGAATAGATATGGAAACAGTAAGACTTGGCAGGACAGGAATTGTAACCAATAAAAATGGCTTCGGTGCGCTGCCGATTCAGCGTATTTCGGATGAAGAGGCGGTGTCTCTTTTAAGAGAGGCATATGAAAATGGCATTACTTATTTTGACACCGCAAGATGGTATACGGACAGCGAGCATAAAATCGGGCTTGCTTTTCAGGGAATGCGCGAGAAGATCTGGATTGCCACCAAGACCGGCGCAGAAAATGCGCAAGCTTTCTGGAAGGATTTGGAGACCAGCTTAGAGAATCTACAGACGGACTATATTGATATCTATCAGTTCCACAATCCGGCGTTTTGTCCGAAACCGGGTGAGGATAACGGACTCTATGATGCCATGCTGAAAGCGAAAGAACAGGGGAAAATACGACATATCGGGATTACCAATCATCGGCTTGCTGTAGCAGAGGAAGCGGTTGAGAGCGGATTATATGAGACGCTGCAATTTCCGTTTTGCTATCTTGCCGATGAGAAGGATATTGCGCTTGTTCATAAGTGTCTGGAAAAAGACATGGGATTTATTGCAATGAAGGCATTGTCGGGCGGATTGATTACAAATTCTGCGGCGGCTTATGCATATCTTGCACAATATGAGAATGTGCTTCCCATCTGGGGCGTCCAGAGGAAAGAGGAGCTGGAAGAATTTCTTTCTTATATTGAGAATCCGCCAGTCATGAATGAAGAAATAAGGACGCTGATAGAGCAGGAGCAGAAAGAGCTGAGCGGTGAATTTTGCCGGGGCTGCGGTTATTGTATGCCCTGCCCTGCGGGCATTGAAATCAATAATTGCGCAAGAATGTCCCTACTGCTGCGCCGTTCCCCGTCAGCCGGGCATTTGAGTCCGGAAGGGCAGGAAAAGATGATGAAGATAGAGAACTGTCTGCATTGCAACCAATGTAAAAATAAGTGCCCTTATGGTCTGGATACTCCGGAGCTGTTAAAGAGAAATCTGGAAGATTATAAGAATGTACTGGCAGGAAAAGTGCAGGTATAGGGATGAGACGGAAAATTAAATCCCGCTGGAATAGTGTAGCACAAAATCTTCCGTAATAAAAACCGCCTCTACCTCTTCTAAGGATTCAATCAGAGCCATTCCCTCTTCCAAGCCTAGTACAAAGCAGCTAGTAGAGAGAGCATCTCCAATCATGGAAGAATCGGAAAGGATTGTTACGCTTAGGAGATGATTCTGGATGGGATATCCGTTGGCGGTATTTAAAATATGATGATATAGTGTGCCATCCTGATAAAAATAACGCTCATAGATTCCAGAGGAAACCAAGGATTTATCGGAAACGGATAGTACGTCGATGGGAGTGCCCTGACTGTCAAAAGGTTTCTGGATACCGAATTGGAAGGGGGCGCCGTCGGGTCTGGAACCGACAGCCAGAAGATTGCCGCCGAGATTGATGATAGCGCTTTTCACTTGTTGGGATAATAGATATTCCTTTATTTTATCCGCAATAAATCCTTTGGCGATGAATCCCAGACTGATTGCGGCTTCTGGGTCTAGCAGGGTGACGGTATTACCGTTTATAGATAAGTTATGATAGTCTACATGGCGGATGGCTTCTGCCAGGTCTTTTTCAGAGGGAATCCGGTTTGTGGCGGGGGAAGTTTCGGATAAGGCAGAGGAATCCTCAGATAAGGTGGGGGAATCCTGCGTATGAAAATCCCAGAGCTGACTGACGGTTTCCATAGTAGGGTCGATGCGCCCATTGGTTATTTCACTATAGGAAAGGGCGGTCTGTAAGAGCAGCAGCGTCTCATCGGAAACAACGACAGGCTGTCCGCTGCTATGATTGATATTCCAGATATCGGAGCCTTCGACAGTCGGACTAAGCAGCCCTTCATAGTATCCGGCAAGTTCCAGACAATCTTCTAGAAGGGGTTCTTCTTTTTTCTCATAGACGGTAATCTGAATCATCGTATCAAAATAAAATCCTGTGCGCGAAATGGGAGTCTGAGTTTTGGTGCATCCGCTAAGAAGCAGGGGGAGGCAGAGGGGGAGAATGAGTGCGGCGGTCAGGATACGCACTGCTGTCAGGATATGCATAGGTATTGTTGTAAAGTTGGGAGTGCGTTGGTGCTGTAAAATTGGTGGGTGATAATTTTTCTGAAAAATTCTACGGTTTGATTTTTTCACAATTTTTTACTCCTTAATTTACGGAAATCAATTTTCAGTCAGCATTTGGGTTTTGGTGGGGGCAGAGCAGACAGGAATCCCGCGAAGGCGCGCTCTCGCTCCGTGAAAAACGCAGCGGTACTAAGTTCAAAAGCCGCTCCGCGCCTTTTGAACTAAGGACCGGCGTTTTTCAAGGGTCTTCGCGGGATTCCTGTCTGCTCTGCCCTCTACGTTAAAGAGCTGACTGAAAATTGATTTCCGCGTCCTCGTAAGATGGTCTGTTTAGAGGTCAACTTAAAACATAAGATGGATTTCCAGTTTTCTTATAAGTTTGATAAGTTGTCATTTCTTCTGTTTCATGATAAAATAATTCTGGATTCTTTTTATTATAATAATGATTATAATGGATATGGTATTTTTTTTCCACATCCATACCAAATATTTTATTTAACAGGAAATTGCTCAATACAATAAGATAATTGCGGAGCGATTTTCTTGTAGGTAAAAGGTTATGCCTGTTGGCGCAAACTCGCAGACTGAGGAAAGGCATAGTTATAAAAATGAAAGTTCAGAAATGTGTAGTTGTACAGAATATAAAATCCATAAGCAGGCACTGTGAAAACGCCGGTACTTAGTGAAAAAGGCGCAAAGCGGCTTTTGAACTTAGTACCGCTGCGTTTGAACCGTAGCGAGAGCGGGCCTGCGTTGGATTTTATATTCTGTACAACGGACGGTTTGCAATACCCTAATTTTACAGCAATTTAATTTCACAATTATTCAAATAATATTTAAACAATACTTCGATAATATTTCGATAATATTTCGACAGGAAAGGAGTAATAATTACCAAATGAGATTACCAGGTGACGATGGACAGAAATCAACAGGATTCTCGCTAGCTCCTATGGTGGTCGGCGTATCCGCATTTGTATTGATTCTGCTATTCGCAGTCATGAAAAGTAATTCCAATCAAGGAGGCGGCAGCGAATACGTGCAGAATGCGATGCAAAAGCAGCAGGAAGAGGCGGAAGCCGTGCAGGAAACGGAAGAGGATGAGACAGAGCCGGAGCGGAAACTGCGTGCCGAGGACTTGGGGTTCTGGGATATGTATCCTGTTGAAGAAGAGGGCGATACGCAGGGTACATTGTCTGACGCACAGGGGAGGACTCCGGATAAAAATGACAGTGATATTTCAGAAAAGAATGAAAACGAGAAAGTGAAGGCGGAAGAAATCGTACAGGAAGACCCGGCGCTCGATGGGAAACATACGCTAGTGAAGGCGGCGGATGGGACGGAAGAATGGGTTTTAATCAATCCCTATCTGAAAAAGAACTCTTATGATTTTAACAACCTCTCAGAAACTTCCAATTTGCGTAAATACACGGAAAACGGTAAAAAGATTTCCCAGGTGGGCGTGGATATTTCCAAGCATAGCGGAGCGGTTAATTTTAAAAGTATGAAATCCGCTGGAATCGACTTCGTCATCATCCGTCTGGGCGCGAGAGGATATGGCACGGGGCAGATTTCTTTAGATGATAACTATGTGGAGCATATGGAAGCAGCGATAGAAGCGGGATTAGGTATCGGAGTTTATTTTTATTCCCAGGCAATCAATCAGGAAGAGGCGGTTCAGGAAGCTAATTTTGTCATTCAGAATCTGGAAGCCTATAAGGCGCATATTTCTTATCCGGTTGCTTTTGATATGGAAAATGTGGCAAACGACCAGGCAAGAATCGACGGACTCTCCAGAGAGGATAAGACGACCATTGCCGTCGCTTTTCTGGATGGCGTACAGGCAGCGGGCTATATTCCGATGGTCTATGGCAATAAAGAGTGGTTGATTAAGAATGTAGATTTGTCCAAATTACAAAATTATGATGTATGGCTTTCTGAAGACCAGGCGATTCCCGATTATCCGTATTTGTATACGATGTGGCAGTATACAACGACGGGGACGGTAAACGGCGTGAGTGGCGATGCCAATCTGAATCTCTGTTTTGTCAATTATTCGGACAGATAATGTTCAATTTTGGGAGAAATGGAAATAGAAGCATATAAGTCGGCGTAAGCAGACGGTGAGACTCCTTCCATGTAATTGGGAGTAAAAGCCTTCTTTACGCCGGCTTTTTTCAGGCAGTCAATCGCTTTGTTATAGGCGATTGCGGCTTCCATTTCGGTATCGTAGACGCCTACGGTGTAGTTTCCCTTGATATGGATTTTGGTTTTATAGTATAATTTTCCATTGCGGAAAAAGGAAGAGACACCATTATAAGTATTCAGGATTTCGATGTTTTCATAGCGGTAATCATGTGTATTTCCATTGATAAAACGATAATCCTTATTCAACACAGCGTAGTTTTTGATGCCGTAGCGGTTCATGATATTGACCTGCATACCATAATCGGCAACGAAATAATGTCCGCCGCGGCAGGAAATTTTACGGGAGGAGTAATAGAATAAGTCGTCCCTGTCAAATATAAAAAAACGGGACGGAGTAAAATAATAGTAAAAAAAAGAAGGACGAATATAAATCGGCGTGGAAAAATAAATGCCGTTATCCCGGAAATTGATTAGGGAAACCCATTTTTCAAACGCAAGAATGCAGTCCGGGGAAAAGTCGGAAATCCCGATTGCCGGATCCTGTAAGATGCGGCTGGCGAGCAAATAAGCCTGATGTGCATCTTCCATGATAGAAAAGCTGCCAAGACTGATATGTTTTGCGCGATAAGTTAAGGAGGAACGGTAGTAGATAGCGCCGTTTTTCGTTTTAGCCGTGTAAACACCGGGTAATTTTGGCATTCCAAAAACTCCAATCTTTAGAAATATTTCTTAATATTGACAACAGTATAACATATTTTTCCGGATTTCTGTATAAAATATTACAGAAGTATTACAGAACGAATGTTATTAAGAAAAGATACTTCAGATTGGAGAACGATTAAAAACTATGTATAAGAAATATGGATTGATGTTACTCTTGATAAACCTGACTTTTTTATCCTCGTGGATTTGTGTAAAAGAATTGAAACTGAACCGGATTGCGGCGACACAGGCATTTCGTATGGAATTTCTGGGCGTCATGCCGGAAGAGGACAAGAAAAGTTTTCTGGAAGTAGTCGCCTGTGTATCATCCGGGCAGCGGGTTGTGGATTATGAAGTGTTGGAAAAAGAAGCCAAATATCAGTTGTCGGACAAGGATTACGATTCCCTGCTTAGGATTGTGGAGGCGGAAGCCGGCGGAGAGGATGAGGATGGGAAATTACTGGTGGCAAATGTGGTACTAAACCGGGTCAATAACGAAAGGTTCCCGGATACAGTAACGGAAGTGGTTATGCAGAAAGGACAAGGTGTGGCGCAGTTTACCCCTACAGTGGACGGGCGTTTTCAGAATGTGACAATCAGCGAAGAAACCTATGAGGCGGTGGAACGCGCCGTTTACGGAGAAGATATCTCGCAGGGCGCTTTATTTTTCTGTGCCAGACATGGAGCGGATTCTGGCAAGTTAGCATGGTTTGACCAGAAGCTGACCAAACTTTTTACCTATGGAAACCATGAATTTTTCCTATAAGCCGTGTCAGCGTAAAATGATAGTTGGTAAAGTTGCAAGCGTTGGCGCTTTATGCTATAATTCTCACAAATAAAATGAGAAATAAGAGAACAGGCAATCATTGCGCTTTGGAATGGAGGGCACAAATTCGCATGTTGAGAAAGGAGCATGGTTATAAAGATGGGAGTATTTTATAGAAGTACAAGAGATGATACGCTAAACGTACAGGCATCGCAGGCAATTTTGAAAGGACTGTCTGAGGATGGAGGTTTATTTGTGCCGGATCATATACCGGAGCTGGACAAGCCGCTTGGGGAGTTAGCTGCCATGAAATATCAGGAAATTGCATATGAAGTCATGAAGCTGTTTTTGTCCGACTTTACAGAGGAAGAATTAAAGAATTGTATTAACAAAGCCTATGATTCCAAATTTGATACGAAAGTAATCGCGCCCTTGACAGAGGCTGACCATACATATTATCTGGAGCTTTTTCATGGACCGACGATTGCTTTTAAAGATATGGCGTTGTCCATTCTGCCGCATCTGATGATTACTGCTGCGAAGAAAAACAATGTCCATGAAAAAATCGTGATTCTGACCGCTACATCAGGGGATACAGGCAAGGCGGCGCTCGCCGGTTTTGCAGATGTGGAAGGTACGGAAATCATCGTCTTTTATCCCAAGAATGGCGTCAGCCCGATTCAGGAAAAGCAGATGGTGACACAGAAGGGAAGTAATACCTATGTAGTCGGTATTCATGGAAATTTTGATGATGCACAGACCGGTGTAAAACAGATTTTTTCCGATAAGGAGCTGGAAAAGGAAATGCAGGAACATGGTTTTCGTTTTTCTTCCGCCAATTCCATTAATATTGGACGGCTTGTGCCGCAGATTGTCTATTATGTGTATGCTTATGCGAAGCTGCTTGGCGAAGGGAAGATAGCGGAGGGTGAGAAAATCAATTTTGTAGTCCCGACAGGTAATTTCGGAAATATCCTTGCCGCTTTTTATGCGAAAAATATGGGTGTGCCGATTGCCAGACTGCTTTGCGCCTCCAATGAAAATAAAGTATTGTACGACTTTTTTAAGACGGGCGTTTATGACCGCAACCGGGAGTTTGTGTTGACGAGTTCTCCTTCTATGGACATTCTGATATCCAGTAATCTGGAGCGTCTCATTTACCGTATTGCAGGGGACGATGCCAAAAAGAATGCGGAATTGATGGCGGCGTTAGCGAAGGATGGAAGGTATCAGATTTCCGAGGATATGCAAACGCAGTTAAGTGATTTTTACGGCAATTACGCAAACGAGCAGGAAACGGCGGATAGGATTCGTAAGGTATATGAGGAAACCGGATATGTTCTGGATACGCATACGGCGGTTGCCAGTGCAGTTTGTCAGAAATACCGGGCAGAAACGAAGGATGAGACGAAGAGTGTCATCGTATCTACCGCAAGTCCCTTTAAGTTTACGAGAAGCGTCATGAATGCCATTGATAAAAAATATGACGCTATGTCGGATTTCGGGCTGGTGGATGAATTAGCCGAACTTGGGAAACTCAAAATACCCGGCGCGATCCAGGAAATCAGGACAGCTCCCATTCTGCATGATACGGTTTGCGATAAGGCGGAAATGAAGGATATCGTAAAAGGGATTCTCAAATTGTCGTAGGCTGTGCACAGAAGAAGCCTGTAGGTCAGGAAAGGGATAAGGATTGTTCAATGTATGGATTTCATTATTTTCCGATTGTGGTGGATGTGCTGATGATACTTGGCGGCGCTCTTATGTTTTGTTTTTTCCTATGGATGAAAAAACAGGAGTGGATGCCGGGGAATGCCATGCGAAATCAGATGGCGGGAGAAAACATCCTCTATGATGTAAAAAATTTGCTTTTCCAGCTATATCGCCGTATGATGGGGCTTGGCATATTCGTTGGTCTGCTGGGACTCATAAACCTTCTAAGTGATTGCCTGAAAGGACCCGGCATCATAAAAACGGTAACCTGCTGTTCTCTATTCATCGCTTTTATCGTCTATGGGATTCTGGAAGGCCGGACTTTCCAGAAGATTCGTGATACGTTTCAGAGACAGGATGCAAATCAGTAGGATACAGAAAGCTTTACTCATTTTTAACTTATGCATTTGTTCACAAAAAATTTACAATTTGTTCGTTGGATGTTTGGCTATGTTTGAGTATACTGTAGAAGAGGAATTGTATGATTCCTTATAACATGATTTCAGCAGGCAACTTGAGTGCCTGTGGTCGCAAAAGTGTATGTGGCTTCGTCAGAGGAGTGATATACATTGACATTAATGGGGTTTGCACAGTTTCCACAGTCTGACTAGGGATAAAACCGAAAGAAAATGTGTCAAGAGGCTTCGTGTATTGCGGAGCCTTTTGTTATGCTGGAGGATGAATATGTCTGATATATTATATAATGCAGCCGTAGAATACAAAAAATTAGAAAAAACGGTTTATAAAATAATTGTTGGAAGAAAAGGGCATTCATATCCTATCATATTACATTTCCCACCTGAATCTTTTTTTCACTTGGCTGGATTACAGCATCTAACAGATTTAACATATCCCTCGACAAATAAAGAGCGTATTTATAAAGAAATATTAAAAAAGAATCTAACAGTAAATGATATTGAAAAGTCTATTTTTTATGGTAAGTGGTTTGTTGAAGAAAGGTTAAATAGTTTTATTTACTTGAAAAATATGATTGAAGGCGACTCCGTTACATATTTAATAAATGCAAAGCGGTATATAGCCTATACTGCTATAAAAGCAGATTATTTGTGTGAGCATAAAGAGAATGTTGGTATTTTATATCTGTTTTTGGTAATGGAAAGGTATCATCCTATATTCAAGAATGAATGCAAAGGATGTTCTTTTTTTAAAAAGCATGATTATGATTATACAAATGGTACTTCAAAAACAACAACATTGCTGATAGAAAAAGAGGAAAAGGGAAAAGATAAAGTTACGATATTCAAAAATCCAGTATATGTAGAAATGTAAAATCTAATAAAGACGCTGCCAAATAAGCAACGTCTTATTTTGATGTTTTTAAGTTTCTTGTATTATCGAAGCTTCATAGGCACATATTCCCTGTCCTGGCAGATAGGTTTATAAGCAGGACGGATAATTTTGCCGTTATTGGCAAGCTCTTCCATCCGGTGTGCGCTCCATCCGGCGATTCTCGCGATGGCAAAAATCGGCGTGTAAAGTTCCATAGGAAGATTGAGCATATGATATACAAAACCGGAGTAAAAATCCACATTGATGCTGACGCCCTTGTATATCTGACGCTCTTTGGAAATAATTTCCGGCGCTAAACGTTCCACAAGGGAGTAGAGTGCAAATTCGTCCTGTAATCCTTTTTCCTGCGATAATTTCTCTACAAAGGATTTGAAGATAATTGCTCTTGGGTCGGATTTGGAATAAACGGCATGGCCGACGCCGTAAATGAGACCGGCATGGTCGAAAGCGTCTTTATGCAGTAATTTTCTCAGATAGTTTCCGACCTGTTCCTCGTCTTTCCAGTCAGAGATTTCCTTCTTCATCTCATCAAACATTTTTACGACTTTAATATTGGCGCCACCGTGTCTGGGACCTTTTAAGGAACCGATTGCCGCGGCGATGACAGAATAAGTATCCGTTAGCGAAGAAGTCACGACATGGGTGGTAAAAGTCGAGTTATTACCACCGCCGTGTTCCATATGCAATATCAGGGCAATATCCAGAATCTTCGCTTCTAACGGCGTATAATTGCTGTCGGGGCGAAGAATATGTAAGATATTTTCTGCCGTGGATAATTCAGGCATGGGCTGGTGGATGTATAAACTTTTTCCGTCGTGGTAATGGCTGTATGCCTGATAGCCATAGATAGTCAGTAAAGGAAAGAGACTGATAAGCTGTAGACACTGGCGAAGGACATTAGGAAGAGATGTGTCATCCGCCCGGTCATCATAGGAATATAGGGTCAATACGCTTCTTGCTAAAGTGTTCATCATGTCGTTGCTGGGCGCTTTCATGATAATATCGCGCACAAAACTGGTAGGCAGGGAACGGTATCCCGCCAGAAGCTGCTTGAACATCTGTAATTCTTTTTCATCAGGAAGCTGGTCAAAAAGCAGCAGATAGGTGATTTCCTCATATCCGAAATGATTATCTTCTGATAAGCCGTTAACAAGGTCCTTGACGTTATATCCTCTGTAAAAAAGTTCCCCAGGAAGGGGAATCTGAACACCATCCACAATTTTGTTGGCGCGCACGTCGGAAATATTGGTGAGTCCCGCCAGTACGCCCTTACCGTTTAAGTCGCGCAGCCCACGTTTGACATCGTACTTGGTAAATAGTTCTGTATCTATGATGCCGGCCTCTTTACTCATGTTCGCAAGACGAAATATTTCCGGTGTAATCTCTGAATAGCTGTTGTGATCCATGAAATAGACCTCCTTTCATGTAGTGTGATACTAGGCGTTTGCGAAACGCCAGAACCCGCATAATTACGGGATTCTTTTTTCTACA
>JAMPFM010000002.1 GCA_023664455.1 Blautia sp.
ATTTTACTAAATTTTTCACTTCTTGTCTACTTTCTTTTACAATTATTTTCCGACCTGTTGTAAAAGAAAGCACTGTATCGGGAGTTTCCTCCACCAGTTCCAGCAAATCCGGGTTCACCAAAACCTTAATTCCATTGATTTTCGTTACTTCTATCATTATGCTGCCACCCCTGTTTCCGGGCTGCCTTTTAAGGCTCTCTACTACTTTTCCTATGCCCTTCTTACTATTTTAGCACAGAAAAGAGAAAAGAGGAACCCAAAAGTTCCTCTTTCTGTTAGAATTATTTGTAAATATTATCTCTTCAGATTGACAAGTTCTTCCAACATCGTATCGGAAACTGTGATAATTCTACTGTTTGCCTGGAATCCACGCTGGGTTGTAATCATTTCTGTAAATTCAGAAGAAAGGTCTACGTTACTCATCTCTAAGACGCCGCTTGTCATATAGTCGCCGTTTTCTGAGATATCGCTTCCTACACCGTCAAACTCCCCGGAGTTCATGGTTGCAGAATAGAGGTTATCCCCCTGTTTTGCAAGACCGGCAGCATTGGCAAAGTTCGCTACTACAATCTGTCCTAACAATTTCGTCTGATTGTTATCATAGTATGCGGTAATCTTACCATCCTGGCCGACTTCAATCCCCGTCATCTCGCCGTTCTTTCTTCCAGCGCCGGAGTCGTCTTCCTTATCGCCGCTTGTAATCGCTGCGGTAGATTTGCCGCCGTTATTCAGGTTCAATACAGAAGAAAAGTCAATGTCAATATCGGTAAAGTGGGTCAGGGAAATGACTTCACCCTGTCTGGAAGTAGCAGTTTCGCTGAAATTCAACGTTACCGTATCGTTATCCGTATTGCCGATATAGGAAAACTTTCCGTTATCCGTATTAAATACAAGCTGGTTGCCCGTGTAAGTAAAGGTCTTCGTAATCTGCGCCTTGCCGTCGGGCGATATTGCCACAAAAGGCAGCGTATATTCGGTATTATCCGTATTGGCAAGACCGTATGCCTCCAGCGGGTCTGAGATATTTTCCCCGACGAAATACTTCTTCTGGGCGTCGTATTTTCCCGCCTTTGTCGCCTTAAATTCCTGTGAGAAATTCATTTCCAGCGTTCCATCCGCCTTTACGTTAACGCTTTCCACCTTGACGCCGGGGAAGGATTTCTTCAACACTTCTTCCCAGTCCGCCACAGGGGAATTACTATCTAATTCTATCGGCGTGCCATCCGCTTTCGTGCCGTGGTAACAATAGTTCGTTACTGATGTATTGACAGTCGCATTGGTCGGTCCATAAATCAGATTGAAGTTAGGCGCCTGCAGCTCACTCTTCTTTAATTCAATTTTTCCTTTTACAGTAACCGTATCCCCCGCAGCAACCGTATTGGCATCAGCATTGGTCGTATTCACCGCCGTGCCGTTGATGTTGGCGATACTCGTCGTAATTGCCGCGTTAACTAACTGGCTTGTGCCGTATCCGTCTAAAATGTTCGCCGGATAATATTTCATATTATAAGTATTGGTAGCCGCATCATACTCCGCCGTATCCAGCAGGGAATAGAGGCTTGTGGTCGTAATTTTCTGCTCACCGCCGAAGGTTACGACTTCCTTGATGCTGCTCAGATTGTATTTCTCAACAAGGGATACCCCCGCGGAATCCAGAATATCATCCAGCTGTACATAATACTGTCCATCGCCATCCAAATTGTGGGCGCTGAATTTCGCAGTATAGGAATATCCCAGGTTATCGAAGAAATTCAAGGTAATCGTCCTGCCCGCGGTCGTATTTAAAGCAGGATCCTGCTTATCAATGATGCCCGCCGCATAAGCCTTCGTCGTAGATTCTGGCGGATAGGTCAGGTTCTCTTCCCTCATGACCCTAAGAGCGGATACCGTATCCGGCAGAATCTCACCGCTCTCTTCATCAACCTGCCAGCCCATCACCGTATAACCGGTGGAAGACATTACCAGATTTCCCATACCGTCTATCGTAAAGGAACCGTCTCTTGTAAAGAAGTTCTGGGAACCGTTGCTGACAACGAAAAAAGAATCTCCTGTAATCATAATGTCGAATGGATTATTCGTAGACTGTGCGGACCCCGGCGTCGTAATCGCCGTAGAAATCGCGCCGGTCTTTGCGCCCAGACCGATCTGTCTGGCATTCGTACCGCCCCTGCCTGTCGCGCCATTTGCACCAGACGCCGCCTGTGTCGTCTGATAAAGTAAATCGCTGAATACCATAGACTGCGATTTGTAAGCTGTTGTGTTAACATTGGCAATATTATTACCAATAACGTCCATTCTTGTCTGGTGTGTTCTTAAACCTGCCACGCCAGAGAACAGTGATCTCATCATAATGAATGACCTCCTTATATTGTGACGCGCCGTCTGTTCCTTCTGTCAGTCGGGAACATAAGCCTCCTTAAAGGTCCGGCTAAATAATAACGGCTCCGTCGATATTTGTAAATACATTTTCATCTGCTTCTGTCTGATCCATTGCCGTAATGACCGTATGATTCGGTACATTTACGATAAAAGCAAGGGAATCGACAATTACTAATGACTCATTAATTCCTTTCGCACCGGCTTTTGCTGCTCCCAGATTCAGGCGTTCTACCTGTTCCGAGGTCAGTTCGATATTCCTGTCTACCAGTCTGTTTGCGGCATGTTTGGAAAATTTTACTTCTTCCGCCTGCGGAGCTTTCGTCTTCTGGGATAAAATATCCTGGAAATTCAGTCCGTCGCCCGGCAAAGTATTTTTCTGCACCCGCTTGTTCTGGTTCAGGTATCTGTCTTGTAACTGCTCCAAGGAAAGGAATCCGTTGTTCTGAATCTTCATACCTTTCTCCTCCTTGAGATTACTGTGTATCCTTACTCTGTATCAGTATCAGTGTCTGCATTGTCATCATCCGTGACGCCAGCTAATTTTTTCAGTTCTTCCATCCTGTCTACATATTTCTTCAGACCGGTTACATAATCTGTTGCGATAAACTTCTTCTCATAATCCGTCATATTCTGATAGGTCTCGTTAATGCCCTCAACCGCTTCCCTATCGTCTATTGTCAGAAGTGCGAGTACCGGAAGTTTCTTATAAGTATTCAAAAATTCTGCTGCTTTCTTATATGCCGCCAGATAATTCGGGTCTGCTACGGTATTCAGATCATCCATCGAATATAACTCGCCATTGATGGAAAGATATGCTTTGTTGTTTTCATAAACAACATAATCCACATTACCCTGTACCGTAACCGTTTTTCCTGAGGAATCCGCTACCTCCATCAATACGGTCTGCCCTACTAACTGGGAAGCCCTCGCCAGTTCCAGTGAACCGCTCATGTTCTGCATCTGCTCTAACTCTGAGAAGGTCGCATACTGGGAAATGTACTCCGTATTGGAAGTCGGCTCTAAGGGATCCTGATATTTCATCTGCGCTACCAGAAGTTGTAAAAACTGGTCTTTGCTGACTGTGGAATTGCTTGTTTTGTGCGTGCCCTGCGCCAGGGATGCTGCGGAATTAGACTCTACAAGTTTTCCGTTTTCTACTGCTCCAATCATAGTTTAGCTCCTTTCGCAATTTCTTGTTTGTTTCTTAATTTGTTTCTTGTTCCAGTCTTTTTCAGTTCGTTTCTGCTTGGGGACTGCGCCCTTTCACTCATTTACGCTGTGTAATCCACCGTATTACCGCTATTTGCCATCATCTCTGCGGCAATTCTCTCGGAATCGTCCATATCCTCCGGCAGTTCTTCCAAATCCAGCTCGTTTAAGTTGATTCTTCTACGGCTCTTCCTGGATTCTTCCTGATTGCCCGGCGCATTCCCGCCATCATTTGAGAAGCTCTGTCCGAAACGGTAATCGCCTACGGATACTTCCACCGCGTTCACTTTGATGCCCTGTTCCTCAAACTGCGTCTTCAACTGCACAATCTGACCTTCAATCGCCGATTTCACCGCTTCATTCTGTGCCGTGAAATGTGCCGTAATCATGCCGTCTTTTGAAGCTATCTGGACATTGACTGTTCCAAGGCTTGCGGGATGCAACTGCAATTCCAGCTCCTGTACGTCGCCTTTCAGATTAATCTTTAAGTACTCCGTAATCTGGTTCATGATATCTTCCGTGCTGACAAAACGCTCTACGACAGGCTGGGGCGCTTCATTGATTCCCAGCTGTTCTATCGGGGTCTGCATTACAAATCCGTTTGTTTCCCTGCCTTCACCCTCTTTATGATGGTTCTGCGTCTCGGATTCCTGCTTGTTTTGCAGCCTTGACGGTTCGGTGATTTCCGCTTTTACGGTTTCCTGTCCGCTTACGTCATCCACGGTCACTTTGACGGAAACGGTCTCGCCGTCTTCATGTACCACGACTGCATAATCTTTCGCACCCTCCATAACTGGCGCCTCATCCGTCCCGTCTTCCGTCATCTGTGCCAGAAGCTCCTGCGGGACGTCCGCCCCAGTCTCTACGACTGATAAATCGGCAATCAGCGTATTCACTTCTTCGTCAGAAAGCCCAAGTTCTGCGCCTAACTCCTCTAAGGTCATTTCCACTGTGTCTAAAAGATTCTGGAAATGTCCGTACAGTTCGCCGTCCGTAACGATGGAAAGATAATCCTCATTTCCAGATAATGTCAGCAGAAGCTGTTTCATGTTCTCAGGAACCAATAGCTGTACTGCGCTAAGCCCTAAGACCTCCATTACTTCCTCCACTTCTTCCACGGAAATGCCCATTTGTTCCGCTACCGCTTCCACCAGTTTCTCACCGGCTTCCACTACGGCTTCTTCCTGCGCGGAAAGTTCTTCCCCGGCGACGTCTTTCTCTGAGACATTCTTTTCTGCGGCGCTTTGCTCTGTCTGCCCTGCAGCGTCCTTTTCCGATACGGGAGTCTTCCCTGCTTCTGCAGCCGTATCCGTTTTTGCCGCTGTATCCGGTTTCGCAGTTACGTCCGCTTTGGAAGTTTTGACTGATACGACGCCTGTAGTCATGGTTTTACCCACTGTCGCTGTCGCTTTCGTATTTGCACTGTTAGACGTCTGAACATCCGCCGTCCGGTTTTCCTGTGCATTCATACGGTTCATAACCTGACCGAAGCTGTCCGCTCCTGCATCTTCCTGTCTCGTCTGCGCGGCATTCTGATAATTCTGAACGTTTGCAGCCTGATTCACAATGTTTGTGAGCGCCTTCAGGCTGTTGTTCACAGGTAAGCTTGCCATTTACCTTCCTCCTTCCTTTAGTTTTCAAGGTTCACCGCCTTATGGCGTGTATCTGGCAGTTTCAGATTTTCTATAAACTTCCAAACTGCCTTTTATATAAAGCGTGAAGTCCACGCATTATATACAACTATAATATATATCGTTATCTTCAGGTTTTTTCTAAAGGGATACCCGCAAAAATAAGCTGTGTATTTTCTGACAGGAAGCCGCCACGCCTACTATCTATCTTCCGCTTAATCGGGATCCATGATTCTCGTCAGTCTCGCCGCAATTTCCGCATCCATCGCTGCCAGGATATTTCCCCTGTCTTCTGCGCTTAACTGCTTCAATATCTTCGCCGCCAAGTCCATATCCCCGGTCATTTCCTCAAAGATACCCGCCGCCGCCGCAGGTTCCATTTCTGCAAACGCCTGGGCATAATCTTCCAGCTCTGCGTTTACCTGGACCTGTTCCACGACTTGCTTATAAAGATATTCCGCATTGGTGGGGTCTATTGCTTCATAATATTTCTGATATTCTTCCGGATCCGGCGCATTGTCCGCATAAATGACTTCTTCATAAAATTCTGTCCTGATTCTTTCAAACTCTATCTGCGCATCCTCGAAAGTCTGTAGTCTTTCCACTTCCGCCCGCAGCTCTTCCAATTCTTCCGAATCTACATTCTGGGAAGACTGCGCCTGTTCCAGTTCCAGCTCCAGCTCCCTGATATAATCAACCGCCTCCCGCAGACTTGTATAACCGCCGTAAGCTTCCTCATCATCCGTGGAAATTACGCTTTCCGAAGGAAGGATTTTATTAATCACAGGCACGTCCTTTAAAACGGGCGCCAGCACATTCGAGCCGAAACCGCCCACATCCAGCTTCACTAACAGACAGAGAATCCCAATCCAGATAATTACAATAACAAGTGTTACGAAAAAGACGGATATCCCGCCCGCCTCGTCGTCTTCTAACTCCGCTTCCTGTGCGGAAATTTCTTTCGCACGCTTTTTTGCTTCCTTTTTCTGGGCTTTCTGGTCGCTCTTTATTTTTTTACGCTCTTCTTTCAGCCTTTTTTTCTCGGCTTCGGTATCTACAACTCCATTCAACATGTCCGCCATTGCTCTATCCCCTTTTTTGTCCGTAGGTATAACTTGTCAGTTCATCGATTTCCTTGCTTTCTTTTGCATTTTCTTCTCTCATGAACTGCTCAAACGCTTTCTCACGCAGCCGTTCCTGCATCTTGCGCTCCTTCATGACTTCCTGCAGCTTTTCCCTCGCCTCTTCTACTTTTCCTTCCGCTTTTGCTACATTTTCTTTCTGTATCCCTATAAATTCATCCATCCGCGCAAGGGCATATTCGTTATCCCGCAGACTCTGTACTTTCAAAGCATCCTTTCGCAGTTTCCTGCCATCTTCTAGATAATTCTCTTTTCTGTCATAGAGCAGACCCAGACGTTCTTCCTCTTCCAGTAACCGCCGCTGCGCCTGCCCCAGCTCCATTTTCGCCTGATTTTCCATCTGGTTTTTGATATTCAGGATACTCTGCATCCTGTATACGAATTTTGCCATGCGCCCTCAGTCTTTCTCACAAGAAAACCGCTACGCGATTATCTTGGGAAGAATGCTTCGCATTCTTCCGCATCGTCGTGCAATTTCTTATTCAATAAATAATGCTTCCAACAATTCCAACTCCTGCGCATAATCAAACCGGCTTTCCACATCCTGCATCAGATATTCGTTGACCGCATCAATTTTCTCAATCGCATAGTCGATATCCCGGTTACTGCCGCTTTTATATGCGCCGATATTAATCAAATCCTCCGCCTCATGATAGGTTGCAAGCACATTTTTCAGTTTGCCCGCCGCCACTTTATGCTCTGCCGGCACAATCTGGCTCATGCACCGGGAAATACTCTGCAAAACGTCAATCGCCGGATAGTGGTTTTTATGCGCTAATTTCCTGTCCAACATAATATGTCCGTCCAGGATACTTCTTGCGGTATCCGTTATCGGCTCGTTAAAATCATCCCCGTCTACCAATACTGTATAAAGTCCGGTAATAGATCCTTTGGCGGAACGCCCCGCGCGCTCAAGAAGCTTCGGCATCTCAGAATATACACTCGGCGGATATCCCCTCGATACGGGCGGTTCGCCGCTTGCTAAGCCTATTTCCCTCTGTGCCATAGAAAAACGGGTCAGAGAATCCATCATTAATAAGACGTCCTTCCCCTGATCCCTGAAATACTCGGCAATCGCCGTCGCCGTCTGCGCCGCTTTCTTTCTTTCCATCGCCGGTTTGTCTGAGGTCGCAACCACAACTACGGAACGCCTCATCCCTTCCGGTCCCAAATCCCTCTCGATAAATTCCCGCACTTCCCTGCCGCGCTCGCCGATTAAGGCAATCACGTTGATGTCTGCCTTCGTATTTCTGGCAAACATTCCCATTAGGGTAGACTTTCCAACCCCGGAGCCTGCAAAAATGCCGATTCTCTGTCCTTTTCCAACAGTCATCAGCCCATCTACCGCCTTCACACCGAGCGGCAGTATCTCATCTATGATTTCTCTTTCCATTGCCGCCGGCGGAGCTGCTTCCATCGGATAACTGACATACTGCCCTTCGTCAGCTTCTAACTCTTCACTCCTGCCAAGCCCGTCCAATACTTTCCCTAACAGGGAATCGCTTACCTGTACAGACAGCGGCATTCCCATATTTTCCACCATACACCCGCTGCCGATTCCTTCCGTCTTCTCAAAAGGCATCAGCAGGGTTTTGCGTTCCTTAAAACCGACTACTTCCGACATAATCGGCGGTAACTGCTTATCCGCCGGATAGATTCTGCACAAATCGCCGAGTCTCGCTTCCGGTCCTGCGGACTCTATCGTAAGTCCTACCACATTTTCCACGCGTCCCATGCTCTTAAAAAATTGATTATCCATCAATTTAGTATATTTCACAAAATCAATCATAACCTCTTCCTCAGTCCACGGTTTTTTCAAAAGACAACAGCCTGAGTTTCTTCGTCAGTTCCTCTAACTGGGTTCCTACACCACAGTCAAAAATGCCGCCGTCCGTCTCAATCATGCATTCATTTTTGCGGAGCGTGATATCTTCTACAACTTCCACGACGCCGCGTCCGCTTACCGCGCCTTCCGTCAGCGCCTTTTTCTGCATATTCACATAGGGATAATCCTCTTTAGAAACATGCACAATAAAGGTTCTGCTGCTCTCTATCTTGCGCAGCGTCGAATCGACCAGATGTACCAGAATGTCCCTTTCGTTTTCTAAGTCCGTCTGGAAAATATGCTGATAAACCGCGGTAATCGTATCGATAAACTGCGGTTCCAGCTCGTCAATCAACTGATTATATTCCTCCTGCATCCTGGCGCGTTCCCGGTTCAGCTCTTCCCTCATCTGGGCAGCTTCCGCCTGCGCCCGCCGCAGTCCTTCTTCGTAGCCGGCATTTCTGCCCTCTTCCAGGACTTCCTGCCTTTCCGCCTCGATTTCCGCCCGCGCAGACTGTTTGTACTGCTCGATTTCCGCTCTGGCAGCTTCCTTCTCGGCGTCGATCTGTGCCTGGATTTCTTCTAGGCTTGGTCCTTCCGGTTCCGGCTCTTCCTGCGGTTTTATCACATTACCGCTTTCGGTATCTCCCTCATAATCCGCGGCGTCGATTCGTTCCCCGCCAAGACCGCTTCTAAAGCCGTCACCATCGTCTTCCGCTTCTCCACCGTTTCTTCTCAATTCCGCTTCCAGTTCTTCCATCCTGCGGGCAATGCGGGAATTACTGTCAATCACGCATTTATCCTCTTCCTGCAGCACAAACCAATGCGATTTATAAATATTTGTATTGGGTCTGAAAATATTACTAGACAATTATCTCGTCACCTCCACCTCTGGAGATAACAATCTCTGCGGAATCTTCTAACTTCCTGATAATATTTACGATCTTCTGCTGCGCTTCCTCTACATCTTTCATACGCACAGGCCCCATAAATTCCATATCTTCCTTTATCATAACCGCCAGACGCTTGGACAGGTTGTTGAAAATAGCATTCTGCACTTCCTCGTTGGAGCCTTTGAGCGCAATCGCCAGATCCCCGTTATCCACGTCACGAAGCACACGCTGGATAGCCCTGTCGTCCAGAAGCAGGATGTCTTCAAATACAAACATCTTCTTCCTGATTTCGTCGGCAAGTTCGGGTTCTTCGATTTCCATCGTTTCCATAATATGTTTCTCTGTACCACGGTCTACCGTATTCAAAATCTCTACGACCGCATCTACGCCACCAATAATGGTGTAATCCTGATTTGCCAGGGAAGCTAACTTGGACTCTAACACTTTTTCCACTTCCTTAATGATATCAGGACTCGTCCTGTCCATAATCGCGATACGTTTGGCAACGTCCGCCTGCCTATCCGGCGGCAGCGCCGAAATAATCAGTGCAGACTGCGCCGGAGATAAATAAGATAAAATCAGCGCAATCGTCTGCGGATGTTCGTCCTGAATAAAGTTTAATAATTGTGAAGGGTCTGTCTTTCTCACAAATTCAAAAGGTTTTACCTGCAGGGACGCTGTCAGCTTGCCGATAACGTCTCTTGCCTTATCTGAACCAAAAGATTTCTCCAACAGTTCTGTGGCGTAACCGATACCGCCTTCCGCAATATACTGCTGGGCAAGGCATACCTGATAAAATTCCTCCACTACCTCGTCCTTCAACTGCGGCGTGATTGTTCTTGTATTAGCAATTTCCAAGGTTAACTCTTCGATTTCTTCATCCTTGAGATGTTTAAAAATCGCAGCTGATTTTTCTGGGCCAAGAGCAATCAGAAGGACTGCCGCTTTCTGCAAACCTGAGATTTTTTCATCAGAAGTTTTCGCCATTGGTATTACCCCCAGTCCTCATTTAACCAGTTGCGCAGCAGATTCGCCGCCGCTTCTGGATTATCTTCTACAAATTTATTAATTAACTTCGTAGTCTCTGATTCTTCTTCCATTGAGATGTCCGCCAGTTGCGTATCCTGTGTGGATTGCAAGAGGGATTCCACAGAAAGCTCCTCTTCTTCCTCCTCACCTTTCTCAGCGCGCATGCTTCTAAGCACTACAAATGCCAGCAGCGCCAGAATGACAATGATTAACAGAATCTGTACGACGTCCATCACACCGATGCCGGAACCTTCCCTGTCCATGAAAAGATTCTCGCTATAAGCCACCAGCGCAATCCTGTCTGCAGAGATTCCCGATGCCTGTGCAACCACATTTACTAAGTCCTCGTCTACTTCCAGCTTGATACGCTCCTGATTCGCCAGCTTATATTCATCCCAGGTCACACCGTCTAAGAGTCCCTGTGCCTGAACATCCTCTTCCCGGATTATATTATAACTGATTGCCGTAGCGGAAAGAGACGACTGGTTGTAATCAATCAGTCCCGCCGGCGTATCTTTCGATGTAATCTTCTCATTTGGCAGATAGTCGTGGGTCTGCTCTTTGACCGATGACTTTCCTGTAGCATCGTCCTGAAGCACATAGGTTGTATCATTATCATTGGAATCCGTTCCTGGAACACCGCCTATGCCGGTTTCGTTCTCGGATTCATAAGTATCGTCATGACTTAAAACACCCTCCGTCTGTCCTTCCGGTGCATAATAGAGATGCTCCGTTTCCTGTACTGTCGCAAAGTCCAGCACCAGGTTTGTCGCAACTTCAATACTGTCAAATTCATTCGTTCCCCGAAGCGCCTGTTTTACTTTCCCGACTACGAGCGCCTCCGCCTCGGATTTGATGGACAACTGCACATTTGCCGCACCGGCAACCGAATAATTGTCATCGCCTGAGAAGAGCATTTTGCCCGTCGTATCCATAATGACCACGTTATTGGTCGTGATATTGCCAATCCCCGTCGCTACTGCGCGCGCCAGATATGCCGCCGTCTCTGCAGACATCTCTTCTTTCAGATTCAGAACTATGGTAGCGTGGGATTCCTCTGTGGAATCACTCAAAGTCCCCGTATTATCGGGAATATTCAGCATAACCGTCGCACTGTTTACACTGGCAAGAGGTTCTATCAGATTATCTTTCAGATATTCTTCCAGATATCTGATATACTGTCTTTGTTTATCCGATTCCGTCGTGGAAAATCCGCCGTTTGTCACATTTTCCAGACTATAGCCCGCTGTCCTGATACTGTTGGCTCCCAGAAGAAGAATCGCATCCGACTGCTGGGATTTCAAAATCCTGAAAGTAAGCCCATCGTCGGAAATCTGGTAAGTCAGTTCCTCCCCATCCAGCAATTCCTTAATATCCGCCGCCTGCGTCGTATCCTCGCATTCCTTGAGCAGCACATATTCCGGTCTCCTCATTACAGTAATCAGAATCACCATCGCAAGAACCACTGTTGCCAGAACCATCACAATCAGAGTCTTCTGCTTTGTCGTAAAGCGATTCCACCACTCTAATATTCTGTTCGTTATCCCCTTTAATGTTTCTAATAACTTATCCACAACAACATTTCTCCTTAGGTAATCCCATTATTTTCTAAAACTGATTCTCACTAAATCTGCATCTGCATCAATTCTTTATAGGATTCTAAGAGTTTGTCCCTGATAGCAACCGTATATTGTAACGCCGTGGACGCTTTCATCAAAGCAACTGATAAATCATGGGTATTCTCCGTTTCCCCTAACGCCCATTTAATCTCTTCATCCTCCGCGTCAGATAAATATGCGTTCGTCGTATTAATATTTTCAATCGCGGTATTTAAAAGATTTCCGAAACTTTTGTCCGCATATGTATCTACTTTGGTCGTCGGCGCCGTCTTCGCCGCTTCCTTAACCGCACCGGAAGATACATTGTATAATGTCGTAATATCCAAAGCCATTTTACCCTGCCTCCAATACTTTATCTTAACTTAACTTCTCTTAACTCCTCAAGATATCAAGCGCCTGTGTCGCCATGCTCTTGCTCGCGGAAAGCCCCGTGGCATTCGCCTCATATGCGCGGCTTGCGTCTATGAGGTTCGTCATCTCGGTTATCGTACTGACGTTCGGATACGTCACATAACCATTCTCGTCCGCATCGGGATGGGAAGGGTCATAAACCATCTTCATTTCCGTCCATTCATCCTCATACACACCGCTCACCTTGACGCCGGTACCCGAATAGCGGTCTCTCGCCTGATTCAGCACATGTCTGAAAGGCGTCTGTGAATTTTTCTCTTCAAAAACTACCACTTTCCTGCGGTAGGGCGTACCGTCCTCGGTACGGGTCGTATTGGTATTCGCTACATTCTCCGCAATGATATCCATCCGGTAACGCTCTGCGGTCATGCCGGAAGCGTTAATGTCAAACGCTGTAAACAATCCCATAACTTAGCCCTCCTCTTTCGCCTTCTATTTCATAACAAGCTGTAAATTCTTAAATTCCTGCGCAATGCTCAATTCCAATCCCTGATATGTAATCTGGTTCTTCGCTAGATAAACGCCTTCCGTATCCACATCCACGTTATTCCCGTCGAGACGATAGGAAAAACTTGCATAATCCGTATAGCAGATTGGATTCAAGCGGCTCATGTTAATATTCGCCACCCTCGTATCCATCGGCGTATATCTGGAATTTTTCAGCGCATGGGCAAGCTGCGATTCAAAATCGACATCCTGCCGTTTATAACCGGGCGTATCCACATTCGATAAATTGTTGGAAATCGCGTCATGTCTCATCCATGCCGCATCCGCCGCTTTCTCTAATACATTCACATAATCAAATGCATTCGTGTTAATTAATGAACTCATAAGCACACCTCATCCACTTTGACATAAAATCCTTTATCCATTATAGAATCATTTCTGAAAAAAAACAAGTGATAAGCCTAAAAAAATGCAACCTTCTTTAGTAAAAAAGTGAAAAAAATGGAAAAAGAATTTACAGCACATTCTTACACCCTCGTCTATAAATCCTTTTATCTCTCAACAATCCATTGTTAACTTTTACTATATTCTGTTGTAATCTTGAAGGCGTCTTGGGCACCTCTTCTAAAAATCAGTATTTTCCTTCTGTTTTCAATTTTTCTACCTCGTCAAAAACGACGTCGTTTAATACTTTGATATATGTGCCCTTCATACCGGAAGAGCGGGATTCTATCACGCCTGCGCTCTCGAACTTGCGCAGGGCATTGACGATAACGGAGCGTGTAATTCCCACTTTATCGGCGATTTTGCTTGCGACCAGGATTCCTTCCATGCCGCCAAGCTCGTCGAAAATATGTGTAATCGCTTCCATTTCCGAAAAAGACAGGGTGCTGATTGCCGATTTCACGACTGCTATTTTCCGGTTTTCCTCAGCGTTTTCCTCATTGACCGCGCGAAGCATTTCCAGTCCTACGACCGTCATGCCGTATTCGCACAGAATGATATCGTCGATATCATACTGCTCATCGCATTTATAAATAAAAAGCGTCCCCAGCCTCTCGCCGGATATCTCAATCGGCGCGATTACCGCCTGAAATTTTTTCGTATCAATACTCTCAAATCCAAGGGTTTCCAGATTGACGTTTTCTTTCGTGGAAAGTACGGACAAAAGCCTTTCATTTAACATGGGGTCGATAAAACCGCCCACATGATCCACGATAAGCTCCGTCAAAGACTCCACCCTTTTCAGATCGCCGATACCCAGGACTTTGCCCTTCTTACTGATGACTAATACATTCGAGTCAAGAATCTCTTTCAAAACGTCGCAGATATCGTTGAATACGACTTTGCCGGAATTATTATTGTGCAATAATTTCCCTATTTTTCTGGTTTTATCTAATAATTGTACGCTCCCCATCAGCCTTCTGCTCCTCCACATAGCCGCACTCAGCGTCCGCACAGACCAGTTTCGTCCCTTTCTCAAGCATAATCGAACCGCATTTCGGACATTTCTGGTTCACGGGCTTTGGCCATACCATAAAATCACATTGCGGATTGTCGATACATCCATAATACTTCCTGCCCTTTTTCGTCTTCTTCATGACAATATCTTTGCCACAGTAAGGACACTCTACACCAATCTTCTCAAAGTAGGGCTTCGTATTGCGGCACTCCGGGAACCCGGGACAGGCAAGGAACCTGCCGTGCGGTCCGTATTTGATGACCATCTGTCTGCCGCAGTGTTCGCAGACTTCATCCGATACTTCATCGGCGATTTCTACTTCTTCTAACTCCTTTTCCGCTTTGACAACCGCATCTTCCAAGTCCGGATAAAAATTAGCAATTACCGTCTTCCATCTGACATTACCGTCCGCAATGCCATCTAAGAGCGCTTCCATCGTCGCCGTAAAATTGACGTCCACAATGGAAGGAAAGGCCTCTTTCATGATTTTATTGACGACCTCACCTAACTCCGTCACATATAAATTCTTATTTTCTTTTACAATATAACGTCTGGCAAGAATCGTCGTAATCGTCGGCGCATAGGTACTCGGTCTTCCGATTCCCAGTTCTTCCAGGGCATGCACCAGCGAAGCTTCCGTATAATGCGGCGCCGGCTGTGTAAAATGCTGCTTCTCCTCAAAGGAATCAAATACAAGCTGCGTACTCTTATCAATGCCCTTTACCAGCGTATTGTTTTCTTCTTTCTCATCTTCTTCACTATAGACGCTTAAAAAACCGTCGAATTTCATCTTGGAAGCGGCTACCGTAAAACGTCTGTCCGCCGCGTCAATCTTAACCGAAGTCGTCTCATACTGTGCAGGCGCCATCCGGCTTGCCACGAACCGTTTCCAGATCAGCTGATATAGCCTGAATTGGTCTCTGGAAAGGGATTCTTTCATCTTAGCGGGCGTCCTTTCAATATCTGTGGGACGGATTGCTTCATGAGCGTCCTGAATCTTCTGCGCGCCCTTTGCCCCGCCAGAGCCTTCCGCTACATAATCCTTTCCATAATTCCCGGCAATGTATTCCTTTGCCATCTTATCTGCATCTTCGGAAATCCTTACGGAATCTGTACGCAGATAAGTAATAATTCCTACCGTTCCACTCCCCTTGATATCGACGCCTTCATAGAGCTGCTGGGCAAGGCGCATCGTCTTCTGCGTGGAAAAATTCAGCGTCTTACTCGCTTCCTGCTGTAGTGTGGAAGTCGTAAATGGCAGGGGGGCTTTTTTCACCCTCTCGCCGCGTTTTACGTCCGTCACCTGATAGACTGCGTTTTCTAAAGATTTCTTAATCTCATCCAGCTCTTCTTTAGAAGAAATTTCCTGTTTCTGTTTCGTCGTGCCATAATACTTGGCGATTAGGGGCTTCTTCTCGCCGGGAATCTGAAACGCTGCCTGCAAAGTCCAGTATTCCTCCGGGATAAACGCATTAATCTCTTCTTCCCTGTCGCAGATAATCCTAAGCGCCACAGACTGCACGCGTCCCGCACTTAGCCCTCTTTTTACTTTCGCCCACAACAGCGGGGAAATTTTATAACCTACCATGCGGTCCAGGCAGCGTCTCGCCTGCTGGGCGTCCACCAGATCCATATCGATTTCCCTTGCATTTTTCAGGGATTCTTTGACCGCACCTTTCGTAATTTCGTTAAAAGTAATACGATATACTTTCTTATCTTCCAGTTTCAATGCCCTGAAAAGATGCCAGGAAATGGCTTCCCCTTCTCTATCCGGGTCAGTTGCAAGATAGATTTTGTCCGCTTTTTTTACTTCTTTGCGCAGACCTGCCAGAATATCTCCTTTTCCCCTGATCGTAATGTACTTGGGTTCAAAACCATGCTCTACGTCGATACCCATCTGACTTCTGGGCAAATCACGCACATGTCCATTGCTTGCCATGACTTCATACCCGGAACCCAGAAATTTTTTAATGGTTTTCACCTTTGCGGGTGATTCCACAATTACCAAATATTTTGCCATAGTAATTCCCCTGCCTTGTAAAAGATATTGTATATATTGTATAAGATAATGTTATCCTTATTTACATTCAAAATCCCTTAACGTGAATCACTATACACCATATTTGAAATGGTTGCAAGAAAAAATTTATAAATCAAAGGATACTTTCATCATTTCGTTTACGGAAGTAATTCCTTCCAATACATATTTTGTCGCACTCATGCGCAGCGTGCTCATTCCCTCTTCTAAGGCTTTTTCCTTGATTGCCTCGGCGTCGCCGCCCTTGCTGATAATGGATTTCAACGCTTGGGAAATTTCCATAATTTCGTAAACGCCGATTCTGCCCCTAAAGCCGGTCCCATCACACTGTGAACAGCCGCACGGCTCATAGATGGTAAGCTCCGTATCCGGTTCTAAGTTCAGAAGCTCCAATTCCTCCGCATCCGCCTGTTTTGCCTTCTTACATGCCGGACAAAGCCTGCGGACAAGACGCTGGGCGATAATGCCGACCGTGGAATCGGCAATCAGATACGGCTCGATACCCATATCCGCCAGACGGGTAATCGTACTTGCCGCCGAGTTCGTATGCAGCGTTGAAACAACGAGATGCCCCGTAATGGATGCCTGTACCGCAATCGCAGCCGTCTCCTGGTCACGAATCTCACCAATCATGATGATATCGGGATCCTGACGCAGAATGGACCGCAGGGCGCTGGCAAAAGTCAAATCCGCCTTGGGATTGACATGTACCTGATTAATGCCGTCGATATTGGCTTCTACCGGATCCTCTACCGTAATAATATTAACATCTTCCTTATTTAATTCACTAAGCGCGGTATATAGCGTGGTAGACTTACCGCTTCCGGTAGGTCCTGTAACTAATAAGATACCGTGGGGATGCTGTAAAATATGGTCAAACCGTTTCAATTCATCTGGTTTTAAGCCTAACTGACTCTTTTCCTTTGTCAGGGCGTTCTTGGAAGTCAGACGCATAACGATTTTTTCCCCATATACGGTGGGCAGGATGGAAACACGGATATCATACTCATGCCTGTCTACAATCTGCGTAATACGTCCGTCCTGCGGCTTCCTCTTTTCCGCGATATCCATACCGCCGATAATCTTGATACGCGCCACCATTGCCGGCAGCAGCCGGACACTGTAAGTCGCCTTCTCATACAAAGCGCCGTCGATACGGTAACGGATACGCACCTGCTTCTCCATCGGCTCGATGTGGATATCGGAAGAACGCTGTCTGACCGCCTGTTCAATCAGATTCTTGACGAGCTGTACAATCGGAGAGTTGTTGACGTCTTCGCTGTACATATCTTCCTGCTCCGCCATCAGGCTTTCCTGTTCCTCTTTTTCCTTCGCATACTCTTCCAGTGCGGAATTAACCTCCGCCTGTCCGACGTATTTGTCGATTGCCATCATGATGCTGCGGACGGTAGCGACGACAGGTTCTACCTGTAGATTGGTAATTAACGTAATATCGTCTATCGCCGTCAAGTCTGTAGGGTTCGTCATCGCCACCCTGAGGACGTTCATGTTATCTTCTGCAAATTCAAAGGGCAGAACCTTGTATTTCTCCAGAATATTACCGGGAACGAGGGACAGGATATCTTTCGATATCGTCACATTCTGCAAGTCTACGAGATCGTACCCCAGCTGGGTACTCAGCGCTTCGGCAATCGCCTCTTCCGACGCCATGCCCTCGTCTACCAGCGCCTCGCCCAGTCTGCGGTTCTTTCCTTTTATTTCCATCGCTCTTTGCAGTTGTTCTTCCGTAATGACGCCACTGTTTACCAACAGGTCGCCCATGCGGACTTTTTTCGCACCGTAAGCCATATGACACACTCCTATTATTTTATATTTTCTACAAGAAAATTGCTCCGCAATTATCTACAAGAAAATCGCTCCGCAATTATCTTGAAAAGAATGCTTTGCATTCTTTTACATTAGTCTAAGTCAAACAAATATGCCCTGAATACCTGAAGTTTCGCATAGACCTTATCCGTGACGTATACATTCTGGGTCGTCGTATTCGTGGTAATGGTACTCTGCGCCTCAAAGTAAATGTCCAGCCCGTTCTCGCAGTCGCTCAAAACAGATTTGGGTACCTGGATGTAGTAAATGCCGCCGCTTGCAAGCTCGCCCGCGCTTACGGGACTGTTGTCCAGCGCATTAAAGATATAATCCTCAAACTTATTCACCCGGACTTCCTCGCCGTCTACGTTGATGACCTCGCTTCCGCTATCCGTCTGATAATATACATGGCTCGCTATCATTCTGGTTCCTTTTACAAAGTTCAGGTCGCGGACTGTAAAATAGAGATTCTCATAGCTTTCCGTAGCCGCATTCAGCGAAAGGTCTATCATATTTCCTTCATCATAATAGCGGTATAAGGTTTTCAGCTGCGCCGCGTCTTCCCTGCCATCTTCTAAGACAGTAATGCTCGGCGGCTTCACACCTGCCTGATAAGAAGCGATAATCGTATTGATGAAAAGTTTCGCCTCCTCAAAGGTATAGTAAGCATTGTAGTCATTCAGTTTACGCGCATGTCCCATACCCGTATAGGTAATGTTGCCTTTGTTATAGATATAGTAGTTATTGCGCACGTCGTTCGGCGACTGGGAATAAATCGTGGTCGTCCAGTCAGAATGTCCGGTAGGCGAAGTCCTGCCGCCGAGACAATACCAGACTACCAGATCGCTCTGCCCGTCCCCGTCATCATCCGCCGTATAGTCTAACTGATAATACTGGCTGTGGGTCTGGGCAACTTCAAATTCTTCCTGCAGCTTATACGGATATTCCGTAATCTGTCCTTTATTGACCTGCGTTACATGGACGTTATAAACTTCCCCGTTGTTTACATTATCCAGTTGTCCATTATCTTTACCGTCCCAGTTTTCCCAATAATAGCAGTCGTCGAACCGTTGATTGACATACCGGTTGGTAAATGCAACATTATCATAATTGCCATAGTTGCTCTCATAAAGATTCCATTTTGTAAATTCGATATCTGATACGCTCTCACGCTCCGCTTTCCTATCCTTTGCACTAACCAGCGCATAAGTATAACCATGCGCTTCGGGAACCGTCTCTGTCCTGCCGCTCTTGGGCTTATACGCCACTTCCTTGCCGGAAGACATCAATTCGTCCCAGCCTGCATCTCCTTCGTGCAGCGTAACGCCTCTTTTTACAGCGGAAACGCTCTGGACGCCGTACCTATCCATTCCTACCAACGGACGAATGTACTTATTCAGGGTCGCCGCATTCCGGGTATCATTGGAATACGATCTCAGCGCCTTCAGATTATTCCTCCAAGGATATCCAAGTTCCTGACCATCCACAACCGGATTGTTAAAGAAAGAAGTCGTATCATGCGCCAGAAGCACGCTCTTACCGCTGTTGATAAACTCTACAATCGCGCTCATCGGTCCGGTCTGGTTGTCCCCGCTGAAATCGCCGTACATATCCGAGAATCCCAGAATCAGCATATTGTACTGCTTCAGATAATCGTGATTCCTGTTATACTCCCTTTCAAACTCGGAAATGTTGATGGTCGTTACATCTATCAGGAAATCGTCCGTAATGCCGGGATAATTCACGCCGTTATAGGTCCCGCCGTAAATCAACGTATTAAAATGTCTGCCCTTCGTCTCGACTTCGTGCTTCAGACTGATAACGTCACTGCCGTTTTTATTAATCTGGCAGATTTTCAGCGTCTCCCTGTCCAGTCCGTTTAACTTCGTATAGCCCTGCATGGAAGCATAGATATTCGTATTATTAATCTGACATACCTCTATTTTCCAAGGCAGCAGCCCCTTATAACCAGAAGGCACTTCCCTCGTAATTGAATAGGCTACGCCCGCATAAAGCTCATCGGGGGAAACCCCGCCTCCGGTCTGCCTGTTTAACATCACAATATCCGTTACTTCCTCACTGTCGGAAAACTTACCATCGGCATTGACGTCGATATAAAGCTTGCAGTAATACCGGGTATCCATACTCGCCGCGCCTTCATTCTTAATAGTAAAGTTATACTGCAGCGTATATCTTCCGGCGGAATTAGGATAAATATAGTATACGTCGTTAATCGGGGCTGTATTGCCCGTCGTGCTTTCCTGCATACCGTTCGCCGTAAAGTCTACCAGACTAGCTTTCGGACGGTTTAAATAGAATTTGAAAAGCTCCGAGCCTGTTTCGTCGATATCTCCTTTCACATAGAAATTCATATACTTTTTCTTCAAAGCTGTATTGACAAATTCATAAATATAAGAGCTGTTGTCAATATGGTCGCCATCAATCGCCTTGACGGGATTGGAGTCCTCTATCTTTTCTACGATGACAGACTGGCAGTTGTTGTTCAAACTCTGTTTATTTAGATACTCGTGGTTTACACTAAAAACAGGAACTTCCAGACTCTTATCTTTCGCCTCAAATGTATATTTTTGACCGTCAAAGTTAGTACCTGAAAACACGGTAATCCTATAGCCCTGCTTTACTTTCAGGCTGGATATTCCCTTATCACCCGTTCCTGCATAAATCTGTAAGTTCTCTAAATCCTTCTGCGTATATTCGCCAACATCAAGTGTCCCTCGTCTACCGGAAAACTTAGTCGTCTCAAAAAGAGTCACCGGCTGTTCCATAAACTCATCAGAAACGATAACCGGATAGGAACCGTTTAAGAAGGACAATAAAGCGTCTTTCTTTTCCTTCGTAATATCGTTGCCGCCATAACGGACAAAGTTATAGAACCATGTCCTGCCGTTCTTATATTCCGAATCCAGCAGACCCGACATCGTCAGGTTGACGACACGCTTATCCCCTACGTTATAGTAAATCAGCCCGTCCATATCGGAATCGTTAAATACCGTACTGCCAAGATACTGTCCGTTTTTACTCTTGCCTGTATCGGTAATCCAGTTGCTCAGGTTCAAGTGCTCTTTGGAAGTCCCAAGATAAATCAAATCATAAATTTCATTGATTTTATCAATCTTACCGATAAATTCAGCCGTGGTCATAATCGTCGTCTCTACTTCTTCCACGCCGGGCGCCCATTTCTGAATCTGCTCCTTGGTAAGTTCCGGTTTAGACGTAAGAGCCGGCTGGATTTCCAGTACCTTGATACTCTTCTTCGCATCTGCACGCCTGCTGCTCTGGTAATTCAAGATATGGCGCAGCGCTTCCGCCTGGGATATATTCGTAGACAACGCCTTAAAGCTTCCAGAGGTATCCGCCTCACGGTATAGATTCTCCAGCTGGATTTCATCCAGGACATTCTGATAACCTTCTTCCATATCAGTGCCTTCTTTGTAAATCGTCGGCTGGAAGAAACTATCGTTGATAATGGAATCCATAATCGTGGACTCTGTCGTCCCACCATTTCCATCTGACGTTGTGACACTTCTACTATAGCCAAATCTACAATAAACCTGATCCGTCGTAAAATTCTTATCCGCATCTTCTACAATGCTTTTTTGTAAATTTTCCTTTCCTACACCTGTTAAATCATTTTCTAAGGACGGCTGGCACATCATCAGCGCAAGCATGTATATATTGGTATACCCAATGGTTTCGCCGTCTTCCATGACCTTCCATTCAATCTTACCGCTGTCAGCGTCTTTCTCAAATAAAATGGCGCCGTCTACCAGACATGGAAGCTTCCTTGCCACCGTTCTTTCAAAGATGTAGTTCTTCACAGAATCATTAAGTTCCTGGCTTTCTCTTGCCAAACCATAAGTTCCGATCAGGGAAGCCTTATCCTTCTTCTCTGTTTCTTCCTTAGAATCCGTGTCTTCCTCGTCTGATTTATCTTCGTCTGACGGGTCTTCCTCGTCCGGTTCGCCTTCCTCTGATGTGTCTTCTTCGCCCGGTTCGCCTTCTTCACCCTTTGCAGGGTCTTTGTTTTCCTCAGAATCCTGCTCCTTGTCCGGGGTATCTTTCTTATCGTCTGTGGTATCCTGCTTGTCGTCCGCAGAATCCTTCTTATCGTCTGTGGTATCCTGTTTGTCGTCCGCAGAATCCTTCTTATCGTCTGTGGTATCCTGTTTGTCGTCCGCAGAATCCTTCTTATCTTCCGTGGAATCCTTCTTATCGTCTGCGGCGTCTTTCTTGTCGTCCGCAGAATCTTTCTTATCGTCTGCGGCGTCTTTCTTGTCTTCTGTAGAATCCTTCTTATCGCCTGTGGCGTCCTGCTTATCATCCGTCAGACTCTTGCCAGTCTCTGTAGACTGACCGGACTCTGTCTGGGATATATACGCCATCCAGCCGGAAGTATTCAAAAGATTACTACTGTTATTTTTTCCTGCATTCGTGCTGCCGGTATTCCCGGAAGTTTCCGTATTTCCGGTTCCCTGGTCAGTGCTGCCGGACGTTTGCCCACCATCGTTTCCGTTCGTATCATCCGGCGTCTGGCTGCCGCCATCGTCCGGTGTTTTTTCACTGCCACCATTTCCCTCGCCTGAATCATCCGGCGTCTGACCGGCGTTGTCGTCTTCATCCGTTTTTTCTGTATCGTCGCCCGGTTCTTGTGTATCATCCGGGTTTCCGCCTTCTTCGTCCGGGGTATCCGTATCGTCCGTTTCTTTGTCTTCTTCGTCTGGATTCTCCGTATCGTCCGGCTCCTTATCTTCTTTGCTGTCCTCTTCTGTCTTATCCGTACCGTCCGACTTTCCGCCGTCTGTACCATCCGGCTCTGCTGCAGCGGCCTTATACTGAATTTCTGATACTGTAATGATATCTTTCCTCGTTCCGGAATTAAGATAGAGGAAATCAAACGCTGGTAAATCTTCCTCGCTCATCGCATTCAATTCGCTCGGCGTAAGCGTAATGACCTTTACATGGAAATTCTCAAAATTTTCCTCACTCATATTCAGGACATATTTTTTAAACCACTCATTATTTTGAAATACGCCTTTGCAATAGAGCATCTTATCGGGGAACGTGTATTTCTGGGTGTCCTCGCCTTCTTCTTTTATAAAAGAATACTCGCCATGCTCGCTTGCGACAATGTTACTGGCTGTATAGAGTGGGTATGTTGCAGTTTTATTTTCCCAATCACTTCCCTTCACCCGTTTAAACTTAACAACATAATAATTTTTTATGTCGTTCGTTATGGCGGTGTTTTGAGCTTTTTGATTCCCCTTCTTTTTCCCTTCTTCGTCCGCTTTTTCCTCTTCGTCTTCTTCCCCGTCTTCTTTCTCTTCTTCATCGGGGTCTAGGTTTTCTTCGTCATCATCTTCTTCGCCATCGTTATCGCCGTCTTCGGTTCCGTCACCGGGTCCAGGAGTCGGAGTGGGCGGATTCGGGGTAGGTTTAGGGGTCGGATCCGGCTGGTCGGGTTTATTTTCTCCTTTGTCGTCTGTTTCATCGCCATCGCCGCCTTCCGTTTCGTCTCCATCACCTCCGGTTCCATCGCCTCCAGTTCCGGCGCCGGGGTCATTGCTTCCGGTTCCGCCGCCGGGGTCACCCCCGCCATCTTCTGTTCCGGTTCCGGCGCCGGATTCACCCCCGCCACCTTCTGTTCCGGTTCCGCCGCCGGATTCACTTCCGCCAGGCTGCGTTCCGCCGCCTTCTGTTCCGCCGCCGGAGCCACTTTCACTGTCGTCTTTTCCCTCTCCGGTTTCCGATTCAGCCTGTGGCTGCTCATTGGTCATCGTTTTGACAAACTTCGTCCAGGAACTCTGTGAGACAACGCCTCCACTTTCACTGCCATTTCCGGCATCGCCGTCGCCACTGTTATCATCGTTGGTATTGTCATCTTTCTTTTGGTCGTCTTCACCGCTTCCGCCGTCGTCTTTGTTTCCATCATCGCCATCGTCGGTTCCGCCGCCTTCATCGTCCTTCTTTCCATCATCGCCATCGTCGGTTTCGCCGCCTTCATCGTCCTTCTTTTCATCATCGCCGGTTCCGTCTTCTTTCCCTTCACCGTCGCCATCTTCTTCGCTTCCATCCTCTTTTTTGTCAGATTCATCATCTTTCTTTTTATCGCCGCCGGACGTGTTGGAATTTACATTAATCTCATCCTTTAGATTTTCCCATGTATCTACATATGTAAACTCCGTGTCCGTACCTTGGTAATCACTCACTGGACTATAATAAATAGGTGTTCCTCCATCCAGCGTCTCTAAGCTCAAGTCTTTAAGCGGCTGTACTTCATATGCTGCATAATTAACTACATTCGGACTCCAATTCGTCGCTAATATAAAAGAAACATGATATTTATCCAAACCACTACTGCCATAAGCAAAATACCCCGTCCGCTCATAATCAGGAGACTTTATCCCTACATAACCAGGCGACGGGACCATACTTTCCTCATACTCGCCCTCATCCCATGTGACAGGAACATTCTTGCCAGCTTCAAGCATTCCCATCTTTTCATAATACTTCTTCAAATTAGCCTTTTTTCCGGCAATAAATGCTTTTCTTCCATCAAGATCTGTCTGGTCAAATAACCGCTGCTGCCAGCTTACCCATTCCTGCTTGTCTGCATCCCAATCGGAAAGCGCCGGTTCGTAGCCTTCAAAGAAATAGCCTATTTCTGCAGCGCTCCTATCCGGTACGATTTCCAGAATCGTATAAGCTTTTTCCTCTGAGGAAAAATTGTTTCTCAACTTTTCAATCCCCATCAGGGTCTCTTTGTTTTCCGCCGCCTCCGACCTGTTATAAATAGAAGTTATGACAACAGAAGCAGCGAGCAGTATTGCTACTGCCGCCGCTGCAAAACGTTTTGTATATTTGGTATTCTTACCGTTTACGCATTTTTCTGCAATGCTTTTTATGGTTTTTCTCATACACTCACACTTCCAATCCTATTACGCTTTCCTGCCATTGATACTATCCGTGCCCGGAATCCGGTAGGCGTCCCGTCATTTTCTTTACTGAAAGAGAACAGTAGAGTAAGTATAAATATCCGGGTATCCTTTCATGGTTATCTTGATTGTCATACTCTTTAAGGTTATGGAACCCGCCTTGTTCCAGTCGCTGCAATCAAATACCGCTCTTGACCAGATACGGGTCACGGTTCTTGCCTGTGCGCCAGCCGCGGTAGCCGTCACCGTTACGCCTTCGGGCGCATCATATACCAAATCCACTACTTCGTATTCATAGACCGGCGGATTGCTGTTTGCCCATGCAAGCTCATAATAACCGCCGATGTTATAGTAAAATTCGCATCCGCTGTTTACGGTCGCGTTGCAATAAGTCGTCTCGCCCCAGAGACTTACTGCAGGTATGTAATGAATCCGCTCATAATCCCAGTCGGTTCCCTTCCATTTATCATGGTAATGCACCATGACCTTGATGTAATATTCCCTTTCCGGCGGAAGGTCTTTCGTAAAGGAAAGATAGTAGCTCCCGTGACCGCCCGAAATAACGATGCAGTCCAACAAGGAATCATGCGCCGAAATCCTGTTGCCTTCGATATCGCAGAAATAATATTCATACACCGGGTTTTCATCATAAAACGGCGGTTCAAAGCTATACCAGTTGTCGCCGTGGTATCCGATAACGTCGCCGACTTTGCCACGCTCCAGCAAATCGTCTCCGCCCGGCTTCGTCCCCTTGTTTGCAATGCGGTATTGCACCTGGTCGGATACGGTCTGTCCAGTCACATCAGAATGAACAACAAGTGTTATTGTAATGATTTTCCCATAATTCTGTTCTTCCTGTATGATGGAAAGGGCTAAGGATTTCCCTTTATTATCAAAACTTGCTACGCGTTCCGGTTCGCTGATACTCCATGTATAATCCAAATCATTCAATTCCGCCTGCGTCCAAGTTCCCGAAGTCCTTACATCAGAAGCATAGTTCGGTGCAAAGGTCGTCATATTGGTCGGAATAATCTTGACACTGTCTAAGGACTTGCCGCTTCCGCCGCCGCTTCCGCCGATTACCTTGACTACCCCTACCACTTTCTTATTGGAATTGTTCTTATAAGTCGCCGTAATCACCAGATAGTCGTTCGGTTCAAGCTCTGCGACTGAGAGAACGCCGCTTGCATCTATCGTACTAAGGCAGGAAGAACCTGCACTCTCGCCCTCTATCGTCCAGTCGCACTGGTCGTTGACGTCGGAACCGAGGTTTACAATCGCAAAGATATTATATAATTTGTCTCTTTCCACCGTCGTTACCCGGTTGACAATCGGCAGCGCCGCGCCCAGACCGCTATCGGAAATGTAAAGCACCAATGTACTGTCCCCAGCCGGCGTCTCCGGGAAGATTGCTTCCGGGGTTGCGCTTCTCATCAGGCGGTTCCGCAATGTAATAACAGGTGTTGTTGCATATGCCACATTGCCCGTCGTGGCGTCATGGCAGTCCACACGGATGACTACAGAACGGACAATCGTGATGGGTGTGCCGTTAGATGCAGTCCCTACCTCGGAATCGCTCAAATCCACATTAAAATCCGTGACATTATCGGCAAGCAGCTGGTCTTTATAGACTTCCGCCTTTTCCACATAATGGTTGGTTGGTTCATCATAGTCCATATCCCATTCGCTGCTCTTTAACGTTTCGCCCGCCCTGTCCCAGGTCACGGTGCGTTTCTTATAAGTCGTCACGCCGCTGTCGTCGTTTTCTACATGATACATGACCAGCTCTTCCGTATCCGCCGTATCATCTACCAGATAATCCACGCCGCCGTTTACGTCAATCACCAGATCTTCCACCTGATTGACTGCCAGCTCCGCCTCGCTCTGTACATTGGAGTTGGCGCTCCCTCTTGCGAAACTCCTGCTTCCTGTTACCATAAAGGCAGCGGCGCTGACGATGACAATCGCCAGAATCGTAACCGATATCAACAGTTCCACCAAAGACATACCTTTATTGTCTTTCATATGCTTCCTCCTCCTCTAGTCCACCCTAGATAATTCATGTTTCCCGGTTGCCGGATATAATTGGATTTTATATTCTCTTCCATGCAAAATCGTAATGCTGTCGCATTTTTGTGTGATTACATCGGGTAGTCCATCCGTCGCGCCGTCCGCTGAAACAATGCCTTTCATCGCGCCGCTGCTGCGGTTGTATACGAACTTGACGGACTGTCCTGGCGCAAGTGTAATCATGCCTCCGCCATCCAGCGTACATACGACGCCCACCCGTTCTTTGCCGATGGACTGTTCCTCCGCCAATTCCCATTCGGTCTCGGTAATCGCATTCTTAGGAACATAATACTTCGCACGGTACCCGTCGGAATCCTTTACCAGCTCCATATAGCAATCCACCGTTGCAGACCTTGTAAGCGCATAGTTTTTCTCTTTATTCAGGGACGCGCTCAGATTATTGGCGCACTCCCTCGCGTATTGCCCGGTTACCAGCGTAAAGGAGTAAAACATAACGCTTCCAAGCACTGCCATAATCGCCAGAATAATCACCAATTCAACTATGGAAAAGCCTTTCTCATCCTTCACTATCTTCATTCGCCATACCCCTATTTCTTCGTCCAGCGTTCATAAATAATCAAATCCACAGGCGCTATCGTACTATTCGTGCCCGCTGCAGCTCCTGCGCCGCCGGCGCCACCGGCTCCTGCTCCACCGACAGAATTATAACTGATACCGTCGCGGAATACGTCAATGACCGAATATTCCGTGCCGCCGAAATCTTTTTTTGCCTCAAATGTTTCCGAAAAATCATTAATACTCATGGGTTCTATCGTAATCCCGCCCGCAGAAGTCACCGTAATATTTCCCTTGGCAAGAATCAGTCCCTTGAAATCTTTCCTGACTTCCACATTGCCGAGGCTGACGATGATACCTTGATCCGGTGCGGAAGCGTCCACTGTATAATCCGCTTTTCTTGTCAGGATGGCGCTCTTGATATTGCCCGGCGTATTGGTGTCCATCTGTACCGTATCGAACATCGCCGCATTCAGAATTTCCTGCACTTTCGCTTCATCAATAATATTCTCAAAGGCATACCGGCTCCGCTCCGGTATCGTCAACTGGGAATCATCCGTCACCATCTTGGCGCTCAGCGCCTTGAAAACACTTGTCTTTGTATTATAAATGCTCTTCGCCTGTTTATGTTTGCTGTAATAACTGCTCTGTCCGTCGTCCGGCGCGGCAAGCACCGTGGCAGGGTCTGTCTGCCCCTGCGAATAAACAAGCATATTTCCGCCCAGATTCAGATATACCATCGTCGTCGGGTCGGGCATTTTGATTTCTTTCGCATAAAGTCTCGTATAAGAGAAAACCTCTTCTGCATTGATCCGGTAATAATCCCTGAAATACTGATTCGCTTTCTCTTCATCAGCAAATCTCAGATAACAATAAACCAAGGTGCCGGCGCTCGTATGTTTAAAAATAACTTCCGGCATATATAATTTCTCAGTCTCGCCGACAACCGTTTCTTTGTTAATATAATTATTCAGCGTCTTATACCCTAACGCCTCAATCTGTCTGTTGCCGTCTATCATCAGATATTTGGAGTGATCCTTGATTTCCTCATACTGCTCCAGTGTCAGCGGATTGCTTGCATAAACGGAGTCCCCGATGCTGCCGTCCTCTTCGATGATGCAGCCCAATGCTTCCGCGGGCACAAGGTAAACTAACTGATTGCTCTTGAGGGCAACCGACTCACCCATCAGGACATTGTCTTTATTACCATTCTCTGCCTCGACGTTTACTTCTGTGCCTGTATAAGGCACTTTGGTCTGCACATAGGAGTGCCCTGCAATCGTCAGATTGGTCAGCGCAGACAAATCCAGCAGGCTATCCTTACCGTTTACCACAATCGCACTGCTTAGCGCCGGGTCCGCCGCCTCATCCGCTGCGCCCCCTGCGCCCGCGCCGGAAGCATCCCCTGTTATCATGCCGAAACCGGAGTACTCACCCGCCAGCGTCACCTTGCTGCCCGCTCCCTCTAAGACAAGGTCGTCCCTCAGATTCGTACTGCCGTCCAGATCCGCAGCCGCAGGAACCGCAGCAGAAGTCAGAAGCAGATTCTGTCCCCACAATTCCACATTTTCCGTCTCGATACTGCTGTCATTGACCGTAATATCCTCTCTGCTGACCACCAGAGACAATTTATCCGGATCCGCCCCGTCTATATTCTGGAAATGCACAAGACTTGCGGGCAGAAAAGCCGGATTCTCGGCAGTGCTCCCGACAGTCATGCGTCCCGCATAGGCATTTCCCTTAATCGTCACGCCGCTTCCCGCATTCACATTGCCCATCGCCAGCGTTTCATTGGCAATCAGGCAGGAATTGTTCAGCGCCGGAAGCTCGGACGCCTGTGCAAAGCCAAGCTCCGGGAGTACGATCTTGATATCCGTCGTAATAATCGAAACAAAACCTCTTTCATTGACATAAGTTACTTTTAAATCTTTCAGAAGCAGACTTTCGCCCGTCTTCGTTACAAGCATATAGCTGTCCGGGGTCATATTGGATTCCACAATCGCGCCAAAAGTGCCGAATTTTTCCCGGCTTCCCCTGTCGCCGTCTGCAAAACTGCCTGTACTGTTGCCGACGATTTCATCGGACAAGTAACCGCGCAGCACGGCAATGTCATAACAGCCATCCACGCTGCCGCCCTGCAGTACCCCTTTTAACTGATTAATATACAGCTCGTTAAAATGGCTGCTTCTTTTCTGTGCCGTATCATACAGCGAATAATTCACCATAACATCCTGATAAGCCGTTGACATCGCATCGGATATTTCCGCCTGAATCCCTGTATTAATCTCATCCAGCACGGTTTCCGCCGTATAAAAAGTATCCTTTCCCTGTTTATCCATCAGCCGCATCTGATAGCCCAGATACGCCAGAAACATCAAAACCGCCGCAATGATGGAAATAAACATAATGACCACCAGAACCATGACCATCGCACCGCCCCGGTTATCTTTATGAAGTTTTGCGCCCAAAAGCTTTTGCAGCTTCTTTAATCCTCTGCTTTTCTCCATACCTGTCAACTTCCTTTTGCAATTCTCACTCTAATTTAGAACCCGTCATCGTCACAATCGGGTCGGTCGTACTCTGGTCGGCTCCGTGGGGATATACCTTGACCGTCATGGAATAAATCCTGTCTTTCACTAACGTCTGCCCATCCGAAGAAGCGCCTATCGCCCTGGGATTGGCAACCGCCATCACCTCGGAACGCCCAAACGTCCTGCTGGGATTCCCATAATCATGCAGAACCAGCTCCGTCTGCTGACCCGCGCCCGTCATAACCGGCGAATCCAGATTCAGATTGGTAAAATAATTCCCATAGGTCCCGCCATCCGCATTCATGCCGTCATAAATTTCCAGTTTCGCCTGATACTGGACAGGCACCGGCTCCGTATCGGAAATGGAACCGTCCCGCAAAATATCCTGCCGCAGGATAAAGACATCTACCGGAAGTTTCGCCTCATTCTCGACGATAATCCAGTCCTCATTGGTTTTAAAATTCACCATCGTCCCATCCACATTATAGGGATAGCTGATGGGCGTCAGATAACCTACATATCTGGGAGCATAGAATAAATAGATGCTCTTTAAGTCTATCGGATTCCCGTCGTCGTCCAGTTTCTGCGCATTGTCAAAAATAATGCTTTCCTCGGTATGCCGCTGATATCCGGACTGCATTACGTTGTCCTGGCAAAGCACATATTCATAGATAACTTTCACCTTCGTTACTAAGTTGAATCCATTGTTTTCCTGAAAAATCTTTACATGGATACGCCTTGCAATCTTCTCGGCAAAAGTATCCGCCGACCAGCTATCGCCATCGCCGCCTGCCGCCCTCATAGTATGGAAAAGTGCATAAACCGACTCGTCATACCCGGTCGGATTCGTAGAATTTCTAACGGTCTGCACATAGCTTCCGCTGTCTGCTTCCCCCATTTTATCCATATAGAAAAGAGCCTTCGTATTTTCATCAAAATAGCGTCCGATAGGCGACGCCCGCTCCGGGTCCAGCGTTATCGTCACATCGAAGCGGCTTGCGCTGGAACCGGCGCTATCGTTACTCACATCGTCTTTTTTAAATTCATAACACCCGTTATCAGTCGGATCGGCAGGATCTGGCGGAGTCACCGTATATCCCGGAAACTTTGTGGGGTCTGTCAGATTCTCCAGCTTTTCCTTCTCGAAGATTTCCATCTCATCCTGCGCCAGCGTCGTCGCCCTCATGTACTGCTTGCTCCGGGAGTTCATCCGGTGGGAAGATACGAAACTATGAAGCATCGGCACGATAACGATGCCCAGCACGATAACTGCAATCAGGACTTCCAGCAAGGTGAAACCCTGATTCTGCCCTGCTTTATTCCTTTGTTTCATAAATTCCTCCTTTCTGGATTTTCCATCCGCCGCCATGTCTGCTCATGTCCGCTGGCTGCTAATTCTATGCTTTGACTTTCCTGCTTACGCTTGAACTTTCCTTTTTAAGCTTCTGCTTCCTCTTTATTCTTCCGCTTCTGCTTCTTCGCCCTCTTCTCCGGCTTCTTCACTGCCTTCCTCGGATCCGCCGCCAGAAGAGTTTGTCTCGCCGGTTCTCACACCGAAGAGATTGGAAGTGCCAAGCGGTACGCCCATGATATCTTTCTGGACATACGGGAACTCCGTGCCGTTCAGATAGTAAAAGTCTACTAATACCGTTCCGTTTAAGAATCCGTCCGCAGCTGCCGTAACGTTGACGGAAGATACCGATTTTCTCGTGGATATCCCATAGATATAACTTAGCAGATTCTTCAAACCGTTATAAGTCGTCGTATAGGTGAGCGTACTCTGTATTTTATCCATCGTAATACCGTCGTCTGCAAGCGTGTAATTGCTGACCTCCAGCACGCCGTTATAAGGAACCCTGTCCGGCGTCCCCATGCTTGCCGCCGGGACTACCATGTCGTTTGCATCCACAAGCTCCATCTCGTTAAAATACATAATGATATCTTCTGCATAAACGCCAGAAGGGAATTTATTGATGATAGCGGTGCAGTCCGCCTTCATCTGTTCCGTATCCGCCTCGTACTGGGGTTTCTTCGCATTCAGTAATTCCAATTGATCCACCCTTGCCTGAAGCGTATCATTTTCCGCCTCGATGACTGCGGTTTTCTCCTGAAAAGGTTTATACACAAACTGCCATGATGCAAATGCCAGCAAAACGCCGATGGCAATTAACAAAAGCTGTAATTCACTTCTTTTCAATGCCCCATCCTCCTATTCTTCCGTCTGCTCTGCTTCAGTTTCCGCCGCTGCTTCCGCTGCCGCCGCTTCTGCTGCTGCAGCTTCCGCCGCTGCCTCTTCTTCATTTCCCCGGTAAGTGGCTGTCAGCGTAAAGCTGACCATCGGCTCGCTGTCCATCACTTCGCCGTCCATGACTGCGCCGGTATCGGTAATGCTTGCCACCGATACCCCGCCTATCGTCTCAAACGTCCGAAACTGCTGAATCAGCCTTGCAGCGTCGTCTTTATTATCAACCGTCAGCGATAAGGTAATCCCGTTTAAATCCGCATTGAAAGACTGTATGTTCAGGGAAGAAGGCATCTTCCCTTCCATCTCTTCCAGGAACGCTACCATGTTCTCATTGGGCGTCACGGTACTGTTTTCAAAATACGTCAGCTTATTATAAGTATATTGCTGTTGCAGATACTCCAGATAAACCGTTTCTATCGGCTCTAATTCCGTAATCCGGTTTTTCAGCCTGACCTGTTCCTGCTGTTCCGAATAGTAGGCAAACAGGGAAACTCCCGCCAGCGCACCCGCCAGAATCACGCCGCCGACGCAGACGATAATGGATACGACCAGCATTTCCTTTTTATCCGGCAAAAGCTCCATCGAAGCCTTCTTCTTCTTTTTCTCTTCCTCCTCTGACAAAAAGCCCAGCGGGGAAATCGAAGCGCCGATACAGGCAAGATACTCGCCAAAGAATCCGTCCTTGAAATATTTCTCAAGGTTTAACCCTTCTACTTTCTTAACCGCAAATACCGGATAATTGATTTCCCGATGAAGCAGCTCGCCCATGCCTAAGAAGTTTGCGCCGATACCGGTTACAAGCACCTTATCAATGGGCGCGCTGTCGCCCCTGGAAGCGTAATAATCCAGAACCCTCGAGATACCGCCTATCATCGGCGATAACGCATCTGTTACGTTAATCTGCGCCGCTTCTTCGAGGGATGGATTGGCGGGTGTGGCCGCTCCTTCCGCTTCCCGATCCGTCAAGTCAATACACTGGAATTTCTCGACTGTCTGAATCGCCTGGCGCATATTGCGGACACTGCCCCATGCCACGCTTTCCATAACCGCCTGCAGCGCCTCTTCTACGCCGTATGCCACATTTCTGGTAAAGACAATCTGCCCTTCCTTAATTACCATGATAAGTGTGGAACGCTCGTCAATCTTTGCAACCAGCTGCGCGCCTTCCGAACACTCTTTTTTCATGACCTGATATAAACTGTTGCCCACATAATCGAACGCCGCTATTTCCATTCTAAGAGAGGCGGCAAGGTCGTAATATCCCTTTAACATCGCCTGGGGCACCGCCAGCACGAGCAGTTTGTACTGCTGTTCGCCTTTCTTATCCCCCAGCACTTCCAGAATACTGTATGCCAGCTGATACTGGCTTAAATCCACCGGAAAGTACTCGGCGGCATTCGCCTGCACCACTGCGGCAATCTGTTTCTCTTTGACATAAGGGATCACAATCTCACGGGTGGCAATCTTTGCAGACGCAATCGAAAATACGATTTGTTTCGTCTTAATCACATTTTCCCGCAATCCGCCGCGCAGACCTTCCACATAATGCGGATCCGGCGTGAGGACGCCGTCGTTCATGACGCCTTCCAGCGTCGGAACCGTAAAACTTTTATGTACTTTAGGCGTTTTCGCCTTGAAGTCTACCTCGCAGACCCTCGTTAATGAATATCCAACCTCAATACTGAGCACTTTGCCCGCCATGAATTAGTTCCTCCTTATCAATAGGTAAATAGGTACATATATATACGTTAAAAACCTGCCGGTGTTGTCCAAGCAGGTGCATTCTTCCACATCATCTTCCTAGTCAAAAGAAGTTCAGATACCATCCTATCATTTGTTCCCCCCAGAGCATCGCCACAAAAACCCCCGCCGAAAGATAGGGTCCAAGCGCCAGCACATGCCCTTCGCCGCTTATCCGCATCCGAATCGTATGAATCACGGCCCCAAAAATACACCCCAAGAAAAATGCCAATATGATTAATTTCCATCCAAGTACAAGCCCGCAGACCGCCATCAGCTTGACGTCGCCGCCGCCAATCCCGCGCCCATGCGTCGCATAATACAGAATCATCAGAAAAACACTGACGGCAAAAAAGCCAATCAGACAGTTCATCCTGCCGATATCGCCTATTATCAGTCTGATCAGCCCAAGCGCCAGTATAAACCCATTGATTCCCAGAGGAATCTCATAGGTTCTAAAGTCAATTACGCTTAAAACAATCAGCGCAGACGTCAGTAAACAGTAGAGTAGGGATTCTACGTTTACCCCGTTTACCAGAACGATTAAGACATACAGGCATCCGTTTAACGCTTCGATTAAAGGATACTGCACGGATAGCTTCGTCTTGCATTTACGGCATCTGCCCCTGAGAAAAAGGTAACTGAAAAGCGGTATTAAATCGTACCACGCGAGCTGATAACCACAGCCCATGCAGTGGGATCTTACCTTGACAATATCTTCTTTCTCAGGAATCCGGTAGATGCATACATTCAGGAAACTACCGATGACGATTCCAAATAGAAAGATGCTTATGTAAAAAAGTATTGCCTCAAGCATAGTGTTTTCCTTTAACCTCCGGCAGACGTCCCTAAAACGTCCGGTACGGTTTTTCTATTATCTTACCGTTCCGCCCGCCTCTGCCGGCGGAAGGGTAAGATAGGTATTGTTACGAAATAATACAATGGTACAGCGCCGGTGTAGGTACCGGGCTTTGGTAATGGTACAGGTTTTTACCATCTGCCATATGCAGATTCGTTTTATAAAGTAAGGAGCTGCACTTTGTGGAATGCCATCCTTTCAGCACGCCGGCTCCTTATGTATCCAGATTAAGGATTGATGGAACCGTTAATGCCGACTTCGCCGCTTGTTGTGCTGGCGGTTACTTCCCATACCAGTCTGGTAGTATTATAGCTTAATGTCAGATTTAATACTGCATCTGTATATGCTGTAGACTGATAGGTTGAGCCAGTCATTGTAGCAGCATCCATAACGCCGATATTCGTACCCAATACTGTCTGTAAATCCGTTGAAACAGCAATTGTATCAGAGTGAGCAGCGCTTGTTACGGTATAAGTCTCTGAAGTTGTCAAGTTTGCATCTTCATCTGCTGCTGCAACCTGCATAGCATTGATAAATTCTACTGTAGTCTGTGTGTCTGTTGAAACTCTACTCTTCTCAACATAACGTAAATACTGCGGTGCGAGAACTGCTACTAAGATTACCATGATGGCAATAACGATAATCAGCTCGACCAATGAAAAACCTTTGTTGTTCATTTCCTTTTTCATATTCCTTCTCCTTTTCTCATAAAAATTTATCTTAAACACAACTGCTCCCTACTACACAGTCGTGATTAATTCGTAGTTCTTTCCTTTTACAGATTGTCCAGTGCAGAGTACATCGTTACCATCGGCGCCATAACCGAACCAATCAGTACGCCGACAATCGCCGCCAGCACGATGATAATCATCGGCTCCATCGCCGCCATCAGAGACTGTACCGCCATCTCGACTTCTTCCTCATAATAGTCCGCCAGCTTGTCCAGCATCTCTTCGGTGGATCCTGCCTCTTCACCAATCCGTACCATATGGTATACCATCGGCGGGAACAGCTCGCAGGTTTGTAACGGCTGGGACAGGGGCACACCAATCATAATCTGCTGTACCGCATCTTTCAAGGCTTCCTTAAACCAGACGTTCGTCATCGTATCCGATACGATATCCACCGCCTCTATCAGCGGCACGCCGGAAGAAAGCAGCGTACTCAGCGTTCTCGCCATCTGCGCTGACGCCGTCTTCGTGACCAGATTCTCGATTGCCGGAATCTTTAACTGCAGCCTTCCGAATAAATGTTTCCCTGTATATGTACCCGCAAACACCTTGATGCCGAATGCAATGCCGGCAATAACCGGAACAATAATATACCAATATGCCTGTATAAAATCACTCATCGCCACAACCGCCAGCGTAATCCCCGGCAGCTCCGCCCCCAACTGGTCGAACATGTCCGTATAGGACGGAATAACGACAACGAGCATGACGACAACTACGATAACCGCCACAATCGCTACCACAATCGGGTAAATCATTGCCTTCTTAACAAGAGCCTGTGTCTTGGCGGAACGTTCAAACTGCACCGCCATACGCTCCATCGACACTTCCAGACTACCGGAAGCCTCGCCCGCTTTTGCCATCTGTATCAAAAGCTCCGGGAACACTGCCGGATGCTTCGCAAGGGAATCCGCAAAGGTCTCACCTTTTTCCACATCTGCTTTTACAGCAAATAGCGCTTTCTGTAACTTCTTATTTTCCGTAGAATCTGCAAGCATCTGTAAAGCCTGGATAATCGTAACGCCCGCACGGGTAATGCTGGCAAACTGCCTACAGAACACACTCAAATCGCGGGGTGTCGGCTTCCCGCCAAAATCAAACTCGATATTCTTCGTTAAAGCAGTCTGTTCCTTCACTTCCAGAACAATCAGGCCTGAGTTCTTTAATTCCCGCGTTACCTGCTCCATACTGTCGGCAGTTTTGGAACCCTTAACTTCCTTCCCGCTTTTATCAATGGCTACATAGCCCCAATCCGCCATGAGCGAACCTCCATTATCTCGTATTGTAAAATAAGAAAATCGCTTGCGCAATTATCTACAAGAAAATCGCTTGCGCGATTATCTTGGAAAGAATGCTTTGCATTCTTCCGCGTTGTCGAGCAATTTCTTATTTTTATGAAACAAAGCATAATCGATATCTTCGTTTTATTTTGGAAACAAGAGAATCGCTCTTCATGATTATCCTGCTGTATTGGAAAATTTCCTAATAATATGAAATATCATAATCATGCTTTTACTGCTATCATTATACTATTTAAAAAAATGACTTGCAAGTTTTTTAGGGGCAATTTTTTCGTTATTTTCAACAAAAAATATTCATTTCTTTTGTGCATTTAGGCAAAATGCATATGTCCCAATAGCGGAATTAGGGGATTTTTCGGGGGTTTGGGGCAAATCGGGGTAAGGTTTGGGGCGAACCGCCTGGCGGGGATTGGATATCGGGATTGCGGCCAGCCCCTGATATGGATTAAGACATGTCTTTGGCGGATGGCCAGTCTGGTATCCGCTCTTTGGCACGCCCATACTCTTCCACCGTGACGCCAATCAGTTCACAGGCGCGTGGCAGGTCTATCTGTAGGTTTTTCATGAGTTCTTCGACGCTTTTGATGAGACGCTGGGCGTCGCCGGATTGTTGTCCTTGTTCTTGTCCTTGTTTGCGTCCTTCTTCTATCCCTTGCTTGCGCCCCTCTTCTCGTCCTTGCTCGCGGCCGGCTTCCTTCATAGACCTCTCGTATTTTTTTGCATCAAACTCTTCCAACAACATTCCAACTACCTCCGCACGGTATTTCCTAAGGAACTCTTCTAATATCCCGTTCTCTATGCAGTAATCGATGGCCTGGTTCAGGGCGTCCTTCATCTTTCCGCCTTTTGCCGCATAGGCTCTGGATATTTCCACAAACTGGGCGTATTCATCCAGAACCCGGCATTTCTGCATCAGTTCGGCATTGTGCCCATAATTGATGTTCAGCATCCTGACTTTCAGCTCTACATCCGCTTCCTGCCCCTTGTTTTCAAACGCTTCTGACAGTCTAAGCACTTGTTCCTCCGGCATCTCTTTCTCACCGTTATAGAAAACAATGCATTGCGGCGTCGGCAGGGATATCCTTTTTTCGCCGTATAAGCTCTCTTCTGCCTCTTCGATGACTTTCTGGTACTCCTGCGCCAGATAGATTAAAAAGCGGACCGGCATATTCGGATTGTAGGTGCTTTGATGCTCATACAGGTTTAAAACCCCTTACACGACAAAGGCGAGGTCATTTTTCATGACGATATAGACTGCGCTCTCTATCGTCACAACCTGTAACTGCGATGTATCCGCATAATTTGTCCCATTCAGGGCATTGTAGAGCTGCAAAAGCGCCTTCCGGTCTTTCTCAAACAGAAACCGAAACAATCTGTCTTTAACCTTTCTGTGGACATTTTTCCGGCTATACTGCATTATTTTTTCCATAAAAAAATTCTTTCGTTTCTTTTTCATAAGCTGTACTCCTTTGATAGTAGCAGGAGAACAACTGCATCTGGACCAGACCTTTTCCAGTCATTTCCTGCCGTATTTATAAATCTTGTAATAAATGGGTATCTGAAAGCTCCGGCAGAAACTGCCTGAATGTGCGAAACGCACGATGTTTTGAACTTTTGATAGGTTTATTGTATATGAATATGAATAGTTTGTCAACTATTTTTAAACTGTATTTTGTTTCTTATTGTTTTTTCATTCTTTTTTCATTCTTCCCACAAGATATTTCCCACTATCCTCTCACAAAATACGACCCTCCAATCTGTTTCGCCAGCCCGCATAGACTCAATTTGACAAGCTGATTCATCAGCTCCGGCAGTGTCATTTCCCGCTGGAATTTAGATAACATGTGTTCTTTTATCCTTTCCACAGACTGCGGCGTATCCTCCAGACTTTGCAGTATTTCTCTTTGAATCTCTGGCAAAAACTGTCCTTGCGCTTCTTTCTGCCTCTGTTTTTCTAACGGTCGCCCAAATGATGATTGCCTAATCTGTTGCGATATCTGGGGTGATTGTCCAATCTGCTGCGGTATTATCGGCGACTGTCCCGACTGCGGACGCCCGGCAAGCGCATAAAGAATATCCTGCGGCGTAAGCGCTGCGCCCGCCCCTTGCTGCATTAGCCGGTTGCAGCCTTCACTCAGTGCATCTGTTACCCTGCCCGGCAGCGCATAAATCTCCTTTCCCTGCTCCAATGCCATATCCACCGTAATCAGAGTGCCGCTTCTATGCTTGGCTTCCACCACGAGCACGATATCCGCAAATCCGCTGATGATGCGGTTTCTCGGCGGAAAAAGGGTATTTTTCGGTTCTGTTGCGGGGGGATATTCCGAGCAAATGCCGCCCTGTGTGCAAAGCATATCATATAACTCCCTGTTTTCTTTAGGATAACAAATATCTACCCCACAGCCCATTACTCCCAGGGAATAGCCGCCTGCGGCAAGGGCTGCTTTCTGTCCGATGCCATCGATGCCTCTTGCCATGCCGCTGATAATCTGGACGCCCGCCATCGCCAACTCTCTGCCGAAGGTCTGCGCCATCCGTCTTCCATATTCCGAGCAGCTCCGTGCGCCTATCATCGCCACTGCACCCTGTTTTTCATCCGGCAGTTTCCCGCGGTAGTAGAGTCCGTAGGGCGCATTGGGAATTTCCAGAAGCCTCGCCGGATAATCCCGGTGTCCAAGGCAGGTAAAGCGTATCTGTTTTTCCCTCATCCGCTGGTAATTTTCTTCTACATTCCACTTTTGTCTGGTCTGTAGGATCCTTTCTTTCAATTTCTGATTCCGTCCTTCCCTGCATAGAAGTGCGTCCAACTCCTTTTCCGACAGCCGGTAAATGACGTCCGGCGTTCCTAGCCGGGCAAGCAGCGACTGCATGGTGATATTCCCCACGCCCGGAACATTGTAGAGCCAATGGACATAGGGCAGCATATCTTCTTCTATCGGAATGATCTGGTTTCTTCTGTTCATTATAATAACCATGCTCCTTTCTCAGTCTGCGGACTTATGTGTCCGGGACATCTGTGACTTCCGGCAAATATACGCCTGCACGTCTGGACACGCGGCAGGCTATTTCCAATATTTATGGTCCGTCACCCGATAGCAGAGGGCTTCCGTCAGGTGTGTTTCCTCAATCCGCTCCGCGCCCGCCAAATCCGCTATCGTGCGTGCCACTTTCAGAATCCGGTGGTAGCTTCTTGCCGTCAGATTCAGTTTTTGGAAAAATTGTTCCAGCATCCTCTTTTCCTGTCTTTGCAATATGCAATATCTAGAAATGTCCTGCGCCTCCATGTCTGCGTTAAACTGTAGGTTTGTCCCGGCGAAGCGTTCCTTCTGGCGTTCTCTTGCCGCTAAGACGCGAAGGCGTATATCGCTGCTGCTCTCTGCTTTGACAGCGGTCGTAAGCTCTGACACTTCCACAGCCGGCGCCTCGACACAGATATCAATCCTATCCAGGATCGGACCGGAAATCCGCTCCAGATAACGGTGTACCTCGTATGGGGAACATCTGCATCTGTGCATATCGGGGTAATGACCGCAGGGGCAGGGATTCATGGCGCCAACCAGCATGAAATCCGCCGGATAAACGTAATTTCCACTGCTTCTGGCAAGCCGCACCTGTTTATCTTCCAGCGGCTGTCTTAGAATATCGATGGTTTCTCTTTTAAACTCCGGCAGCTCGTCCAAAAACAACACGCCTCTATGGGCAAGCGTAACCATGCCCGGCGCAGGCACTCTGCCGCCGCCAGCCAGCGCCTGTTTCGTAATCGTATGATGGGGCGCGATAAAAGGACGCTCCGTCATCAGAACGCCGCCTTTCGGAAGGGCGCCCGATACACTATAAATAGAAGATACTTCCATGCTCTCTTCTAAAGACAGGGGCGGTAAAATCGTAGGAATCCGCTTGGCAATCATGGTTTTGCCGGCGCCAGGCGGCCCGATAATTAAAAGATGGTGAAAGCCCGCCGCCGCGATTTCCGCCGCTCTTTTGACTGCTGCCTGTCCACTGACGTCTGCAAAATCCAGCTTTGACTCTTTCTGAGTTGCTTCCAACATCGTCCCCACATCAATTTTCAGCGGCGCAATGACGGTATTTCTTTTTTCCGGCGTCTCACGCAAAAAGGTCAGCGCCTCCTGGATATCCGAAACGCCCATGATTTCCATTTCCTGTACGACGGCGCCTTCCCTGGCATTCTCTTTGGGAAGGATACAACATCTTATTCCCTGCTTCTTCGCCTCGCTGACAATCGGCAGGATGCCTTTTAAAGGTTTGATTTCCCCATTTAAGCCCAGCTCGCCTATGATAATCGTATCCTCTACGCTTTCCTTCGGAAAATAACCCAGGGATTCCAGAATGCCAAGAGCCACAGGCAAATCAAACATGGAACCTTCCTTGCGCAAATCCGCCGGCGACAGGCTGACGTTAATACACATCGGCGGCAGTGAAATCCCCGCATTCTTCAAGGCAACCTTGACCCGCTCCCTGGCTTCTTTCACCTCGGAGCCAAGAAGCCCCACCATCTGGAAACAGGGCAGCCCCTTAGACACATCCACCTCCACATGAATCAGATAGCTCCTGATTCCGTGAACCGTGCCAGATAAAATAGAACTAAACAAATATTCCTCCTCCTTTTCCTTTCACATACACATTAATATCACATGTTATTAAATCATCATTGAATACTTCGGCGATACGCCGGGACTCGGACACCAATATATCGGTCATCCGATTATATTAAAAAGAATGTATTTATCATATCGGAATATCTACTAACTGTCAAGATGGAAATTACGTCTGGCATGGGCGGAGCAGATAATAATCCTGCGAAGGCCCTTGAAAAACGCCGGCACTTAGTGAAAAAGACGCAAAGCGGCTTTTGAACTTAGTACCGCTGCGTTTTTCACGGAGCGAGAGCGCGCCTTTGCGGGATTATTATCTGCTCCGCCCCCCCCCCAGAACTTTACATCACCTTATTCTGCATCCCATCCGGATCAACCGCAAACTGGACTGCCATCTCATTCGTAATCTTCCCTTCATAATAAAGCTGGGTCAGACTTTCATCCATCGTAATCATCCCCATCTTACGGTTGGTCTGCATAACGGATACAAGCTGATGGGATTTTCCTTCCCGAATCAGGTTGCGAACCGCATGGTTGGCGTGCATGACTTCAAACGCCGCCACACGCCCTTTCCCATCCTGGGTCGGGACAAGCTGCTGGGATATAACCGCCTCTAAAACGTTAGCAAACTGTACACGAATCTGCTGCTGCTGATGGGGCGGGAAAACGTCGATAACACGGTCTACCGTACTTGCTGCGCCGATGGTATGCAGGGTGGATAAAACAAGATGCCCTGTTTCCGCCGCGGTAATGGCAACGCTGATGGTTTCAAAATCACGCATCTCGCCGACTAAAATAACATCGGGGTCTTCACGCAGCGCGGCACGCAGCGCATTGGCGTAGCTCTGGGAATCCAGACCGATTTCACGCTGATTCACCATCGCTGCTTTATGCTGGTGAAGGTACTCGATAGGGTCTTCCAGCGTAATGACATGGGCGTCCCTGTTATTATTAATCTTATCAATAATCGCAGCAAGCGTAGTGGATTTACCGCTTCCTGTGGGTCCCGTGACAAGAATGAGACCTCTTTTTCTTTCATAGAGATTGATAACGGATTCTGGAACTCCCAGAACTTCAGGAGAAGGCACTACGGTACTTACAAGACGCAGCGCCAACGCCACAGAGCCTCTTTGTTTATAGGCATTCACACGGTAACGCCCCAGCTCTGGAATCGAAAAGGACATATCATACTCGCCCCGCTCTTCAAACCGTGCACGCTGTGCTTCCGTCATGATTTCAAGCAGTACTTCCAAAGTATCCGCGCCGAGCATTTTAGGATAATCCATCGTAATCAGTTTCCCATTTACACGCATCTTGGGCGGTATCCCGACCGTAATATGTACATCTGATGCGCCGGCGGCGTGTGCAGTTCTCATAATCTCTTCTATCGTTGGCATCTTTATAATCCTTCTTTCTTAGTATTTCCTAAACCATTCCGGGGGTATATTCCTCCTCCGCCGTATCGCCGACATAGACGGGTTCTTCCGCTTCCACTCCCTGCTTTTTCAATAAATCCATGTTCATGACATAGCGGTTATCCATCGTTTTCATAACATCTGCTATTTCTAAATGACCATTATAGGCGGGATGGCTTAAATCAATCAATCTGTTATCGCCGAAAGTCAGAATCAGCGGCTCTAGGATATTCGCCGAATTTTCCACCAGAACCAGTGCCTTTTCCCCATTGTTTAGTTCCACACTGACGCCGGGGAATAGGATATTGACGGACTTACAGAAAGCATCTACGACTTTCTTATCAAAAAATTTCGGGTTATCCAGTAAAAATTTGAGCGCCGCAACCTCGGACGCCGGCTCTTTATCAACCTGCATGGCTGTCATCGTGTCAAAAATTTCCGCAACTGCCAGCACTTTGGCTCCCATCAGTAATTTCCGGCTATCCGGCTCCCTGTATTTCTCCAGATTATCCAGATGCCCCTGCGCCTGCATACAGATACGCCGGATATTGGGGGACGCGGCAAAGACTTGTTCCAAAAGCCCAAAACCTGCGACTTCCGCGCTCTTGATTCTCGCCCTGTCCTCTTTCGACCATTCTTCTTTCATCAGGATTTCTTTGGGCGCCGAGAGTTTCCCGATATCATGCACCACCGCCGCTGTAACGGTTTCTAACTGTTCCGCCGGGGACAGATTCAGTGTGCGCGTTATCATGGCACACAAAATCGCAACATTTAACGAGTGTTTATAAAAATAATCTTCCTTGCTTCTCAGATTCTGCATGAAATTAATTTTCTTATCCAGCCGCCCGTAACTCTTGATAATATTAGATACAATAACAGGTGTTTTTGGAGCTTTCGACGTACGCAGAATCGTATTTAATTCCTCTTGGATGGAAAAAACGCATATCGTCTGAAAACGCTCAAATTCAATATCGTCCTGCGTCATCGGCGGGACGGGCTCGGCGGGTTCCAGCACAAAAATACCAATCAGCCCAAAATTCTTGATACTGACTATGCCCTGACTGGTAAGTCTGGAATTTCTCTCATACAATAGGACGCCGTTCTTATTATAAATAGGACGCGCCAGCCGCATACCTGCCTTTAAATCGTCTCTTTTGACAAAAATCATCAGATTTTATCCCCCTGTTTATCTGCCGCCCAGGACAACGCTAACCAAAGCCTTCCCTGAGTTTTTCCAACGCTTTCTTTTCAATCCTGGATACATAGCTTCTGGATATTCCCAGACTCTTTCCAATTTCCCGCTGGGTCACTTCCCTGTCGCCGGCAAGACCATAGCGCAGAATCAGTATCTCTTTTTCCCGCTTATCCAGTCTGTCGTTCAAAAGTCCCGTCAGGCGTTTTAAATGTTCTTCTACCTCCATCCGGTCTATCACGTCAGGCTGTTCCTGCTCGATGATATCCAGAAGGTTAATTTCATTTCCTTCCCTGTCGGTTCCGATAGGCTCGTAAAGCGATACCTCTCTGGAAGTTTTCTTTCTTGCCCGCAGCAGCATCAACAATTCGTTATCGATGCACCTGGAAGCATATGTGCTGAGTTTGCCTTTCCCTGCGTCAAAAGAATCTATCGCCTTGATGAGTCCGATTGTCCCCGTCGAAATTAAATCTTCCATATCCTCATCAACATTCTGGTATTTCTTGGCAATATGCGCCACCAGACGAAGATTGTGTTCAACCAGTATTTCTTTGGCAGTCTGCCTTTGCCCGCTGTTTCCTTCTTTCAACTGGCGAAGATATGCGGCTTCTTCTTTCGCCGTCAGCGGTTGTTTAAATGTTTTCAAAAGAAGCCCCCAAAGTTCATTTATCCTATTCTATGACTCTGGGACAGTGCAAGTGCCTTTCCACCCAAAATAAAAATACTGAAAATATAAATCGAAATTTACCACAATTTACTGTAATAAAGTACACGATAAAATTATTATACAGACATTTTGTATAAAATTCAATACAATTTTACTAAGTGACGCGGAAAGTGAAAGCCGACATAGAAATCCTGCAGCTGCAGACCTCTATGTCAGCAGAAACTGTGCCATCACATAATTGCTGATATCAATTCCATAGGTGGTAAGCCTTACGGAATCATCTACAAGAAGCAGTCCCTGTCTTTGTAATTTTTTCAGGATTTCCCCATAGATACTATTCATGGGAACGCCAAATTTCTGTAAAAAATCCTCTTTCCTTACGCCTTTCATCAGACGCAGCCCAAGGAACATAAATTCTTCCATTTGCTCTTCCCTCGTAAGATAACACTTGTTTTCTTCCCGGATAGCGGGATTGCCCAGCATTTCCCGATAAGTATCAATATCCCGCGGATTACTAAAACGTACTTCCTGCACCATAGAAGCGGCGCCTAGACCGAATCCCACGTAATTCCCTCTCTGCCAATAGACTTTATTATGAAGGCATTCATAACCTTCCCTGGCATAATTGGATATTTCATAACGGTTGTAACCGTTCTGGGACAGGATTTCTCCTGTCAGCCCATAGAGCTGCCTGTCCTCTTCCTCACCCGGAAATGTCAGTTCCTTCTGGTGTTCATAAAACCATGTGCCTTCTTCCAGAATCAGGCTGTACGCCGAAATGTGCTGCGGTCCGTATGCCAGAACCTTTTGCAGCGTATCACGGTATGAAGATAACGTCTGTTTCGGAATCGCTGACATCAAATCCACATTGATATTCTGGAATCCAGCCCGCCTTGCCGCTTCATAAGTATGGCAGAAATCTTCATAGTCATGGATTCTGCCCAGAATTTTCAGTTCCTCATCATTCGCAGTCTGCAATCCGATGCTCAGGCGGTTGATACCTGTCTGGCGATAAACGATAAGTTTGTCCTCTGTCACCGTGCCGGGATTGACTTCTATCGTTATTTCCGGCTCTTCCACAAAAGTTAAATCCTGTTTTAACTCATGAATTATCGTTTCTATCGCGTCTGCTTCTAAGATGGAAGGCGTTCCGCCGCCGATAAAAACAGATATCACTTGATACTCTTTATATAATAACGATTGATTTTTTATTTCTTTCAATAACAATGCCAGGTATTCCCGCCTTTCCTCTTCGGAAGACGTACCGGACAGGAAATCGCAATAGCGGCATTTTCTGATGCAAAAAGGAATATGGATATAAACGCTTAACTCCCGCATACCAATAACCACGCCTTTCACGATTTCCTAATTCTCATCCAGTTTCAGCACGCTCATGAACGCGCTCTGCGGAATTTCCACGTTTCCTATCTGGCGCATCCGCTTCTTGCCTTCTTTCTGCTTCTCTAAGAGCTTCTTTTTACGGGTAATATCCCCGCCGTAGCATTTTGCAAGGACATCTTTGCGCATTGCCTTCACGGTTTCCCTCGCGATGATTTTACCGCCCACCGCCGCCTGAATGGGAATTTCAAACAGGTGTCTGGGAATTTCGCCTTTCAGTTTCTCGCACATCTTCCGCCCCCGCTCATAAGCGCTGTCCGCATGGACGATAAAAGAAAGCGCGTCCACCTCTTCATGATTAATCAGGATATCCAGCTTGACCAGCTTCGACTCCTCATACCCTTTCAGCTCATAATCAAAAGAAGCATATCCTCTAGAGCGGGATTTCAAGGCGTCGAAGAAATCATATATGATTTCATTCAAAGGTAAATCGTATTTTAACAAAGCCCTGGAAGCCTCAATATATTCCGTACTGCCATAGCGTCCGCGCCTTTCCTGGCAAAGCTGCATAATCGGTCCGATAAATTCCGTCGTCACCATGATTTCCGCACTGACGACAGGTTCTTCCATATAGTCAATCTCGGAAGCATCGGGCAGATTAGAGGGATTCGTCAGTTCCAGCATTTCCCCATTCGTCTTATGCACACGATAAATAACACCCGGTGCGGTTGTTACTAAATCCAGATTATATTCCCGTTCCAGCCGCTCCTGTATGATTTCTAAATGCAGCAGCCCCAAAAAGCCGCAGCGGAACCCAAAGCCTAGCGCGATGGAAGTTTCCGGCTCATAATTTAGGGAAGCGTCATTTAAACGGAGCTTCTCCAGAGCATCCCGCAAATCGGGATATTTTGCGCCATCCGCCGGATACATGCCGCAGTAAACCATAGAGTTGACTTTCTTATAGCCCGGCAAGGGCTCCTTACACGGATTGGTAACATCTGTTATTGTATCCCCCACCGCCGTATCTTTTACATTCTTAATGGAAGCCGTCAGATAACCCACCATCCCCGCTGAAAGCTCCTCGCAGGGGATAAACTGTCCCGCGCCAAAATAACCGACTTCCACTACTTCCGCCGTCGCCCCGGTCGCCATCATTCTGATATTGGCGCCTTTACGGACAGTCCCCTCCATAATCCTGCAAAAGACGATGACGCCTTTATAAGAATCATAGACGGAATCAAAAATAAGCGCCTGTAAGGGGTTGTCCGGGCTGCCCTTGGGGGCGGGGATTTTGGCTACTACCGCCTCTAACACCTCATCGATGCCGATTCCGTTTTTCGCGGAAATCAGCGGGGCGTCCTGGGCTTCTATCCCGATGACGTCCTCGATTTCATTTTTTACCCGCTCCGGGTCTGCGCTGGGTAAATCGATTTTGTTGATGACCGGAAATACATCTAAATCATGATCCAGCGCAAGGTACACATTCGCCAGCGTCTGCGCCTCGATGCCCTGCGCCGCGTCCACTACCAGAATCGCGCCGTCACATGCTGCAAGGCTTCTGCTGACTTCATAGTTAAAATCCACATGCCCCGGCGTATCGATTAGATTAAAAATATATTCTTGTCCGTCTTTCGCCTGATAGACGATACGGACCGTCTGCGCCTTGATGGTAATGCCTCTTTCCCGCTCCAGCTCCATATTATCCAGAACCTGCGCCTGCATTTCCCTGCTGGTAAGCAGTCCCGTTTTCTCTATAATTCTATCCGCAAGCGTCGATTTGCCATGATCGATGTGCGCCACGATACAAAAATTCCTAATTCTGCTCTGCTCTGTCATTGCTATCCTATTGCCTTTCCTTACCGTCTGCCACGCGAGGCGGTAACGTTTCCATTTCCTAAAACCACGTAAAATTAGTATAGCAAATTCCGCATCTTATGTCTAGAAAGGCTTTTTCAAAAATCCCTGTCCGGCTCCTCCCCCGACAATACCAGATGAATTACATGCGCCAGCGGGTCGATGGCATTCATGATTTCCTCTACCGTATTTGTCTGTGCTCCTAACTCAATCAGCAGGGATTTGGGGCGTAGGTGCATATTATAACGATAAGCTTTCAGATAAATCCGCCTTGCAATGCCGGGATAATATTCATTGCTTGCCGTCTGCATCTGCAAAGACAGGGCAAGATTATCATCCAGATAGGGGTTTTCCAAAGATTCAATCGCCCCGTTTTTCGCCGTTCTGCTCAGTCCGTTGAAAAACATGTACTGTGCCGTGGGTCTTCCCTGTAAATCCACAACCAGCCTTTTATCTGCAGGCATCGCGTCTCTATGTAAATCGATAACCAACTCAATCGAGGGATTCTCTGAGAGCAGCTTCTCAATGGCGGGGAGCGCGTCACTATAGGAATAATCCCGCGATTCCTTATCGAAACTTTCCGTATAGTGGATGACATGATAACCGTATTTGTCACGCAAAAGCTGCGTCAGTTTTTCCCCGGCTCCTACAATCGTAGTGCTCTCATCGCCTTCTATGGAGTCTACAAAAGCTTCCTGGGAATGGGTATGATAGATGAGAATCTGCGGCATATCATTACTTCCCTGCATCCGCATATCCTTAGAAAGCAGCTTTTCCAGATTTAACAGCTCCTGCCCCGCCGTGGTGGTAGAGTCTATGGCATAAAAAGCCTTGACAAGATCCTCATAGCTTTGTAAAGTGTCCCACTGATAGCGGTATACCGGCTCCTCTACCTCGTGAAAAACTGCATTGACTGTATTATTTTCCGTTCCGGCGTTCCCGTCCTCTTTTTCCCCCGGCGCTGTTTCCCCGGCGGCCTGCTCATTTTCCGTTAAAAAGGCATTTTCCAGCCCCTTATCAAGATGAATGGCGTCTTCCTCATACTCCAGGGAGCCTTCCGCAATTTCTTTCCGGTTCTCGTCTGAGCCTTCCAGAATCAATAATTCCTCGTAATCGCTTTCCCCCTGCGCCAAGCTGTCATATTCTTCTGGGTATTCCATGCTAAACAGAAGAACCGGAAAGTTTTCCAGTACCATCCGATCCAATAAATTATAGGTGTTATTTTTATATCCTGCCCATAGCGCTGAGGTCCCAGGCATCCATATATCCATAACGGATTGCTCCAGCCATGACTGTAAGCCGGGATTATCCTGCGCCTCTTCTCTATGGAAGTCTTGATAAAACTCCCAAAAAACAGAAAATACCGCCATAACGCATAAAACCAAAAGCAAAATGCGCAGGATACCGCGCCCGATATGAATTTGATTGCCCCATTTTAACCGTAACCGCATTTTTTTCATGTATCCGCTTCATCCCATCCGGGCTTTTACACTTTCCAGACAGCCCCTCATTTATTATATGAAGGCATGGAAGCTAACATGATATTGAGATATCCAGCGCCTTGTTCAAGGCGTCACAAAGAATATGGCTAATCTGCTGTACCTGAAAATCCACATCTTTACTTGTCACATACATATTATTCAGCTCGGAAAGAGCGCTGGGGTATTCGCCAATGGCATCGCCTACGATGGTCGCTGCATCGACTACCGTGGGCACGCCTATCGCAAGCACCGGAACATGCAGACTTTCCTGCGTCAGGGCATTTCTATGATTGCCTACCCCGGAGCCGGGATGGATGCCGGTATTGGTAATCTGTATGGTACGGTTCAGGCGTTTGGTTGACCTTGCTGCCAAGGCGTCAATGACAATCACCTGATCCGGATTGGTCTGCTCGATGACCCCTTTGATAATTTCCGCCGATTCCATACCCGTCTTTGCCATAACGCCGGGCACCAGACTGCTGACCATGTGCATTTTGGAGCAGTTATACGCCACTTTCCCGTATTCCATTACGATATGCCTGTTGACAAAAAGATTATCTACTACGTTAGGACCGAGGGAATCTGCGGTCACGTCCCGGTTGCCGAGTCCGACTACCAGAACGGATTTTTCCTCTTCCGGCTCCGCTATCAGCTTCCTGATTTCCTGCGCAAGAATGTCCGATATTTCCTGATGGTAGTCCTCTTCCGGCTCAATCATTCCCGGCGCCTCCAATGTCACATAGATTCCCATAGGTTTTCCCATTGCGCGGGCGCCATTTTTTGTCTCAATCACAACTTTGGTAATGTGCACATCGCTATCCTCGTCGTAATTTTCTTCCACTTTTATTCCATGAACTGCGTTTTCTTTTCCATCAATACCTTCCCTGGCTTCCAGCGCCAGATCCGTTCTGATTTGAAACCACCCCATACGTCATGTCCTCGTTTCTTCTTCCTTTTTCTCTGTTATAATATGCAGATTATGGTTGTATTGCGTATACCGCCATGCAACCTCGATTCCGCTTTGCTTCATCTCGGTTCGGGCTTGCCAACCGCCATGCAACCTCGATTCCGCTCCGCTTCATCTCGGTTCGGGCTTGCGCCCTATACCTGCATATCATAGCTGCCAAATATGTGCAGGCACACATTTGTCTGCTATGATATGCAGGTGCATGGCTTTATTTTTCGCAATATTTTTGAAATTATGTATTGACATAAATTGGGGTTTATTCTACAATATTAGCTGTGTGTTCATTAAAACGTCCGTGTCCGGATTAATGAGACACTTTCCTTAGAGATTTATGATAGAAATAAAGATAATAGGAGGTGTGCATCTTGGCTAATATCAAATCTGCGAAGAAGAGAATTTTGGTTAACAGAACGAAAGCGGAAAGGAATAAAGCGATTAAATCCGGCGTGAAGACTTCTGTTAAGAAAGTGACTGCCGCTATTGCCGCGAACGATAAGGACGCTGCTAAGGCTGCATTGACCGCTGCTACGGCTTGCATTGATAAGGCTGCTTCTAAGGGCGTATATCACAAAAATACAGCTTCCAGAAAAGTATCCCGTCTGGCACAGGCAGTTAATAAAATGGCTTAATTTGGAATCTAAATAACATATATAAAAACACCCCGTAATACCGTCATATGGGGTGTTTTTATTATGTATAAAATCTGAAAATGACCTTGCGCATCTAAAATATGACACTCGTGTCAGCGGCTGTGTCCGCCGCCGCCATGACTTCCTCCGCCGTGACTGCCGCCTCCTCCGCCGCTATGACCACCGCCTCCGCTGCTGCTTGATTCAATGCGGTGTTTTACGACGGATTTACGCAGGAAAATATCTTCGTGCCTTACAAAGTCCGCCTGCTGCCCGTTTACATAGGTTACGGCTGTCGTGGTCTTATTGGCGCTCTTGGATTTCCAGTTCATCGGGATGAAACCTGCAGCCGCAAGCACGCCGATGATAAGAGCCAGCCCCAGCGGCACGTCCATATGGAACACCCTGCCACCCATCATATCGTCATAGAAATCGTTGACATAGGTCTTATAGGCAAGGTAGGGACTCCATTCCACATAGCGGTACACCCTGTCTAAAATATGGTCGATATCCGCATCAGAATAAGTCTCTTTCACAATACCGGTCGTACAGAACCAGGTATGAATCATTCCGTCATCTTCCCTGGAATAGTTATCCACCAGAATCACGCCGTCACCGTTAGGCTCATCATAGCCAAATTTCGCCTCTTCATAAAACTGTTCGGCAAAAACCCTGACAAATTCTTCAGAAGGCACATACGGCTCTATTTCCCTTGCATAGTCTTTTAAGGGTGTATCGAGCGTCACAAGCACGATATCGCAGCCGGTCTCTTTTTCCCTTTTTGCTATCAGCTTTTCTAACTTCTGTTCTTCTTTATCGCTTAAAACGTCGGCGCCGTCAAAAACCCGCATCGTAATCAGGCATTCCGTATTGGTTCTTTCATGATATCCTGCCCTGGACGTCATGATATGCATTCCGTTTATCCCCAGAAAAATCAACGCAAGTACAGCAATGATAATATAGATTACCCTAAAAAATTTGAAATATGCTTTCATTTACAGTACCTCCAGAATCGAGATTGCAAGCTGTACAATCGCGCCCACATAAGCCAGGACAGAAAATCCGTATAATAGCACTTTTCCCTTAGATACCGGTGTTTTGCCTACGACTTTCCCGGTCTGTCCATTCACATGAAAACGATAGGTCTGCCCCCTATACTGATAGAGATACATCCACACCGGCATCAGGGCATAGTGGACGCCGCATCGATCCAGATTCAGTTGTTTATCCGCAGCCTGTATGGTATTGTATCCCGCCAGGGATTGCTTCATCAGCTCTTCGGAAGCGTTTCTCGCCTTCACCTGCGCCCTGCCTTCCAGTTCCGGCGCGCTCTGGTTATAGACTTCCCCATAAAAACCCGACATATATTTGGGCAAAAAACCTTCCAATTCCTGATACCGATAAGGTTCCATCAGATCCATCTCGCCATCGTTCATGGCGATAGATGCATCTACCGGCACTTTTTCAAAACCCGCTTCCATCTGCCTTATAATCTGATAATAAGAGGTTTCCACATACCGCATATTGCCGCTCTGCCAGCTGCGCACTTTGGTGCCCTGTCCATGAAAACTGTAATGCGCCTGATAATCGTAGAGCCAAAAAGGAACATAGACTCCTTTCATTCCTTCCAGACTTTTTTCTGAAAGAAAGCCGGATGGCGTAAAGGTTCTTTTGTGAAATTCCCGGTTCAGCGCCTCGACTGCCTCGTCTTTATCTACCTGAAAGGGCAGTATCAGATGGGGTTCATAAACACCCTCCACCCTTTCGTTAAACACAAGATAACTTCCGCAATGCTCACATCTGTCGGAGGACGTATAGGGACCTATGTCAAGCGGTGCGCCGCAGTTTCCGCAATACGCCACGGAACCTTCCCCTACCATCGTCTCACTGTCGATGCTTTCGCAATGCGGACAGTACATCTTTTTCCTGCCTGGGTCATAGACCGTATTGCCGCCGCAGTTTCTGCATTTAAAAATCATCCTTTTTCCCCCCTGGTCTTGTGTATACTGCCATAATACCACAAAACAAACTAAATTACTATCTTCCAATTCTTTTTCAAAATATCATTGCCCTGCGGTGCATCTTTTTATATACTTATAGTATAAAAGGTTACGCAACACTACAACACAGCAAAGACAGAATAGGAGAACATTTATGGGAGGATTTTTTGGCGTCGCTTCAAAAGAAGATTGTGTATTTGATTTATTCTTTGGTACGGACTATCATTCCCATCTTGGGACACGGCGTGCCGGCATGGCAGTTTATAGCCCGGAATCAGGGTTTGACAGGGCTATCCACAATATCGAAAACGCGCCTTTCCGGACAAAATTTGATAAAGATGCAAATACAATGCAGGGTTTTCTCGGCATAGGCTGCATTTCTGACTATGAACCGCAGCCCCTTATCATACGTTCCCATCACGGCACTTATGCCATTACCACCGTTGGAAAAATCAATAATAAAGAAGCCATTGAGAAACAGCTTTTTCACAGCGGACATGCCCATTTTCAGGAAATGAGCAGCGGGGAAATCAACGCCACAGAGCTTGTGGCCGCCATCATCAATCAGAAGGACAATCTAATCGAGGGACTGCAATATGCCCAGGAACTCATCGAAGGCTCCATGACGATGCTTCTCATGACGCCGAAGGGCATTTATGCCGCCAGGGACCGCTTAGGGCGCACGCCCGTCACAATCGGCAGAAAAGAGTCCGCTTACTGCGTTTCGTTTGAGAGCTTCGCCTATCTGAACCTGGGCTATACGCAGGATAGGGAGTTAGGACCGGGTGAAATCGCCATTCTTACCCCGGAAGGCGCCAAAACCCTCATCGCGCCGGGGAAGGATATGAAAATCTGTACATTTTTATGGATTTATTACGGATATCCCTCTTCTTCCTATGAAGGCGTCAGCGTAGAGGCGATGCGTTATCAGTGCGGCTCGCTGCTGGCGTCAAGGGATAAGGTAGATGCGGATACCGTGGCTGGAATCCCGGATTCTGGCACGGCGCACGCCATCGGCTACGCCAACCGCTCCGGCATTCCTTTTTCCAGACCGTTTATCAAGTATACCCCTACCTGGCCCCGTTCCTTCATGCCGACGATACAGAGCAAGCGGGATTTAATCGCCCGGATGAAACTGATTCCGGTGCATGATCTGATTAAGGACAGGAGTCTCGTACTCATCGACGATTCCATCGTGCGGGGAACCCAGCTGCGGGAAACGACAGAATTTTTATACCAAAGCGGCGCAAGGGAAGTACATATCCGCCCCGCCTGTCCGCCTTTGTTATTCGGCTGCAAATACCTGAATTTCTCACGCTCCACTTCCGAAATGGAGCTGATTACCAGACAGGTAATCAAAGAGATGGAAGGGGACAATAAATACCCGAACCTGTCGGTTTACGCAGACCCCGAATCCACGTCTTACCATGACATGCTGGAAAAAATACGGGAAAAACTGAATTTCACGTCCCTGCGCTACCATCGTCTCGATGATATGATTGCCTCGGTGGGCATCGATAAATCGAAACTCTGTACTTATTGCTGGGATGGACGCGAATAAAACAAGAAAATTGCTTACGCAAAAAGGGGCTGCGCACTGGTTTGGTGTGGCAGCTCCTTTTTATTTTAGTTCTCTTTATAACAACGTAGCCTTCAAATCCCCAATCATACTCTCCAACTGCTCCGCCTGGGCGGTCATCTTGATGATGTTGGAAGAATTGTCATTAATCATCTCGGATATATTAATGAACTGCTCGCTTTCCGACTGAACGGCTTCCAGGATTTCCTGATTGATGGAAACCGTCGTCTGGATGATATCGCTCTGTTTGGTATGTACCCGGTTCATCTCGGTGATAGCGTCTAAGGAAGCTTTGATAATGGACATCATATCCTCGATACTTGCGAAGGTCTGCTCGAAGGTCTCATTCTGCCGCTCCAGACTCGTGGTACTTACCTCGACCGAAGTGGACATTTCCCTTACGTTGCTCTGCAGCTTGTTGATGACTTCCTGGATATCGCTCAGGGATTCTTTCGTATTCGCCGCCAGCCCGCCGACGGATTCTGCTACGACGGCGAACCCTTTGCCCGCTTCACCCGCTCTTGCTGCTTCGATGGAAGCGTTTAAGGCAAGCAGACTTGTGGAAGAAGAAATATCGTTAATCACCTTGAGGGCAATGCCGATTTCATCTACGCATCCCAGCAATGCTTCCGACATCTTCTGCGTATTCTGGGAAGAATCGGAAACTTCTTTATTCTTTTCCTGCAGCTCTTTTAACAGGACTTCATTCTCGGAAGATTTCGCCAGAAGGTCTCTGGAAATTCTTTCCACTTCCGTGATATTCTTATCCAGCTCTACGGAGCAGTCCTCTAAGGACACCATATTTTCCCGGCTTCTTTCCGTTTCCTGCAATACGGCGTTGCTGGTCTTCAGCAAGGAATCGCTGGTCGCGGACAGTTCTTCCGTGGAAGCGCTCTCATTCTGGGAAACTTCAGATAAAATAACACTTGTATCGTTTAAATCCGCCACAAGGGAAGTCACTTTGGAAAGCACTTTTTCCACCCTTGAATTGTTGGCTTCGAGTTCTTCTTTTTTCACATTAATCAGATAATGCTCTACCAGGAAATCAAACAGGATAATCCCGGCAATGGATAACGTGATACAAATAATCCGAAAGACCATTTCCGGTATAAAATACGCATCTTTGACCGGCAGCAGCTTGTCCGCCCGGAAAATCCATGCAACTATCGTGGAAACAACGATGGCTGCGGATAGGGCAGAGGTCAGTTTCACATCCATGAAAAAGGCTATTAAGATGATAAAGAAAAAGGCATATGCCCAAAAATCACGGCTGGGCAGCATATAGACAAAGAAATTCCACTGAATCGTCAGAATAATCAGCATAAATATTTTGCCCTTTACCATCATGTCGTGCCTGATTCTTTTCGCCCCCCCCTCCTCGCTGATTTCATAGGCATGGGTGACAAACCATACGCCTATGGAAAAATACAGGATACAGCTTCCGACGAAAATACCTATCGCAAGCCAGGGGACGGTCGGATAAAATCCTAACAGCTTCAAAACCCCTGTCGTACTGCCCCCGGCGCAGCAGGCGCCCGTACCAACCAGAATAACGATTGTATACACCTTGTTCATATACTCTTCAACAACGTTTGTGTTCATAGATAACCCCTTTCTTCCTTCGCACTTTCTGCCTTAATATTTTTGCATAGAATTGCAATGAAATTTGACATACCCTTATTATTATACTATTTATGATGCGCCACTTCAATATTATTTCACAACAAAAATATGCAAATTTTGCAAAAAGAACAACAAATTTTGCAGAAAACTTAAAATCAAATGAAAAAAAGGGCGGAAATTCCGCCCCCGTAAAACAAACTTTATTTCAAAAATCCATTAATAATCTGCTCTTCCGCTTCCGCTTCCGTTAAGCCAAGCGTCATCAGCTTGATAATCTGCTCCCCTGCAATCTTACCGATTGCCGCCTCGTGAATCAATGCGGCGTCCACATTGTCCGCCTCTAACTGGGGCACCGCTAAGACTCTCGCCTTATCCATAATGATTGCGTCGCACTCCGTATGCCCCGTGCAGGGAACCTTGCCTGTCAGTCTGGAATCGAATTTCTGGTAAGAAGCGTCCCTTGCCACGGAACGGGAAATCACATCCGCACTGGCGCCTTCTCCATTCAAATTCACTTCATAAGCGCTGAATGCCTGCTGCCCTCCGTGGGTCATCAGCCGCTCGCGTACAAGCAGTTTCGCGCCTGCTGAAAGCTCTGCGATGGTTTTTCGGTTCGTGGAATCGACGCCTTTTATCTGCACCATTTCCATCTCCATGAAACTGTTTTCTTCCATATAGACTTCCGTGCCCGGATTCAGGATACGTTTTCCTGTCCCGTCACCGGAGCCGTAATGTTTTTCCACATATTTGACTTTCGCATTTTTTCCAAGATAAAACCGGTGGATACCGTCGTGCTGCGCATCTTGTCCGCCGCAGTTATCAATGCCGCAGCCTGCCACAATTACCACGTCCGCATCTTCCCCGATGTGGAAATCGTTATAAACCATTTCTTTGAGACCGCTCTGGCTTAAAACTACCGGGATATGGACGCTTTCTTTCTTCGTTCCCGGTTTTACATAAATATCGATGCCGCTCACGTCCTGTTTGGATACAATGTCTATATTCGCCGTTGTATTCCTTGCCTCCATCTGTCCGTTCGCCCGGATATTATAAGCTCCTTCCGGCACCTCGTGTAAATCCGCCACTTCCGCCAGAAGCCGTTTCTGTATTGTATCAAGCATGGTTACAATCGCTCCTTTCTGCCTTCATTCCCCGTACACTGGCTGATGGCGGAAGGCGTCCCTAAAAGTCCCGGCAAAATCTCTTCTTTCGCCCCTCTGTCGGCAATCCTGCCATCCGCCAGCACGATAATCTCATCCGCAATATTCAGAATCCGTTCCTGATGGGAAATGATGATAATAGACCCCTCTTTATCCCGCTTCTGCAATCGCTCAAAGACCTGAATCAGATTCTGGAAGCTCCAGAGGTCGATGCCGGCTTCCGGTTCGTCAAAAACGGACAATTTGCTTGCCCTCGCCAGAACGGTTGCAATTTCGATGCGTTTCAGCTCACCGCCGGACAAACTTGCGTTGACCTCCCGCTTGATATAATCCCTGGCGCAAAGCCCCACTTCTGCCAGATATTCACAGGCGTCCGACGCCGACAGATTCCTGCCCGATGCAATCCGTAACAAATCCAGCACTTCCAGTCCCTTAAAACGCACCGGCTGCTGGAAGGCAAAGCCGATTCCCATTTTCGCCCGTTCGGTAATGCCTGTATCCGTAATATCGACGCCGTCCAAAAAAATCTGTCCGCTGGTCGGCTTCTCGATTCCTGCGATTAATTTGGCAAGGGTCGATTTTCCGCTGCCATTGGGCCCGGTAATGACCACGAACTTACGTTCCTCTACCGTCAGGCTGATATCCCGGACGATTTCTTTCTGGCTCTCTTTCCTATCTTCCCCCGATACCTCAAAAGATATCTTCTTTAATTCCAGCATAATCCATACCTCTGTCATCTTATAGTTGAAAGTGCACTACTCTCTATGCTTTAGCGCTTATTTCACATCTACATTATCATATCGCTTTGAGGGGGGATATGTAAAGTACCAATCTGTAAAATCAGGAAAAAAGAGGCTCTTATTCTACGACAAATCCTGCCGAAACATGCTTTAACTCTGTCGTCACCTTGGTATTTTCACAGGTTTCCCGGTAAATCTCATTGGTGGTATTGGAAATATCGAGTACATTCTGGGCTACATTCTGGATTCCCTGCGTACTTTCCTCCATTGAGGATGAAATACCGCCGATATTCTGGGTCACGCTGGAAATCTGCTGATTGATATGGTCTACGCTGCCCTGTATCTTTTCCATGATTTGGGATACTGCGTCCGCATCATCGGCATATTGGATGGACATGTTCTCAAAGTTTTTATAATCTTCCATAATATCGGAATCCACAAATCCCAGCATCTTCTCACTGCACGCGCATAAGGACTGGACGATTTCAATAATCTTGTTATTCAATTCCTGGATGGCGCTGGCATTGGTCTTACTATTATCCGCAAGGGCGCGTATTTCTTCCGCCACGACTGCGAATCCTTTGCCGGCCTCCCCTGCCCTTGCCGCTTCGATGGCGGCGTTTAACGCCAGCAGGTTTGTCTGGGAAGCGATTTCCAGAATCGTGTTGGTCAATTCGTTCACACGGTTAATGCTGTGGCTTTCTTCGATGCTCTTCGACATCGTCTCTTTGATGGTTCCGACCATGTTTTCTGAATTTTTCCGGCTTTCCGTGGTCTTACTACGGATGAATCCCGCCCGTTCCCGTAAATCTGCGGCAAAGCTGCTTCCCTGTTCTACCTCGCCCGTAATATCGCCCGTCTGACCGGCGATTTCCTGCATCTTACCCTTCATCTGGTTTACAAGGGTGGAAACTTCTTCGCTGCCCGCCGAAAGTTCTTCCATGACTGCCGATAAATCGTTTATTTTATCATTGGACGTGGCAAACTGCACCTTAGTCCGGTTCGCCGTCTCTTCCATATATGCGGTTGTTTTCTGGACCCTGTAAGTAAGCTTTTGAAACGCTTCTAACAGCAGGTTCATGCTCGCCATAAGCTGTCCGATTTCATCATTTCTCTTAGTGGGCATCCGCTCTGTCAAATCGCAGGTTCCTTCCGCTATCCGGGAAGCTATCTGCTGTACTTTCAGGCTCAGTTTCTTCATGGGCTGCAGCATATCCTTATAGCACATGATAAGGGAAAAGAGAATGCTTAAAATACTGATGATGGAAACCGCCATGCTGCTGTTTTCTGCGGTATTGATACGTCCTTCCAGGCTTTTTTGGGCGTCTGCCAGACAGATATCAAACGCCGCTTCCAAATCGATGCACACCTGCTCCTGGGAAAGAATAATGGCTAACGCTTCCGTCCCCAGATACATCTTGGCGCCCGCCATATCGCCCTCTTTCCGAATCTGGCTGAGGGTCTGCATACTATCCAGCAAAACGTCGCATCCGTCGCTGTATTGCGCAAAAAGGGCAATTAATTCTTCATTTTCCGTCAGCCGGGCGTAATCCCCAAGTTCTACAAGCAGCCCTTTGACCGTAGCCATTTCACCATCCAGCTGCCCGTAGATATCGCCCGCAATGACTAAGTCGTCATCGGAGCTGCCCACTAAAATATTTGCATACTTCTGTATCATCTCGACTCTTTTTCCAATGTTTCCATACAGCTTCTGAATCTGGACATAAATCTGGTTCATCTGTGCCGCCGACTGTTCGATATTCCCCAGATTGGCATTGGTGAAGAAGGTATTAAACAGTACCGCCGCCAAAATAATGAACATGCTAATCATAACTTTTACTTGAATCGATACGCCTTTTTTCATCCTTCGTCTATCCTTTCTTTTTCATGGTATACATTTCCTGATCCGCCTGTTTCATCAGCTCATCCAACTGGAAATCCTGCGTCATCGATACCGACTGGAAGCCGATACTCACGCTCATTTCATAGGGTTTCTGATGCTGCTGCCTGCATAGGGCAAGCTCCGGGTTTAGCTTTTCTAAGAGGTTCTTAAATTCTTCGCCTGTCACAAACTCGCCTAAAACCACAAACTCATCCCCGCCATAGCGCATCAGAAGCTGTCCGTCGTTTTTTAGTTTCTTCAGATAATCGGCGACAGTCTTGATATAGAAATCGCCCTCTTCATGCCCGAACCCGTCGTTTACACGCTTTAGCTTATTAATATCCACGAAAAGCATTCCGATTGGCGTTTCGTGCTTCTTACACTCCTTTAGCAGCTTATCCGCGAAATGGAAAAATCCCGCCCTGTTGTAAATCTGGGTCAGACTGTCCAGCATCCAGACGCTGTTGAGTTTCTTAACGAGGCGTTTTAGCTCCGTCTGTTTGCGAATGTTCTCCAAGGCATTTGAGATATTCATCAGCCACATCTGGAACTGGGTGCTGTTAAAGGGCAGACCGCTTCCGCACATGACCAGATAACCGAGGCAGTTCTTGCGGAAATGAACCGGCGCCACAATGCATAGCTGGCTGCCGATTTTATCCATGCACTCCTGCGGAAGCAAATCTTTACAGGCAAAATAGGGGTATTGGGTAAAAACGCCTTCCTCATAGGCAACCGGAATATAAATCTGCTCGGAATAGTTTTCATGAATCTGATAACTGTATTCCGTCTTATCTTCCGCATCTTTGTCCTCGCAGAGACACAGATAGAGGAAGGAAAAATCCAGCTGCGCGATATACTCCTTCAGACACTCATAGAAATCCTGCTGATTATCGCAGTCGTTTAAGTCGGATACCATGTTTTTATTGATTTCTGCGATGTTGAAGATTTCCAGTTTCTGCTGTAAATTTTTCAACTGCACTTTTGAAAGTTTTCTTTTCTTATGATCCTGACACCCGCAGCTTCCGCGGTAAAAATGTTTTACCTTGAATTTCCGGTCCTCTATCCGCTTCTCGATTCGGGTTTCCCCGGCATGTTCCACAAGGCTCTTACAGGCTTCATAGCCAATCTGCGCCTGGGGCTTCTCGACAGTCGTAATCTTGGGGGAAAGATTTGTGGCGTCCGATGTATGGTCGTATCCGGTCAGAATCATCTCTTTCCCCACCTCGATACCGCGCTCGTTCAGCTCGATATAGGCTCCCAGCGCCATATCGTCGTTGGCGCAGACGATGGCGTCCGGCAGCTTCTTTTCCTGCTCCGCCGCCTGCTTCATCAGCGTATTTACCAGCTCTTTGCCGCTGTCTATCCAGTAATTTCCATAAAAAAGCCTCTCTTCCGGCAGTTTCAGCCCATGCGCTTCTATGGCGTCCTGCGCGCCCTTTAAGCGTTCTGCGCTTTCGGGATTCTGCTCCGGTCCTGACAGATAACAGATATCTTTCGCGCCGTGGGTTTCAATAACACGCGTTACCATATCCCGCATGGCTTCCCGGTTGTCCACATAATAGACCGGCATCCCCGGAATATCGTTTTCAATGCTGACCACCGGCACTCCCGATTCCTCAATCCGCTTCGTGATATCCGCCGCAAACTGCTCACTCTGAATCGTATCTCTGGCGAAAATAATCCCATCATAACGGTTTAAGTCCGGCAAATGGAAGATTTGAAATTCCCCCATGCCGTATTCCGACTGTTTGTAAATGTCCCCGTTACAGGTAAATACAAAAATACTGATATTTTTCTCTTCTGCATACTGGGTAATCCCTTCTAACAGACGCCGCTGCGTCTCATATGCAATCCCGCCCACAAGTACAGCAATCTTCATAAATATCCTCTCCTTATCCGCTTCACCGGATAACGGCTCCTCCTTTGAAAATACGTTTCTTTCAAATGATCCGCCCATCATTATCAAACCTGTATGTTCCGCTTTCCAAGCGATGTTTTTTTCCATTTGGTAAAATAACATTTGCTATTGTATTGAAAGGAATTTCCATTTCATATTGGAAACCTGTCCCCTCTTCATAATGCCAACTGCTTACATAAGTCCCAAATACAGACTCCCAGCGTCCTTTTACGAAAGAAAATCTCGTATCCGGCATGGGTCTTATCGTCATCGGGATATCCTGCCCCATCGTCGGGTGAAATCCGCACATATACCGGTACATCCAGTCCGCAATACTGCCATAAGCGTAATGATTCAGGCTGTTCATCCCCGTACCGCTTATCACGCCATCTTCTCCTAACGAGTTCCAACGCTCCCAGACGGTAGTCGCTCCCAGGTTCACCTCATAGAGCCAGCCTGGATATTCTTCGTTGAGAAGCAAATCGTAGGATAAATCATTACACCCGTTATCCGATAACGCCGGACATAAAATCGGCGTTCCAAGAAAACCGGTGTTCAAATGTCCGTCATTTTCTTCTATCTGGCGTTTTAAATCTGCCTTTAACTTTTCCGCCGCATGTTCGGGGTAAAGCCCGATATGTAATAAAAAGGCGCATGCCGTCTGGGTCAAATCAATTTTCAGCCGTCCGTCTGCCGTAAAATAGAAGCCGATAAACGCCTTTTTAATCTTTTCCGAAAGCTCCCGGTATTCTTCCGCTTCCGCCAGTCCCAATGCCTTCGCTGTCTGCGCCAGCGTCAGCATAGACTGATAGTAACATGCTGAGGCAAGAAAACCAGCGTCCGTCTTCCCCACCGGGTTATGAATATTGCCGTTATCTAATGCCAGCCAGTCCCCCAACTGCCTATCGTTCTGCCATAGGAACGGAATTTCGTTTTCTTTAGAACGTCCTCTGACATATTCGATCCATTCTTTCATCATCGGGTACTGTTCCCTAAGAAGCGCCTTATCGCCATAGTACTGATAGAGCGTCCAGGGAAGCGTGACTGCCACATCGCCCCAGATACATGCGCCGGTATCCAGATAAAAAGGATTCGTCCGCTCATTCACCGGGACCTTGGGTCTTGGGGAAAAGAAAGGAATCGCTCCATTGCTCAACCCCTGTTCTAAATGCAGACTCCTTGTATAATGATGGAAAAAGGCGCTGCTGTCCATATGGAAACAAGCCGTATTGGCAAAGATATTGGCATCCCCCGTCCATCCCATGCGCTCATCCCGCTGGGGGCAATCGGTAGGAATATCCAGAAAATTACATTTCTGGGAACGCAGGGTATTTTCAAATAACTGATTTATCTTCGTATCGGAAGTCTCGATAAAGCCGGTTCTCTCGATATCGGACATGAGGCGATAAGCCCGAAACGTTAGTTTCTGCCCTTCCTTTAACCCCTCGACTTTGACATAGCGGAAGCCATAATAGGTAAAGTGCGGCCGCACCGTCTTCTCTGCTCCATCGGAAGTATAGACAAACTCCGCCTTTGCCGTCCTTAGATTATCCCGGTAAAAACCGCCGTTCTGCAATACTTCGCCGTATTGCAGACGAATCTGTTGTCCGCTATCTAACTTCCCCTGCCATTCCACCCAGCCGGTGATACTTTTGCCAAAATCCAGCAGCAGATAGCCGTCCGGGCGCTCTTTTTCTGATACAGGCGCATAGTCGCCCACTTTATGAATCGGCGGATTGGACCTTGCCGTCAGCAGGGAAGTATCATCCTGTAATACTTCCACTGTAAGGGGCATAGGCGCAAGCAAATCATTCTGACATTCCCCGTCGTAAATTCCGTTTCCCAGAATATTGCCCGCTTTCGCCTGCCAGTTTCCATCCGTATCAATGCGCTCAATCCGTCCCGATTCATACTCCAGATATAGCTCTGCAATGCATTTTTTTCTTTCCCCATATAAATCCAGATAGACATCGTCAAATCCGAACCTGCCTTTATACCAGCCTTCCCCCAGAGAAATACTGACACAGTTGTCACCTTTTCGCAGATAGTCCGTCAGGTCAAAGGTCTGATATTCTAACAGCAAATCGTAGGAATGATAGCCCGGAAGCAGGTATTCTTCCCCCACTTTTGCACCGTTTACTTCCACTTCATATAATCCTGCGCCGAAACTATAGAGCCGCGCCTTCTTCAAGGTATCTAGGACAGAAAAAGAGCGGTATAAAACCGGCATTCTTTCCCTGTCTTCCGGAGCCGCAATCCAGCACGCTTCCCAAGGCTCTTCCATTTTCGCCGTCTCAAACCATGCTACCTCACTTTCTGCGCTTTCCTTTCCGTCATCCGCCGTTACAAAGACTTTCCAGAAATAGCGTGTCCGTGGCTGTAGCGGCATCTCTACTTCCAACTGGCAGCTTCTAAAATCATGCAGGATACCGCTGTCATAAACAAAAGAGTCCATTGTCTCGCTCTGGGATATGACGATACGCACTTCTTCCAAAAAATGCGCCGCCGCATCTCTTACTTTCCAGGAAAGCGTCAAATAGGGGAAATCATACCCCAATGGGTTTTTTAAGTGATTGACTCGTAGATGTTCTATTCTCATATTCTCTCATTCCTTCGTTTAAACTCTTTTTGTCCGCATAAGTGCATCTGGTCTGCCTGTTAAATTTTTAACAATATTGTAACTCGTCCCTTCCGCAGAATACGTCAACCGGGCTTTTTCCTTTAAATTCACTGTTTCCGGTTATCTTCCCTACAACCGCTTCCAGTACATATTCATTGTTAGAATAACAGTTGATATAGGTCTGTATCATCGGCACATCTAAGAGATGATAAGGATTTGCCACGCTGATAAATAACACCGGAACCTCGTGTACAAACCAGGGCACATTGTTTCCCTGCCCCCAGAAAGTGTACCAATTTAACCGGTTCGTCGTCTTATTGCTTGCGTTCTCGACATTGCCAATATAGATGACCATATCGTATTTTTCTTTAAAACTTTTCACGTTATCGACGCCGACCTCGAAGTTTTCTTTTTCATAGACGAAAACCTGAAATCCTTTCTGTTCCAAGGCAGCTTTGGTCTGTTTCAAAACCCTGTCGTTGGATGGGAAATCCCCTAAAATTTCCAACAGGACACGGGGATACTGCTGCGCATTTACAGGGAGCAGCTTCTGCGTATCTTTGACCAGCGTAATCGATGCGTCCGCCAGTTCTTTCGCCCAGGCGATATGCTGCTTGCTTTTTAAGACACAGAGACTCTCTTCCGGCGGCACCAAGGTACCTGCCGCGCTCTTCTCATGCAGCTTTAATGCCGCCTTCAGCGCCAGAATCCTTCTATTTGCTTCCATGAGACGTTTTTCTGATAAGATGCCGTTCTTATAGCCGTCCATCATGAATTGATAGTCTTCTTCCAAATCCTTATTAAATAAGAACATGTCGCAGCCGCTTTCAATCGCAAGCGGTACGGACTGATTTCTCGCCATCGCCGCGGTAAAGCCCACCATCGGCGTTGCGTCCGTGATAATCAGACCGTTAAAGCCTAATTTCTCCCGCAGCAGATTCTGTAAAAGCTCCTTTGATAATGTGGCTGGGACAATTTTATGCTTCATTTCTGGATTATAATGTTCCTGATAGGCTGGCATTGCAATATGCCCCGCCATAAAGGTTAACGCCCCATCGTCAATCAGTCTTTTATAAATCGTCCCATAACTCTCATCCCACTCTTCCATAGACAGGCTGTTAACGGATGTCAAAAGATGTTGATCCCTTTCATCCACACCGTCGCCTGGGAAATGTTTGATGGCCACCGCCATATTACACTCCGTCGCTGCGCGCATATATTCTTTCGCACACGCATAAATCATTTCCGGGTCATCGCCATAAGTTCTCACATTGGTAATCGGATTGTGATAATTCCTGTCAATATCCACCACTGGCGCAAATGCCCAGTTAATCCCCAGCGCCGACGCCTCCTTACAAGCGATTTTTCCCAGCCTGTAGGCATATTTCTTATCGCCCGCTGCTGCGCACGCCATCTGTTTTCCATAAGGCGTTCCATCCGTCGCCGCGCCGTCCCCGCCCGCTTCTAAATTGGAAGGAATCAACAACGGAATCCGGGAATGGGTCTGCGCATACTCAAATGTTCTTCTCATTTCACTGCCGACACCGTCGCGGAAGAAAAGACCGCCGATATGAAAATCCAGCATCCTGTCCAGATATTCCGGTTCCGTGGAATATCCAATCGGGCAGAACAGGGCGCCTATCTTTTCTTCCAGAGTCATCTGCTCCAATGTTTTGTCCACCCATGCGATATCCGCGTCGCTTAAACAAAAAGGTTTTTTCTTCAAATCCATAATTTTCCCTCGCATTCTGTCACCATTTCCGGCTATCAGGCAATTTTCACTAAATCGCGAAACGTTTCCATCCCATAGGTGGCTTCCCCACAGGATGCCGCCTCGCCTAAGCCCGCACTGTCAAATCCGCCCGCCCCGGCCGCTTCTACTCCTGCCTTTGCATCTTCGACTACCAGACATTTCCCCGGTTCTTTTCCTAAAAATTCCGCCGCTTTTAAGAAAACTTCCGGATCCGGCTTCGATTTCGTAATATTCGTCCCATCACTTACAGCATCAAAGTAATCTTTCAGCCCTAACCGTTCCAATATGTATTTTGCATTTTTGCTGGAAGAGCCAATCGCAAGCCGTAATCCCTTTGCCCGCAAGGCATCCAGCGTTTCTTTTACTTCCGTAGACAAATCCTTTTCCGACATCTGGCTAAGCAGCTCTACATAGAGACTGTTCTTGCTCTGCGCCAGTTTCTGTTTTTCTTCTAAGGAAAGCTCTTTATCGTAGTTTTCTAAGATAATATCCAGACTTTCCATACGGCTTACGCCCCGCAGTCTATTGTTAATTGTTTCATCAAAATAGATACCCATATCATCCGCCATCTTTTTCCACGCCTGGTAATGATATTTATCCGTAAAGCAAATCACCCCGTCTAAGTCAAAAATCACCGCTTCATATTTCATCTTAATAACCATGCCTTTCCCACGCCTGCGACATGAAAAGCGCAGACTATTTCGTTTTCGATTTCATATATTTCTTCAATGCGACTAATTCAATCACCTTATTTTCGTTATTCAGATAAATCAGGAAGCATACCAGAATCAATGCCGTTACAATCTGCTGGATAGATGAATCTACGTTCAGTCTTGCATACATCAGGGATATAAACGCCGTCGTCACGGCTCCCAGCAGATACCCGATTTTTTCATTGCAGAACCTTCCGATGAAACCACCGATGAACATAGGAAGGAACGCCGTAAACATCACGCCGATGGAACCGAAATTCAAAGCCATCTGAATGGTTCCCGTATTGGTGGCGCTCATAAATCCTACAACTCCCATGAGCGCGCCTGAAATCGTATAACAAAAAACTGCATTGGGAATTTCTTTGATTCCCGTATTTACCGATACTTTCTGACCGGATACCAGCGCCTTGTATTCATAACCAAACTGCGTATAGTCAAAAAGAAAGATAAAAACAAACAACCCGACTAAAATGACAAGCACATAATTGATAACGCTTGGAAAACTTGTTAATTCCGTATTCGCCACAAAGGAAACGCCGTACCCGTCCGTGATTGCAAAAGCAAGCCCTTCATAAAACAGCGCCACACCCAGCGATACGATAATCGGCGGAAGTTTTACGATAACATATATCGAACCGGATATCAGTCCAAGCGCTGCGCCGGATACAATGGAAATCCCCAGCATCGCCGCCGTGGGAAGTCCCGCCGATGTACAGATTGAAGCGCTGATTACGGAAGATAACAACGATACGGATCCGATGGAAAAATCAAATCTTCCGCTGTTTAAATTTAACGACAGCGCAAAGGTTGTCAGCATGACTGACGCTGCCGCACGGAAAAACAAAACCCAGTTTCCTTCTGTTTCAAATAATTTCACGCCCTGTACGCTGCACAGTATGAGTACAATCAGAAAGGTTGCTACAGGAATTGCCGCCGTTCCCACGATTTTTTTCAACATATCATTATTCTTTGTCTTCATATTAATAACCATGCCTTTCTCTCAACCTGCAAAATTTGTTACCACAGGGCGGCGGCGGAGCGTTCTCCGCCTGCCTCCTGCGTTAATTTGTCCCTTACATTCCCTGAATTTCTTCAAAGCTGTATTTACCTACAAAACTCTCAAATGTCGCATAATCTGCGCCTAATAACGTATCCAGCATGTCTTTCGTATATGCCGGGGAGTCCACGCTGCTGTCCACTGCATAGTAAGTATTAAATTCGTCTGCGCTGGTCGCTACCCAGTAACCCTGGCTTAATGCAAGCGCGTTACCATCTGCTGTACGAACCGGGGAGCCAAGAGCTGCCCTGTAAGTTGCAAGAAAGATAGGTCCGATGCTTGCAGAGAATTTACCCGCAAGATAATCCAACATTCCTGCTTCCATCGCTTCGCCGTAGCTGCTCGCATAGGCGTCTACGCTGGCAATTTTTACGTCTGTTCCAGCAATCGCGGTTCCGAAGAAGTCCGAACCGTTCCCGACTGCAAGAATCACTTCCAAATCCGCTGTCTGCGCCATCTGCGCACATTTACCAAACCATGCATCGTCCATATCGTATCCACCCACATAACCGAGGATATTGATATCGCCGATTGCGCCGGTCTTTACTTCGCCGTCCGTGAAAATCTGTCCGATAATCGCGCCCTTGTCCGCTGCGCCCTGATAATCTGCGCCGCTTGCCTCTACCATAGCAGTCAGCATACCTGCTGCACGATAGATATGCATTTCTGTGTAATACGGAATCGCGCCGCCAAAGATTGCGAAGTTCTTCATACCCTGATCCAAGTAGTGTTTTGCCATGTTGTAACCGGTTTCAAATTCCACATCTAAGGAAGGCCCGATTGCGCCTACATAATACTCATATCCCTTGTAGGTCTCATACTCTTCTTCTGTCAGCGTTCCGGTTGCTACCGCATAGTAAACGCCAGCCGCATCGCACTGTTCCAGCTGCGCTGCACGGTCGAAAGAGGAAAAAGAGATAATCGCTTTACAATTGTTGGTGATAAACGTATCGATTGCCGATGTTTCCCCTGCTGCGTCCGTCAATTCGTCAGAATAAATCATTTCTACATTATATTGTTTCTGGATATATTCCGTGTAATAATTACGAAATGCCAATGCTTCTGCACTTGTTGCGTCCGATACAAGAATACCCATCTTGACGGTCTGACTCATATCCAAACCGGATGCCATATCCGCTCCGCCGTCATCTGCTGTATCAGCATCGTCCGCCCCGTCTGTCTGCGCCCCTGTATCAGCCGCGCTGTTTGTGTTACCCTCTGTTGTTCCATTTCCTTCTGAACCGTTGCTCCCACAGCCGGTCAACACAGATACTGTCATCGCTGCTGTAAGCAATAATGCCCAAAACTTTTTCATGAGATAGTTCCTCCTTTTTCATTTTTATGTATTAAGCGTCCCCGCGAAATACCGAATCCGTTACCTTGGCAGCATTTTTCCTCTCTGGTCACTGGTCGCTAAGAATACAACCAGAAGAAAGATTGCCGCCTTTACCATTTGTCCAATTCCCGAATTGAGATTGAACATTACCATAATCTGACTCAACAGCGTCATGGAAAATGCCCCAATCACTGCCGCGTAAATCTTACTTCTCGCGCCGCCCGATACTGGCATACCTCCAAATACAATCGCGATGATGACGTCCATACCGATGCTGGAAGCCGTGTTTCTTGTCAGGGTAGGCGCATAAACTGTAGAAAGAAAAGCTCCAAGTCCCACGCCGATACCCGACATGACGAATGCGATAATCGCCATTTTCTTTTCGGAAATACCGCTCAATTTGGCACAAACTGGATTTCCGCCCTGGAATTTCTGCATTCTGCCGATTTTCGTAAAGCTAAAGATAAAGATGCTGAATAAAACAAATACCGCTAATACCACTATTTTAAAGGTCGTATTGTTCAACGCTTTTACCGCCGCTGCCGGAACAGCGATTTCAGAACCTGTCCCATTTATCTTAATCAGGACAAGGACAAGGGCGTTTAACACACTCAACATCGCAATCGTCGTGACAAACACCGGTAAGTTAAACACCGAGGCAAGGACTGAGTTAAAAAGCCCCACCAAAACAGCCACGCCGACGCTGGCAAGCAGCATGAGGAAAATATTTTCCGTCTTGAGATAAACCATCCCGCCGATAAGCGCGCTAACCGCGGTAGATGCGCCGAGACTGATATCAAAAGAACCCAGCGTATAGATGAAAATCGCTCCTGTAGCGACTACCGCCACGACTACGGACTGATTGACGATACTTTTCAGACCATAGGAAATATTGATATCCCTCGACGTTCCAAGTATCATGAAAGCTGCAAATAATGCAATTAATCCAAAAAGAGGGGTTAAATTCATAATGTACTTCTTGATTGTTCTCCCGTTCATCCTCTTTCCCTCCTAAATCATGTATTGAATAATGTCTGATTCGCTAAGCGACTCGCTTCTTGGAAACTCTTTCTTGATTTCCCCGTCCTTCATAACAATCAGACGGTCTGCCATCCCGATTAACTCTGTCATTTCCTCGGAAATAATGACGATGGACTTTCCTTCCTTCTTCATCTGGTACATCAGCTGATACATCGCCTGTTTCACGCCGATATCCACGCCTCTTGTGGGGCAGTCCAGAATCAGGATTTCACTCCCTCTTCCAATCCACTTGCCGAAGACGACTTTCTGCTTGTTTCCACCCGATAAAGCGGATACATATTGATTCATTTCCGCACATTTCACGCTCAGATTCTGAATCTGTTCCTGCACATATTTCTTCTCTTTGCCGGGCAGAATCAGGAAATTCTGTATGGAAAAACAATCCAGACCGCCGATGGCGATATTGTCACGGATACTTGCATTTAAACATAATGACTCAACGTCTCTGTCTTTTGCCGCGTATCCTATCTGCTCTTTCATGGCGTCCGCCTCATTTTTTAACTCCCTGCCCCGGATGAGGACCCTGCCTTCTGCCGGTTTTTGGGTTCCAAATAAAACCTTGCCAAGCGTATGCATTCCGCAGTGGGAAAGACCGCCGATTCCTAAGATTTCCCCTTTGTGCAGCTGTAAGTTGAAATCTTTTAACTGATTGCCTAAGTTGGCGTCCTTCACTTCCATGACCACTTCGTCACTATAGCTTCCGTCATAATCGCTGCGATAGTAATCGCCCTGCATTTCCCTGCCAATCATGCTCGTCTTAATCTTTTCCTCATCAAACTCTTCCTTGGAAAACGTGATGATAATCTTTCCATCCCTAAGTACCGTAAGGGAATCGCAGACATTCATGATTTCATCCAGATCGTGGGATATGAAAATGACTGCATTGTCTTCTTCCTTCATCTGTTTCATGATTTTGTAGATGATATCCCGCCCAATCTGCGACAGTGCCGTCGTCGTTTCATCCACCACCAGAATCTTCGGTTTCTTATTCATGATTCTGGCAATCTCGATGAGCTTCCTATCCTGCATATCCAGCCTCGCCGTTATCTGCTCTGCCCGGATATGGGAAGCGCCTATCGCATCTAACGCCGCCTGCGCTTCTTCTATCATCGCTTTCCGGTTGACGGTTCCCCATTCTTTGCCCCGTTTTCCGAGGACTTTAAACCGTTTGGATTCCCCAAGGAAGATATTCTCCGCCACCGTGATGCCTGGAACCGTTCCGTTTTCCTGCACAATCATCCCGACGCCCATTTCCAACGCCCAGAGCATGGAGCGAGGCTCCCATTTCTCGCCCCTTAAATACATTTCCCCTCTGTCCGCCTTCTGCATTCCCGCTATGATGGAAGTAACCGTAGATTTCCCGGAACCGTTCTCGCCAATCAGTCCCTGAATTTCCCCTCGCCTGACCTCAATGCTGACATCATTCAATGCGACAGTAGAACCAAACCGCTTATCCATGTGCTCTACCTGAAGTATTACTTTTCCCATACGCTTTGTCCTTTCTTGTTGCTTTTACTGCTTTGCTATTTTGCTGCTTTCGCCGCTTTTGCTTTTTGTGCTTTGCTGCTTTAACAGCTTTACCGCCTTTTAGCTCTTTCAGCTTACTTTCTTTTCTGCTATACTTACATTATAGTCTTCCCTATCTCTTTTCCAATGGTCATGAAATACATGTTTAATTGATTTATTTTGACTTTTATGTTATAATAAGCGCAACTAGGTGATTTATTTTGATATTTCAGTTTTTGATAGAATAGAACATAGGAAAATTGCTACGCGATTATCTTATTGTACCGAGCAATGTCCTACAAAACGATAAACCGGCCCTTTAATCGGGCGGAGGATACGATAATGGATTATGAAACCTTAAAAAGTGAGATTTATAAACTCAATGAAGAAGAATTGATTTACCGGAAATATTATTACGCAAGACAGCAGGAATATTCCCTGAAGAAATTCCTTGCCGAGCTGGATATGAATAAAGTATATGAAAAACATCTCCTGATACCGGATATCCCGAATACGATACCGCCCGTGTATGAAGATTATTTCTATTTCGATGCGGACAAACGCGCCTCTATCGTTACCCTGCGGCATAACCGCTACAGCCCGCCGATTGTCCATGAACATACTTTCTTTGAGCTGATTTATGTCTATGATGGGAAGTGCGAACAGACAATCAGCAATAAAAAACAGCCGTTATCTAAAGGTGATATCTGCATCATCCCGCCCGGTATCAAACACTCCATCGGCGTCTTTGATGACAGCATCGTCCTCAACTGCCTGATTCGCAAGAGCACGCTGCACAATATCTTTTTTAACTTTCTGAATAATCCGAATATCCTGACTGCTTTTTTTCTGAACAATATCTATTCTGAAAACGGGAATGACTATATCATTTTCCATACCGGCAGTGATTACGAAATCCAGCGCGGTTTCCTCTATATGTATTGGGAATCCATCAATCAGTCCCTTTACTGGGACCAGATGATTTCTTATACGCTGATGCTGATATTCGGGCTGTTAATCCGTAACTATGAAAAAAGCATTGAACTGCCTACCTTTATGCAAAAGGCAGACGTTCAACGCTTTGCTCTGCTTCAATATATTCAGGATAATTTTACCACTGTGACACTAAACCAGGTTGCCGTCAGATTCCACTATACGCCGGAATATACTTCCCGTCTGATTAAATCCACCACGGGACGCTCTTTTACTCAGATTTTACAGCAGGTACGCCTAGAGCGGGCGCAGGTGCTGCTTCAGGATACGAATCTCTCAATCGCCAATATTTCCGAACAGGTCGGCTATGAGACAACAGAACATTTTATCCGCATCTTCAAGAAGCAAATGCATATGACGCCCACGGAATATCGTAGGAAGGGGATTATTATTTGAGGAGCTGTCACATTAGCGAATAAAAATTTGTAAAGCAACAATCAAAAAGTATAATCGCACTTACTACTCCTTCCAATATTCTAAAGTTTCTATGCTGGTAGTGACAATCCCGAACAGTGTTCTTGCAAAATCTTCCCTTTCATCATACATCTCCATAACATATACCTTGTCGCCATCTATATAATATAGAAAGTAATTTTTATGGGAATAAATGATAAAATAATGTTCAAACTCTGCTTCAACATCATACATTGTTTTAATCGGTATTCCGGTATTTGAAAACGTAAGGCGTATCTCAAAACCATCTATAACCTCTATAAAACGTTTCTTTCCCACTTTTTCCCCACACAATTCAATCAGTCTAACCTTCAATGCCGCTAATTTTTCCTGAACGGTTGGAGAATAAATGATTTCATACATACTAATAACCATGCCTTTTTCTCAGCCTACGACATTTGTAGCCGCAAGGCACAAATTCACGATTGAAAAATCTCTGATTTTTCAATCTACACACCCAAATTCTTTCTTAGCTGTCCCGAATTAATGCCGCCTTCTGCCCTCATTCGTTTTTCAGATTCCATCAGATCTGCCCTGATTGTCTGCCATGCAGCATCCTTCTTTTTTCGCCTTGAGTATTCCATTACATTATCAACATACAGCTCCACCATCTGGTACTCATCATCTGATAAAGTATCTATTTTTTGAGTAAGTTCTGGTGTAATCATAACACTTTCTCCTTCCAATAGAGCCACGCACCAACATCTGTAATACCTGCCTCAGTCATTTTCCTCAGATGCATGGCAACAACACTCTTCAACTGCTTATATTATAACAAAAAATATATTTTTTATCTTTGCTCCTATATATTACCACATAACCGTTTATTTTTCTATAAAAATGAAGCAATCTGCTTAATACAGCTTTGTATTTGAGGGGTTCCTATCAGAACCCCTCATGCTCTTCCACATATTTTAAAAACGCTTCCGTCTTAGACCAATACTGTATCCCCCAATTCTCAAAATTCCATTCTTCCATATAATCGTTGCACTCGTAGTCTATATAGAAAAGTTTCCCGCGCTGCACAATGAAATTGGTTGGAAAATAGTCGATATTCGTATGTGCCGGATATAACAGGGCGCACATTGCCTCTACCTGTTTCATATACTCTGGTTTCATTTTATCATGCAGGACCGCATCATAAATGGTATCGCCCTCGATATATTCCTTCAGAATCCGCTCCCGCCCATGATCCACACTAAATAGCTGCGGCATCGGGATTCCTATCTTCCTCAACCTGTCATAATCCCTGATTTCCGCCTCGATTTTATTGCCAAACTGATAATAATCACAAGGCTCGTGGTGAATCTGTTTCAAAACATACCGCCCTGTTTCGTCAGAAACCAGATAAGAATAGCCGCCTTTTCCTTTGCCCAGCAGTCTAAGGACGAAAAATTTCTTATCGTTTACTTCCATGATGTCTTCCGGCATGTTGTTACCTCCTGGCAGGATAGTCTCTGATAATTGCAAAATAGCATGTGAAAACGTCCGTTGTACAGGCTGTTTTTAGTTTTTCAACGGGCTTTTGCGGTAAATAATATCGTCCCGTCCGGGTCCGTTGGATACCATAGTAATCGGGTAACCGATTTGTTCTTCGATAAATTCTACATAATTGCGGCAGTTTTGCGGAAGTTCTTCGTAATTTCGGATACCCCGGATTTCACATTTCCAGCCCGGCATTTTCTTTAAGACAGGTTTTGCCTTCTCAAGCTTCGCCGTCACCGGAAATTCTGTCGTCACTTCGCCGTCAATTTCATAACCGACGCAGATTGGAATCTCATCCAGATAGCCGAGTACGTCCAATACGGTGAAGGCTACGTCCGTCGTTCCCTGTAGTCTGCATCCGTACTTGGAAGCTACGCAGTCAAACCATCCCATACGGCGTGGACGCCCGGTAGTCGCGCCAAACTCGCCGCCGTCGCCGCCGCGCCGCCGCAGTTCGTCCGCTTCATCGCCAAAGATTTCCGATACAAAAGCCCCTGCGCCTACTGCAGAAGAATACGCTTTACATACCGTATAAATCTGCTTGATTTCATAAGGCGGAAGCCCTGCGCCGATAGCGCCGTATGCCGCTAAGGTGGAAGAGGAAGTTACCATCGGATAAATGCCGTGATCCGGGTCTTTCAGCGTACCAAGCTGTCCCTCAAGCAGGATGGTCTTATCGTCTTTGATTGCCTGATGCAGATAAGAAGATACGTCACACACATAAGGCGCAATCATATCCTTGTATTCCCGCAGTGTCGCCAGAAGCTCCTCCACCTGAATCGCAGGTTTATGATACAAATGCTCTAATAACACATTCTTGGTCACACAGACCCGCTCCACTTTTTCCCTTAAACGTTCCTCATCAAACAGCTCGCTGACCTGAAAACCGATTTTGGCGTACTTATCAGAATAAAAAGGCGCGATTCCTGACTTGGTGGAGCCAAAAGATTTGCCCGCCAGCCGCTCTTCCTCGTACTGATCAAACAGAATATGATAAGGCATCACAATCTGACACCTGTCAGATACAAGAATCTTCGGCATCGGTACATTTCTATCTGTGATTGATTTTATCTCATTAAAAAGGATTGGAATATTGAGCGCAACTCCATTACCGATAATGCTTGTAACATGATCATAAAATACGCCCGACGGTAATGTATGCAACGCAAACTTTCCATAATTATTTACAATTGTATGTCCTGCGTTAGCGCCTCCCTGAAAACGAATCACAATGTCGGCCTCTTTCGCCAGCATGTCTGTAATCTTTCCTTTGCCTTCGTCACCCCAGTTAGCGCCTACGATTGCTTTTACCATGTTCACTCCTCCAGACTTTTTTTAATTTCTTATTATTTTTACACACTAATTTCCGCCTTCATCCCCAGCAGCCCTGCATTCTCTTCCAGAATCGGCTTCACGACCTCTTCTATGAATTTCTCTACCTGCAGGGGCGCTCTTCCCACATAGCGGGAAGGTTCCATCGCATTCTGCAATTCTTCCAGACTCATATGAAAAGCGGGGTCTGCTGCGATTAATTCCAGCAGATTGTTTTCCTTGCCTTCTTTTTTTACATTGGCGCCGGCAATCATGGAAAGCTCGCGGATTTTCTCATGGAGTTCCTGACGGTTTCCACCCATTTTTACGGCGTCCATCATGATATTTTCTGTCGCCATAAACGGCAGCTCGCTCAGTAAATGTTTGGTGATTACTTTATCATAGACTACCAATCCGTCCACTACGTTCAGGCACAAATCCAGGATACCGTCGATGGCAAGGAAAGCCTCCGGAATGGAAAGGCGTTTATTCGCCGAATCGTCCAGCGTCCTCTCAAACCACTGTGTAGCAGAGGTAATCGCCGGGTTCAGCGCATCTACCATGACAAATCTGGATAGGGAAACAATTCTTTCGCTTCGCATCGGATTCCGTTTATATGCCATAGCGGAAGACCCAATCTGGCTCTTCTCAAAAGGCTCCTCTACTTCTTTCAAATGCTGTAACAATCTGATATCATTAGACATCTTATGTGCCGAGGCCGCAATTCCCGCCAGCACGTTGCAGACCCTCGTATCCACTTTCCGCGAATAGGTCTGCCCGGATACGGGATAGCATTTTTCAAATCCCATCTTCTTCGCAATCATCGGGTCGATTTTATCAATCGTCTCCTGATCCCCGTCAAACAACTCCAGAAAAGAAGCCTGGGTGCCGGTGGTTCCTTTAGAGCCCAACAGTTTCATCGTCGAAAGTACATAATCCAAATCTTCTAAATCCAGACAAAATTCCTGCGCCCAGAGGGTCGCCCTTTTTCCTACGGTCGTAGGCTGCGCCGGTTGAAAATGGGTAAAGGCAAGGGTCGGAAGCGCTTTATATTCTGTCGCAAAATCCGCCAGTCTGGCAATCACATTCACCAGTTTCCTTTTCACCAGTTTTAATGCCTGGGTCATGACAATGATATCCGTATTATCGCCCACATAGCAGGAAGTCGCTCCCAGATGGATGATGCCCGCCGCCTTCGGACACTGTTGTCCGTATGCGTACACATGGCTCATGACGTCGTGGCGCACTTCTTTTTCCCTGGCTTTCGCCACATCATAATTGATGTCTTCGGCATGGCTTTTTAACTCGTCAATCTGCTCCTTCGTAATAACCGGTTTGCCGTTCTGGCAAAGTCCCAGTTCCATCTCGGTTTCCGCCAGCGCAATCCAAAGCTTGCGCCATGTCTTAAACTTCATATCCGGTGAAAAAATATATTGCATTTCTTTACTCGCATACCGCTCCGATAACGGGCTTACATAGTTATCTGTACCCATTTGTCTCTCCTTTTCGTCTGGCTTCAATTCTATCTCAACCAATCATCTTATTTCTAATCCGCTTTCCTATCCGTCTGTCTTATCGCCATCCGCTTCTCTCTCCGTCTTATTTCTCAAATTCCCCCCGGATATCTTCTTTCGGTGGTTCCATCGGGTAGACTCCGGTAAAACACCCACGGCAGATACCGAGATGTCCTGCGATTTCATTAAGCCGCTCCATCCGCAGATATCCCAAAGAATCTGCGCCGATGATATCACGGATTTCTTCTATGGAATGATCGTAGGCAATCAACTGCTCCCTGGCGGGAACATCGGTTCCAAAGTAGCAGGGCCAGAGAAACGGCGGGGAACTTACGCGCATATGCACTTCGGTGGCTCCCGCCTCCCGAAGCATCCGCACAATCCTATCAGAAGTGGTTCCGCGCACAATGGAATCGTCTATCATCACGATTCTTTTCCCCCGCACGGCTTCCCTGATGGCGTTTAGTTTCACCTGCACGCTGCTTTCCCGGTTCTTCTGCTTCGGTTTGATGAAGGTACGCCCCACATAAGCATTTTTTACAAATGCCTGTCCGTAAGGAATCCCAGATTCCATAGAATACCCCAATGCCGCACAGTTGCCGGACTCCGGTACGCCCACGACTAAATCCGCCTCCACCGGTGAATCCATAGCGAGATATTTTCCCGCCAGAATCCGGGAATCATAGACGCTGACGCCGTCGATATGGCTGTCCGGTCTTGCAAAATAAATATATTCAAAGACACATCTTGCCTGTTTCTCTGATTCGATGCAGAGCCGCTTATCCGATTGAATCCCTTTTTCCGGCGAAATCGTGACAATTTCCCCCGGCTCCACGTCCCGGACATACTCTGCGCCAATCGTATCCAGCGCGCAAGTCTCCGAAGCAAGAATATAGGCATTGTCCCGTTTTCCGATACAAAGCGGTCTAAACCCATAGGGGTCTCGCGCGCCAATTAATTTCCGGGGCGACATAATCACAAGGGAATACGCGCCCTGAATCTTCTGCATGGCGCGCCCTACCGCTTCTTCCACGGCGCCGCAGTTTAAGCGTTCCCTGGCGATATGATAGGCAATCACCTCGGAATCAATCGTCGTCTGGAAAATCGCTCCCGAATATTCCAATTCATGCCGCAACTGCGGCGCATTGATTAGATTTCCGTTATGGGCAAGCCCCAGGGTTCCTTTTACATAATTAAGCACTAACGGCTGCGCATTTTCTCTGGTACTGCTGCCCGCCGTGGAATAGCGGACATGCCCTACGCCGATATCGCCTTTTAACTTCTCCAGCGTATCCGGGGTAAAATTCTCATTTAATAACCCCATTTCCTTGACGCTTGCTACTTTTCCTTTGGGACCTTTCGTATCGCTGACGGCAATGCCGCAGCTTTCCTGTCCTCTGTGCTGTAAGGCAAAGAGCCCATAATAAATCGTGGACGCTACGTCGTGCCCGTCAAAATCATAGATGCCAAACACACCGCACTCTTCGCCCGGCTTATCGTTCCAGCCGCTATCTGCGGCTCTGCGCCCGCCTGCTGTGCTCCCCCGCCGTCTCCTATCTATTTCTGATTCCATTTGCTCTAATTCTTCCATTCTGTCTCTACAATCCCAATCTCTTAAACACTTCATTATATGCCTCTTCCACATTCCCCAAGTCCCTGCGGAAACGGTCTTTATCCAGTTTTTCATTGGTATGGACGTCCCATAAGCGGCAGGTATCAGGGCTTGTTTCATCAGCAAGGATGATTTGTCCGTGATACCGTCCAAATTCAATCTTAAAATCGATTAACTTGATATCCGCCTGTAAGAAGTAGTTTTTCAACACTTCATTTACTTTAAATGCATATTTTTTAATCGTTTCGATTTCTTCCCATGTGGCGAGTTTCATGGCAATCGCAAAGTAACTGTTGATTAGGGGATCGCCCAGCTCGTCGTTTTTATAACTAAATTCTATCGTCGGCTCTTCAAAAGGAGTCCCTTCCTCGACGCCAAGTCTCTTAGAAAAGCTTCCCGCAGCCACGTTACGGATGATAACTTCCAACGGTACAATCTCAACTTTCTTAACAGCCGTTTCCCTGTCGCTTAACTCTTCGATAAAATGTGTCGGAACGCCTTCTTTTTCCAACAACTGGAAAACACGGTTGGTCATTCTGTTATTGATGACGCCTTTGCCGACAATGGTGCCCTTCTTCTCGCCGTTAAATGCCGTTGCGTCGTCCTTATAATCCACGATTAAAATATCGGGGTCATCTGTCTTAAATACTTTCTTTGCCTTTCCTTCGTAAAGCTGTTCCAGTTTTTTCATTGTCGTTACCTTTCCCTTTCCTAAAAGACTCCTAAGCTGCGGCGGCTTCTGTGCTGCGCAGCCCTGATTGGATATTGAGACTTTTACAGTAAGTATCTTACCGTATTATTCTACATATTTTTCTCGTACTTTTCAACCATTTCTATAATTTCCTTTGTATATTGAGGATAGTTTTTCACCAATTCCTTAATATCCTTCTGGGCGCCGCCTGCGACGACTTCTCTGTTGTAATCCATCCGCCGCCGCAGGGACTGCCTTCTGATAATCAGATTATGGCGGATTTCCACCATTTCTTTGTGGTCGAGAATCGCTTCCGTCTGATGCAGCCAGATTGCCGGGTCTTCTATTTCATACCGTTTCAGAATCCGCAGCAGCTCCTGCTGGTTAAAATCAAGATCTAACTCGGCGCGTTTGTACTTTTCCCGCTCTTCTCTTTCTTTCTCAAACTTCGCCCTCAAATTACTTAACTCGTCTGCGCTTGTGACATTGTATTTCAGATACAGATAATCCAGCAGGTTCGTATTGTTGACATATCTGATTTTCACTTTATTCTGAAGCAGGATAATTTTATTGATGCCATGTTCCACCCGCTTTAATTCCCGCTTTGCTTCCGTATGTTTGACATAAATCATCGTAATGGCAAGCGCCGCCGCACCCACCGTAATCAGATAGCCCGCCCTGACGTCCATCTCTAAGAAAAACTGTAAAAGAAACAGCAGCAGTCCGCAGAGGGCAAGCGCCGCCACGCAGATAACCGCCATCCCCTTGGTATCCACAATCGTACCTGCAAGCTCATTTTTCCGAAAAAGGTAGGCGTGTTTTTCCCCGTCCAGCCGGCTTAAATCTTTTTTCACAACTTCCTGATACTGCTCCGCCTCTTTTAGCTTCGTACATGCCTCGTCTATCTCGTCCAACATACTCTCTATCTGGGTATAACGCTCGTCGCTCATCAGGCGTTTCCTGCCCATATAGTCGTCCCGGCTGCTTTGCAAAAGCTCTACTTTTTTAGCGCAGCTTTTTAAATCTTCCGCGTCTTCTTCCGGAAGGGCTTCTATTTCTTCCATGTCTTTCAGATAGGAAGTGACCGTATTATATTCAAAATCCAGATTTTCGAGTTCTTTGGACGCTTCTGCGATCTTTTCCAGACAGCTTTTCACATATTCCTCGCGGATTTCCCGGTTGCTGAAATCTTCAATCCGCTCCTCGTCTTTTTCCCAATCTTCCTCATAATCCGGCTCTTCTACCGCCCTGCGCCATCTCCCAAATAACTTCTTCAACCAATCCATCTATCCATTATACTCCTTATGCCTTTTTATCTTGCCACACTTTCCCGGTAAGCGTCCTTCATTTTCTCCGTAAGCGTTTCTATCTCGTCGTAGTACGCTGCATTGCCCGCCGTAATACTGCCCTCTTCCTTGTATACCCGCAGGGTGAAAAGCATCCTGTTTTCCTCTGTGGCGTCAAACGCCTCTGTAGCGCGTTCGATATTGTGCTCCACCTGCATCGAGACTTCATGCAGCTCCGGGTGTTCCGCAATATAGTTTACATAATCTCTGTTGTTATCCCGCAGCCGCTGCGCCGTCAGAAACTGTTCCAGACTATCCCTGCTGCCGCTTATCTGATATGCCTCCAGAAATTCCGCCTGGGCGCGCTCAAACAAAAACAGCCTGGCATGAATCACTCCCAGATTGTGGAGTATCCTGCCCCGCAATCCCTTTTCTTCTGCGGGCAGTCTGACAAGCAGTTCACTATAGCGCTCTATAGCTGCACTGTAGCGTTTATTCTGTAACAGATAATCTGCTTTTGCCTTTTGTTTCTCATAAGGACTGAGTCCTGCGCTGCTTTTGATAATCGACTCCACGCGCATAATCTCTTCGGAAGGATAGAGTCCGGCATATTCCAGAATCGTGCTCACAAAGGCGTGGGCAGCTCCTTTCTGGTTCATCAGGGCATACAGCGCATGGGCAAGTTCAGAAAGCCCGCACTGCTCGTCCAGAAAACGCACCAGATTCCCGTTGACGATATCGTTATCCAACAACTCGGCATTCTCTACCAGACAGTAGCAGAGTTCTTCCAGAGAATACACATTCACATAAATTTTTTCCAAAAAATAAGGGATTTTTGCATAGTTTCCCGTTCCCAATATCATCTGACCCATACGCTTTCCATGTCCTCTTATCCTATGTTACTTCAATCTGTTTCTTCCATACCCTGCCCGTGGACGGAAATAATTCTCCAAAACCTAAATCCGTTACCACCACTTCTGCGCACTCTACACAAAGCAGCTTCATGTCCATGCCATACCTGCTAAACGCGCCTTCCCGCACAGGAGCGTCCTCCAGTGTAATTTCCAGAAGCTTTGCACTCTTCCCCGTCAGCGGCGTGACCAAAAAGGAAAGGGTGTTCTCATCCCCCGGCAGAAGGATTTCCCATTCCCTATGCGCCTCGTACCAGTTCTCACCCGCATCTAAGAGGGCATAATAAGATTCTTTCCCACGTTTATATACATTCATCCCAATATTGGACTTTAACTTATCCGCCCCCAGAAAAATATGGGCTTTCCCCATTTCCGAAGGTTCTATCCTCTCTAACAGCCCATAGCAGGCGCCCTTGCCGAACAGATTGTTTCCCTGAAAGACCCGGCGGTTTCTGCATAAGAAACGCTGGGATTCCTGCGCCCAGCCATCCCGAAATCCTGCCCCCAGAAGATACGCTGTGGAAATGATCCTGCCGTCGCACTGTTTCTGCAGAATCGTAAGCAGTTTCTCATCGGCAAGCCGGTAGCTGTCCCTCTTGATTTCCTCATCTTCCTGCTCGTCTGCAATCACAAATGCCGGATATACCTGTTCTTCGATTAAAACTACGATGGGCGTCGTCTTCTTATTGCACTCCATCCGATAAGTTTTCAGCCGCATCCCGTCATGTTCACAGGCAAGTACCTGATAATGCCACAGCTCTTCTGGCTGATGCAGCACAAAATAATAAAAACTTTCCGTATGGCTCTGAAAATAGATCCTAGAAGTCCTCAGATTCAGATTCGCCGCCGCCCTCGTCAGCGCTTCGATCATCCTATCGTCCAGATTGTCTACCGTAAACATCATCGCCGCGATATTTTCCGGGGACGTTATGAAATTCAGCAGCGAAAGGCTTCTTTTGATAAACAGCGTCAGCAGCGCCACACAATCAAATTCTTCCTCTTCTATCGTAACCGTTTCCCCTTTTCTTGCAAGTTCTACCAGATTCGTGACAAGACTGCCTTCTTGCTCCTGCTGGCAATTTAGGGCGTCTTTTCCATAAAGCCATTGGTTCGTTCCTTTACGTTTCCATAATACCGTAGGAATATTGTACTGCTTCGTCCCAATGACAGTCGCCGCGCTTTCCACGCTTTCCTCGCCGTTTCCTTCGTAGATACAATAACTAATCTGCGAAAAATCGTTTCCCAGATCATATCCGGCAAGGACGCTGCCTTTTTCTATTTTTCCTTCCTCTTTCCTCTCAAAGAACATAGCCCACCTCTTTGAAAATTTCCACGCTGCATCTTCGTCTGCGCACTATTTTTCCACTATTGCGGACAAAACAACTTTTCGACAATAAAATCCTTCTTATAATATTCTTCTAACAACGCATCGACCGTATCATAGTCCTGCAGCGTCCGTCCAATCATGATATCGTTAATCATATGAAACCTGCTGTTCTCATGTTCGATACTGCCTGCATCGTTTATGCCCGCGGCGCCGCTCTGCGTCACTTTTTCCACGCCGTCTACTGTTTCCGTAATATAGTATTGCAGCTTCTCCCCAAAAAACAGGATAAAGTCTTTTACGCAGATTCCTGCAAAAACGTCCCGCATCTTTTCCTCACAATACTCCGCTTCCCCGCCGTCTTCCCGCAGGATTTTATAATGAATGACAACCCGTCTTCCCGGTCTGGCACGATATTCTAAGATGGTCTTATCCTGTAACATATCGACTGCCGGCAGATAATCCTGATATGCCTTAAACAGAGGCAATAGGATTTCCCGGTTTAATAATTCCCCTAAAAACTCCCGGATGGGCGCTTTGATTTCTTCTGTGATTTCTTTTGGATTCTCTGCGTAGTATTGCAGATACGCCAGTTTACATACAAGCGGCAGTTCTGCTTTTTCCCGATAGAGCCTGAAAATGCTCTGGAATAAAAACGGCTCCGTAATTTTTTCCTTAATCACATAGTCATATGCGCCCTGTGAAAGAAATGCCATTATTACATCTTCTTTGCCGCCGGCGCGCAGATAAGCGCCGAAAATTTCCATCTTTTCCCCGATGTGCGCCCCGGTGTAGAGAATCTGTACGATAATCCGTTCGCTCAGTTCATACTCCTCTACCCCGAAGGAAACCGCCGCCTTCCAGATATCCCGCATATCCTTGATGCTGCCAGAAAAATGTTGGACAAGATATCTTAAAATCGTATCATCATATTTTCCCTTTCTCAGTACCGTATGGGCGACGCCTAATAACAGCATATCGTCCTGCTGCCCTTCCTGCACCAATAATCTGCTGCACAATTTGACTAACGTCTTAGCGTCAATCCCGTAGGGACCACTCTTTTTCATCCACTCATAAGCTTCCGGGTACATGCCCCGCAGCGTCATGATGTGCACGATTTCCTGCCTGTCGTCAGCCTCTACATCTTCCGGCCGTAAGCAGGAAAGGTATTCATCCAGCTCCCACATCCTGTTTTTTTCATAATAAAACCGGACTAGCGCCGCCCTGATTTCCCGGCGGTTTCTTTCTAATAAGAAATCTGTATCCGCCAGATAACGGAAGCGTGATACCGTATCTTCCTGGATATTCAACGCGCTTTTATGGTCGTAACAGATATAGAGCGCATACCCTAAGTGTTCCCGCACAAAAGGCGCCGCCCATAGGGCAAGCTTACCCGTCGTAATCAGTGGCTCCGCCCGGTAAGTAATCGTATTCGTATAACGGTTTCCCCTCTCATCTTCCAGCATAATCCGGCATTCCTCGTCATAGATGGGCACTCTGGCATGTCCATCGGTGATGGGATATGCAGCCTGTTTTTTCCCGTAAGGATAGACGAGGACAATCTGCCTGATAGTATCGCTTTCCACCGTAATCTCTTTCATAAACAAGAGAGGCATCAGCTTCCCTGCCACCTCTTCATCCACCATAGACTGGACGATGAGATTGCGATAGAGATAAGCAAGATCTTTGTTAATCCTGCCGCGTTTTATCTGCTCCACCACAAAACGCTCCATCGTCGGAGCATAACTTGCGTAAATTTCCGGCATTTCTTCCTGATGTTTGTGCACATAGGCGTATAAATACGCTGCCCTGTCATAAGTCAAATCATTCTGATAGGAAAAGTACATCAAAATCATTTTCGGCAACGCTTCCCTGCCATCCAGCGGATGCGACAGCATATAGTACTCATACAGCCGGGTAATGCGCAGATTCTGTTCTACGCCGGCACGATACCATTTAAAATACTTCGCCCCATAAAGATTGCCCTTAATCAGTGTGGAGCAAATGGCATGAAGAATATCCTCCCGCGCTTTCTGCCCATAGCAGGTTATCAGAATCCGCAGCAGGGATTCTGAGTAATTCTTCTGTTTCTGCGCCAGATAGAGCAGCTGCATCAGAACATCGTCTTTCATGACCTCGTTTTTCGCCGCATAATGCAAAACCTGCAGCTCGAAGGCGCCAAGGCGCAGCAACATGGCGGGATTCATACAAAGTAAGAGCCATGCCTCCAGATATAGAATCGGACTGCAGCAGTGATTGGTAAAAAGCTCTTCTAGCAACGTCCACTTAGCGGACAGGCTATTGTAATACTCGTCCGATACGAACAAAAGCAGCCAGGCAATCCGCCAGTCTGCGCGGTTTCTCTCATAAAAAGCGGCTATCTGGGCGGCTGTCTTTTCGGTATTTTCATCGTTGTCTTCACATAATGTCGTCAGATACAGGTAATAGCAGTAAAGCGCCGGCATCCCTTCCTGCATTTCCTCCGCGTCGTCACCATATAAATCCAGAAGAAACTTCGCCTCATGAAAACACTGTTTCGTAAGTAAAAGCTGCGCCTTGAATAACTGCGGGGCGATATCCCGTCCGTCCAGCTCCTGTAGGCGCTCTATCAGCTTATCGGTTTCCTCCAGCCAGGTTTTCCTATTGATTTTCTTTAAGCGAAATGCCTGATAATACTGCATCAGTTGTAAAATAAGATGTTTCTGCTCCCGGCGCATACCAAATAACCTTTTCCGATCCTGCGCCGGACGAATCACCGTAAGCGGGATTTCTATCGTCTTCCCGGAAGCAATCAAGCGGATACGTCCGTAATTTCTGCCCTCATGAAGCTTGTCCTCACGGATATAATAGTACAATCTGTATAAATTCCCCAGAAATGCTTCTTCTGTAATGTTTCTTTCGGGGACTTCCAGAAAATCGCCGTCTGTCTCTATCTGTAATTGTGTATATCCCCAACCGTTGCGATGAATGACAAGAGCATAGCGGACTGACGACGCCGGGGATTCTATTTTAATACTCTTTTCATCCGGGATAAACTCTACCGGCTTCTTTTTACGGATTTCCAGGAGAAACTCTTCCACATTGCGCTCGTTTCCGGGATTAGCGGAAAGTCCTTTATATGCTGCATAATACTGCTTATCGTTTCCTGTCAGGATTTGTTCAAATTCTTCTTCGTAAAATAATCTGACGGCTTCCGCCCAGTTGCTTTTCGCAAGATTTGTAAAGTGAAACAAATTTTTTATCTCACCGAGGCTGGAAGCAATGGTGTTGTTGATAACCTGGATGGAAAAAGGAATCTGATATTCCCCCTGATTGGAAATAATATCGAAAGCGCCCTTTATCTTATCCCCTGCTTTCATGGCCGTCGTATCAATACGATAGAAAATCTCATCCCTGCTGCCAGCAAAAGAGGCAGTCAGACACTCCATACGCAAATCGGAAGAAACCACATAGCCTTCCGTTACTGCCCCCTCCGGTCCGTATATGAGAAAAGAGCCTTCCTCTATTCTTCCCTGCTCCACGGACAATGCGATATCCGAGCAGGAAAAGTCGAGGGAGCCGCTTTCTAATCTGAAATTTCCTTCTAGTATTTCACGGACAACCTGTTTCACCTTTTATCCATCCGCCTGCCTTAGCAGACATCTTCCTTTCACCTTTTGCAGATATTATAACATCTAAGGGACTGACTCCGCAAGGTAAAACGAATCTGCCATAAAACGGGGCCATAAAACAGGGCCTTGCCGAACATAAATTCCGGCAAAGCCCCGTCTGATTCACATTAACCTGGTTCTGAAATGCGGCTGACGCCTACATAAATCCGGGAAATCTCATACCAGGTAGGAAAATCTGTAATCCCACTCTGTGGCAGTCCAAATACTTTCTGAAAAACCCGTACTGCTTCCGCGGTCCTTGCACCGTAGATGCCATCCGCCGTCACTCTGGGAATCGCCGGATAGTTCTGGGCGATACGGTTGAGCTGCTGCTGCAGCTGTCTGACTTTATCCCCGGAAGCCCCGATGGTCAGATTATAGCCCGGAAAAGAGGAAGGCACCCCGGAAACGCTGACTGCGGTATTGATATACATATCGCTGCCATAATAATAACGGATGATTTCGATTGCCGAATATCCCTCATCCCCCAGATATTTCGAGCCCCACTGACTGAGACCTTCGCAGGTGACTCTCTGCCCGTCGCAGTAGGATGTGAAAATGGGTTGTCTGACGCCCGGTCTGGACAGGTAATTTAGGAAAATGCTGTCCACTAACCTGTCAATATTCTCGTAGGTATTCCTGCCCCGAATCCATTTCTGGTCATAGGCGGTCGAGGACGTAATCGTGAAGTTATACCCCTGATTACGATACCACTCCGTATACACCCTGTTCAGCGTAAAAGACATAATCGCCAGAACATTAGCATAAATCGTGCTTTCCGGCCATGTCGCATAAATTTCCGAGGACGCCACGTTCTTGATATATTCTTTGTAGTTTACATAATAATTCGGTGCGCTGCTATCAGAAGGAACCCCGTCATGTACTACAACATATTCGGGAACGACCACACGGCTTAAAACGATTTCGCCGGTCTCATCCATCGGTTTGATTTCATCTTCGGGAATCTTCGGCGGATATTCCCCATATAACGTATGATCAGGTATCAGAAGCGTCTCTTCCGTCCCTTGTGCGGTCTCTGTCGGCGTCATGCGGATATCCTGCACCGCCGTCACATCTGGCAGCACTTCCACGCCGGATACCATTACCGGCTCATATCCCGGCGCTTCCACGGTCACATTGTATTCCGAATAGGGCATGGGTGATTCCGGCGTCAGGCTGTAGGAAAGGGGCGGCGCCTGAAGCTGTACCTCCTGCGCCTGACCGGATATGTCCGTTTCGAGTGTCTCTATCGTCGTTTCCGGCGTCCCTGTGTAGGCGATAGTAATCACGGCATTCTGAATCGGTATGAATCCGATATCTGAGGTCACGTTAATCTGCAGACTGCCGGTCTGATCGCCCTCCATCTGTGCACTTTTTAGCGCTTTTTGGTTCATATGGTTACCTGCTTTTACCTTATTATCTTTCTCCTTATCATAATATGCAGGGAAAAGAAAGCGGTCACTCCATGCGCCAAAAGAAACGCCTCCTTCTATTTCGTCAGCAGCATCATAATATCATTGCTTCTTGCGACGAATTTCGTCATTGCTTCCGGCTCAAGCGGCGCCTGTTGTAACAGGGCAAGGTCATAGAGCTGTTCGCAAATCATTTTCACATTCTCGCCGTCTTTGTGTTCCAGAATATACTGTACCAGGGGATGATTGGCATTTAAAATAAGCGTTTCCCCTTCTTTGTTGCCGAACATTCCCATATCCATACCCGGCATGGAATACATCTTCATCATATCCTGCATTCTTCTGCTTTCCTCGGATAAGGTAATCATGGAAGAGATCTTCTTATTCTTTAATTTCTCTACTTTTACAGTAATCGCGTCCTTCTTTAACGCCTTTTTCATAATCTTGGCAATCTCTTCTGCCTGTTCTTCCATCTCTTTCTCGGCTTTCTTGGAAGTCTTCGCCTTGAATGTATCGGTCAAATCCGCGTCGATTCTCTGGAATTTAATGCCTTCGTTCTTTGCCTCTAACTGGGATACGAAAGGCTGGTCGATATTGTGGGTAAGAATCACCGCGTCCATCTTCGCCGCCTTGAACATATTGATATATTGGCTCTGCTGTTTCTCGTCAGTCACATAATAAATGACCTTTTCCTTCTTCTCTTCCGTCTCTTCTTCATCATCTGCGACGTTATTCTCATTCTCGTCCACGATTTCGGCTTCCACTTTCTCGCCGTTTTCGTCTACTGCGGAAGCTGTCGCGCTGCCTTCTTCGCCCGCTGTAGAAACGTCGCTGTTTTCTGCGCTTTCATCTACTGCGACTGTTGCGTCTGCATTTTCTTCCTGCTCATCGGGGTCAATTTTGTTGACTTCTAAGCATTCTGGCAGGGTCAGGTAGTTGCCATCCAGGTTCTTAAACAGGATATAATCCGTCATTTTCTCGCAGAATTTATCGTCCTTCAGGCAGCCAAATTTGATGAAGGGGCTGATATCGTCCCAATATTTCTCATATTCCTCTTTCTCGGTCTTGCACATGCCGGAAAGCTTGTCTGCGACCTTTTTCGTAATATATTCGTTGATTTTTTTCACAAAACCGTCATTCTGCAAGGCGCTTCTGGAAACATTCAGCGGCAAATCCGGGCAGTCGATAACGCCTTTTAACAGCATCAGAAACTCCGGGATAACCTCTTTGATATTATCCGCGATAAATACCTGATTGTTATACAATTTAATCGTGCCTTCGATGGATTCATATTCCATGTTGATTTTAGGGAAGTAGAGGATTCCCTTTAAATTGAAGGGATAGTCCATATTCAAATGAATCCAGAACAGCGGCTCCTTATAATCCTGGAAGACTTTGCGGTAAAATTCCAGATATTCTTCTCTCGTACATTCGTTCGGATGTTTGCTCCATAACGGAGTGGTCTCGTTTAAAAGCTCCGGGCGTTTCGTAATCTTGAGTTTCTGCTCGTCTTCTTCTTTTTCCTTTTTCAGCTCTTCTATGACGGTATCGGTGTCCAATTTCTCGGCTTCGGTAATAATCTGGGTTTCCGTCGTATTGGCTTTCGATAAATAGATTTCCATAGGCATAAAGGAGCAATATTTCTTAATGACCTCTCTCGCCCTATACTCATTACAAAATTCCAGACAGTCCTCGTTCATGAAAAGCGTAATTTCCGTTCCGACCTCGCTTCTCGTCCCCTCGTCCATGTCAAATTCCGTACCGCCGTCACATTGCCAATGAACAGGCGCTGCGCCTTCCTGATAGGAAAGGGTATCAATATGCACCGCATCCGCCACCATGAACGCGGAATAGAATCCGAGCCCGAAATGCCCGATAATCTGGTCATCATTCGTTTTATCCTTATATTTCTCAATGAAATCCGCCGCTCCCGAAAAAGCAATCTGGTTGATGTACTCTTCTACCTCGCCGGCGGTCATGCCGATGCCGTTGTCGATAAATTTAAGCGTTTTCTCCTCTGGATTGACGATGACCTGAATCTTCGCCTTATAGTCATCAGGAAGCGTATATTCCCCCATCATGTCCAGCTTTTTCAGCTTCGTAATCGCATCGCAGCCGTTCGATATCAGCTCCCGGAAGAAAATATCATGATCCGAATAGAGCCATTTCTTAATAATTGGAAAAATATTGTCGCTATTGATAGATAAATTACCATGCTTTCCTGCCATGTTATCCCATTCCTTTCTTTTCTATGATGAATCTGCATCAAATTATCTAAAAAACAGTTTAATTCGCCTTTTATGAAAAGTCAAGAAAAAATTAGCACTCGTCTTGAATGAGTGCTAACAATTCCTTGAAAAGCTTGTATTTACTGCATTTCTGAATTTCTAAATTTTTTCTAAACTATTTGAAGTACGTCCTGTAGATGTCAAAAAAACGCGAGGTCGTCACATTTTCATCATGAATGAAATGCACGCTGTCCCAGAGTTCTTCGTTCAGCTTTCTAGTCAGTGTTTCCACGAAAGCGTCATATTCCTGTCCGAATACTTCTTCTTTGCGCTGTTCTACAATCTTGACCTTATTACTGTCCGTTTCTTCTTTATCAAAGGTGTTGACGCATCGGATAATATGATATCCATAGGAAGATTCTACGATATCACTGATTTCCCCGGTTCCTAAATTGAAGGCAGCTTTCTCAAACGCCGGATCCATCTCACCCTTCCCGAAAGAGTAAGTGCTTTTATCATCCTCGCTGTAATGTCTGACCAGCTCGTCGAAATCCTCGCCCGCCTTCGCTTTTTCCCAGACCTCACATGCAGCAGCGTAAGCGTCTTCTTTTGCCTTCTGCGTATATTCGATACGCGCTCCGGTGCCGTCGATGGCACAGGTCTTGAACAGAATATGCTGAATCGTTATGGTTCTCGCCTCGTCGTCGCTGATTTCGGGATTGATATCCTTGATGATATACTGATAAACTTTTTCCGCTACAGCGTATTCCGTATACAGATTGCGGATAACGCCCTCGTCCACGCCCATTGCCTCGATTTCTGTCTCGTTCAAAGATTGATAGTAATCCTCTACGGCATGTCCTACCTGCGCTTTTTCTTCTTCCGTCAGCTCCACCTTATACGTTCCCGCCATCAGATTCATCGTCTTAATCTGGGCAATCTGCGCTAATGCAATATCTTTGACATTCTGCTCTAAGGTCATGCCGCCTAAGTCGATATCCCATATCTGAACGCCGTAGGCGCTCTCATACTGATTCTGGATATTGGTCAGATAGACCATAATTTCTGGCAGGGTACAGGAAACGGTTTCAATACGAAAAATCTCATCCTTATGGAAACCGGTGGTCAGCACCACTTTCACACCGTTGCTATTGCCGGCGCCGCAGCCTATCAGTTGAAAAGCCATCAGCAAGGCAAGCAGCGCCGCCAGGATTTTCCTATTTGATAACATGAATCCATCCTTCCGGCGCTTTGATACGTCCCATCTGAATCCCTGTCAGCGTATCATAAAGCTTCTGCGTAACAGGTCCCATCTGCGTCATGCCGCTTGGAAATGCGATTTCTTTTCCATGATCCACAATCTTTCCAACCGGGGAAATGACTGCTGCCGTACCGCACAGCCCACACTCTGCAAAATCTTTCACTTCCTCTAAAGTTATCTGTCTCTCTTCCACTTCCAGATTCAGATAATCTTTCGCCACCACCATTAAGGAACGGCGTGTGATGGAAGGCAGGATGCTGCCAGACTTGGGGGTAACGACTTTGTTATCCTTGGTCACAAATAAGAAATTGGCGCCGCCTGTTTCTTCCACATACTGTCTGGAAGCTGCGTCCAGATACATATTTTCATCGAATCCTTCTTCATGCGCGGTCACAATCGCATGAAGGCTCATGGCATAGTTTAGGCCCGCCTTGATATGTCCCGTACCGTTTGGCGCCGCCCTGTCAAAATCACTGACTTTGATGGTCAATGGCTTAACGCCTCCTTTGAAATAAGGTCCTACCGGCGTCGTAAAGACTCTGAACTGATATTCCACCGCCGGTTTCACACCGATTACAGCGGAACTTCCGAACATATAAGGGCGAATATATAACGTCGCGCCGGAACCATAGGGCGGTACATACGCCTCATTGGCAGCTACGGTCTGTGTCACTGCTTCCACGAAACGCTCCTTCGGAAATACAGGCATTTCCAGTCTCTTACAGGTATCTTCCATACGCTGCGCGTTTAAATCCGGGCGGAAGGTCACGATATGCCCGTCTTCTGTCGTATAAGCTTTCATGCCTTCAAAACAGGTCTGCGCATATTGAAGCACGCCCGCGCATTCGTTCATGACAATATTCGCATCTGAAACAAGCGCGCCGCCGTCCCATGCGCCGTCTTTATAATTCGCAACATAGCGTTTGTCCGTTTCATGATACTCAAAACCAAGGTTGGCCCAGTCTAAATTTTTCTTTTCCATTTTGTATGTGTACTCCTTTCCCTTGTATCCCTACATTATTATACTTTTATTACGAGAAGTCAAGCGTCACTCCCCAGCTCTGTCGCAAGAATTTCCATCGCTACGTCGTAGGCGAAATCATTGACGGCTTTCTCGCACATCTTGAAGAATTTCTTACGCTTATCCGATAGATGACAGGCTTTCAGCTCTTCCATGCTCTGGGCGATGCCGTCCGTGTCGAAATCGTCTAAGCGTTCGTTTAAGATACGCAGCTTCTCTTTCCACTCCTCGTCAGACAAAGTAAGTTTATCTTCCGGCTGCTGTTGTTTTTCTTCTACCGGATTAGAATCGTCCAGTTTCAGATACCTATCCAGATTTTCCCGCATCGTGCGCATCATACTAAACAGAATCGGCGACTGCACTTCCACTTCTTCCAGACTGCCCGCCTTGCTCTTCTTTTCTAATTCAAAAGCTTCTTCCGCCAGCTCGTCTGCGCCGACATTGCGCGCGTTGCCCTTGAGGGCATGTACGATAATCGCATAGCCGGATATATCTTCTTTATCCAGCATTCCTTTCAGCTGTTCTTCCTTCTCAATCAGAATTTCGCGGAAGTCTTTCAAAACCCGTTTATACAGGGCGTGGCTTCCGCCCATATATTTCAGGCCGTTGGACGCATTAATGCCCATGTCGATGAGACTCTCTTCATCCATACCGCCCATATCCATCTCTTCCGTGCTGGCAAGCTCCTCATCCCCGGAAAGATAGACAAGCTCTTTGGGCAGATATTTTATCATCATGTCTTCCAGTTTCTCCGGCTCAATCGGCTTCGTCAGATAATCTTCAAAACCGGCGTCTAAGTAAAATTCCTTCGCGCCCACTACCGCATTTGCCGTCAGTGCAATAATCGGAATATCCCTGGACGGATTGCCTTCCAGCTCCCGGATGGCGTGCAGCGTATCCACGCCGTCCATTCCCGGCATCATATGATCCATACAGATTAGATGATATTCCTTGCGTTTCAACATTTCCAGACATTCTTCCCCGCTGGAAGCCACGTCGATCTGTAATTTCGTCTTCCGCAATAAATCCTGCGCCACCGCCAGATTCATTGCATTATCATCCACTACCAGAATCTTGCCAAGAGGCGCGATAAATTTTTCCCGGTAGCCGATGGATTTTCTGACACTCCTGTCATATTGTTTCTGGAAATCCCCTAACGGTTTGCTGTCGATAACCTTCTGCGGAATCGCAAAGGAAAATATGGAACCCTTTCCATAGGCGCTGTCCACACGCAGCGTACCGCCCATCATCTCTACCAGCCGGTTCGTCACGGCAAGCCCCAGTCCGCTCCCTTCTTCCGTGCGGCTCGCTTCCATATCCAGCCGGGTGAAGGTCTCGAAAATCTTCTTCATATCTTTCTCTTTGACGCCAATCCCCGTATCTTCCACGGCAATTTGCAAAAGAATAGTATCCTCTTCTAACGGCTTCCAGGAAAGATGCAGCGTCACCATGCCGGCTTTCGTATATTTGATGGCATTGGACAATAAATTCCCGACAATCTGGCGCAGATGGATTTCATCGCCCGACAGTTTATAGGGCACGTCCGAAGCAATATCCAGCGTCAGGCGGAGTTTCTTTTTCCGCAGCGGGATGGAAATACTGTTTATCAGATCATTTAACAGGGAGCTGACGTCATAAATGCCATCAAGCAGCTCCATTTTGCCGGACTGGATTTTGGAAAAATCCAGAATATCGCTGACAAGTGACAGCAGCACGTCTCCTGCCTGTTTGATATCGAGTGCGTATCCCCTGATCGTTTCATCCTGGCTTTCCCTTAAAATCAGCTCATTAAGCCCCAGCATCGTATTAATCGGCGTCCTGATTTCATGGGACATGTTTGACAAGAAAAGGTCTCTCGCCCTGCCGGCTTTTCTGGCCTCCTCCATCGCTTTTTCCAGCTCTATATTCTTTTTTTCCAATTCATCTTTGGCAAGCAGCAGAGAAACCGCCTGCTTTTCCAGTTTGGAAGTAAAACCGCCCTTTGTATCCTTTTCCTCGTCCTTTTGACTACGCATGTGATTTTCCTTCTTCCTTTCTACTATTTTTTACTCCCGTGTCTGTTTCTTACGTTCATAGGTGACAAAATGATAAGCGATATCGAAATAGGTCTGCTCCTCGCTCTCTTCTACGATTTCCCATTCCCCCGTCTCATCCAGATTGGGAAAATAGGAATCCGCCTCATAAATATGGTCGATTCTGGTCACATGCGCCACATCACAATAAGGCAGCATCATCCGGTAAACGCTTTCCCCGCCGATAATATAAATATCCTCTTCCTCATAGCGCTTCAATTCTTCCAGCAATTCCTCTTCACTGTGCGCCACAACCGCATCTTTGACATGGTAATCAGGATTCCTGGAAAGAATGATATTCGTCCTTCCCGCAAGGGGCATTCCCTGTGGAAAAGTCTCTAACGTTTTCCTGCCGTAAACGACTACCTTACCCATCGTTTCCCTTCTGAAATTTTTATGGTCGTTCGGAATGCGTACAAGCAGGCTGCCCTTGCACCCGATTGCCCAATGATTATCCACCGCAACTATCAGCTTCATTATCCTGATAACCGTCCTTTCCCGGCGCCTTGATAACGCCTGTCTAAATCGCAACCGGAATGTTTTCCACCTGCGGTCCCGTCTCATAATTTTCCAAAGATACGTCGTTTCTTGTAAATTGATAGAAATCTTTAATATCCGGGTTCAGCCGGAAAATGGGAGCGTCATAAACAGGGCGTTCTAGCAGCTCCCGAATAATCGGGATATGCCTGTCATAAATGTGGGCGTCCGCAATGACATGGACAAGCTCACCAGCCTGCATGTCGCAGACCTGCGCCAGCATATGTACTAAAACCGCATACTGTACCACATTCCAGTTGTTGGCGGTCAGCACGTCCTGGGAACGCTGATTGAGGATGGCATTCAGGGTCAGCCGCTCTTCGCCTTTTTGCTGGGTGACGTTAAAAGTCATGCTGTAGGCGCAGGGATAGAGTCTCATTTCATGCAAATCCTGATGTACATAGAGATTCGTCATGATGCGCCTGCTGAAAGGATTGTGTTTCAAATCATAGATGACCCTGTCCACCTGATCCATCATGCCTTCCTGATATTGATGCTTCACGCCCATCTGATAACCGTAGGCTTTGCCGATGGAGCCTTCCTCGTCCGCCCATTCGTCCCATATATGGCTGTGCAAATCATGGATATTGTTCGATTTCTGCTGCCATATCCAGAGCATTTCGTCCGTCGCGCTCTTAATTGCCGTCCTGCGCAGTGTGATGGCAGGAAATTCTTTCGACAAATCATATCGATTCACAACGCCGAATTTCTTTACCGTATAGGCGGGCGTGCCGTCCTCCCAGTGGGGTCTGACTTTTTCCCCCTCCGTGCTTGTCCCGTTTTCCAGGATATCCTGGCACATATTGATAAAAATGGTATCCGCTAAACTCATTTTCCCATCCAAGCCTTTCTCTTCGTCCGCCTCTTCGTCATATGACGCGCCGCTTCTTTCTTATTTATCATATTTATCGCAAAGCGCGTTAATCTGATCCGCAAACCTTGCCAACTCCTTATTGGCGCTGCCCTCATTCTTATAGATAACCGCAACAAGCCGCTGTCCAGCCGCCACAAGTCTTGCAAAGACGTCGGAAATACCATGCAGCTTCTTCTTCAGAAGAACAGGCTCCGCCTCATAAATAAACCGGTTTTCCAATAAATCGTATCTTGTACCACTGTAAGGCGCATAAGCATTCATGCCATATTCGATTTTCAGGCACTCCGTAAAAAGTTTACAGATACTGTCCTCACCATGTACGACGAAAACTTTATCCGGTTTTCTTTCAAAACCGTTGATAAACCGGAGCAGTCCCGCCTTGTCCGCATGTCCACTCATGCCGATTAATTTTCCGATTTCCGCCCGGACTTCAATCACTTCGCCAAAAAGCTTCACGCTCTTTGCGCCTTCCACAATCGCCCTGCCCAGCGTCCCATTCGCCTGATAGCCGACAAACAAAATCGTACACTCCGGTCTCCACAGGTTATGTTTTAGATGATGTCTGATACGCCCCGCCTCACACATGCCGGAAGCGGAAATAATGACTTTGGGCGTATATTCAAAGTTAATCGCCTTAGATTCGTCGCTCGTAATCGCCAGATGCAGCCCCGGAAACGTCAGCGGATTAATCCCCCGCTTCACAAGCGCCAGCGCCTCTTCATCGAAACAGTCCACACTGTTGCGCCCGAAAATCCCGGTTGCCTCCACTGCAAGCGGACTATCCACATAGACCGGAAAGTCCTCATGCCCTTCCACGAGCCTGTCCTCTTTAATCTGACGCAGGAAATACAATAGTTCCTGGGTTCTTCCCACTGCAAAAGAAGGAATGACCACATTGCCGCCCCTGTCAAAAGTCTTCTTTAAAATCTTTACCAATTCCCCGATATAATCTATCTTCGTATCGCTATGGTTCCGGTTCCCGTAAGTGGATTCCATAACCACATAATCCGCCTCTTTCGTCCCTTTCGGGTCTTTGATCAGCGGCTGGTCGATGTTTCCGATATCCCCTGAAAATACGAGTTTCTTCGTGACATCCCCTTCCGTCGCCCAGACCTCGATACTCGCCGAACCGAGCAGATGTCCGATATCCGTAAACCGAATCGAAACACCCGGACATACTTCTATGATTTTCTCATAACTGCAGGGAATCAGCCTTTTAATCACGCCGTCTGCATCTTCCATCTTATACAGAGGTTCGATTGGGGCGTTGTCCGCACTTCTTTTTGCCTTCCGGTTCTTCCACTCCGCCTCCTGCATCTGGATATGCGCACTGTCGCGTAACATAATGCTGCACAAATCCGCCGTCGCATCCGTCGTATAAATACTCCCCCGGAATCCTCTCGCATACAGAAACGGCAGCATCCCCGAATGGTCGATATGCGCATGGGTCAGTAAAATATAATCAATTAACGCAGGTTCTACAGGCAGCTTGCAGCTTTCAAACACCTGCGTCCCCTGCTCCATCCCGTAATCCACTAAAATATTCTTCTCATTTACACGAAGATAATGACAGCTCCCCGTCACTTCATGGTCCGCTCCGATAAACATTAACTCCATAGGCAGGCTCCTTTCCGGCGATATAAATTTCTGCTATATATATCATACCATTTTTCGACGAAAGCGTACAGTCAAAATCTAAAGAATTACATATGATAAGAATAAATATTCCTTGAGGTGGGATTATGTTGCTTTCCATTCTGCCCATGCTGCTCTTTTTGTTTGCCGTGTCGATTGACTCTCTGAGCGCGGGATTTGCTTACGGCGCTTCCAGGGTCCATATAAAACCGCTTGCCGGGGTGTTTCTTGTATTCGTTCCTTCTATTACAATTACGCTGATGACCAGAGTTGGCGCTTTGCTCTTTTCCTTATTTCCCGCGGGGCTTTTTTCGGCGCTTTCGTTTCTGCTGCTGTGCGTTCTTGGCTGCGAGAAACTCTTAGAAAGTCTGCTGCGGTATCTGTCCCGCAGATATCCGCATATCGTCGGCAACTGGGCGTGTAAAATCAAACAACTGAATATCATTTTTACGATTTACTTTTCCCCCGAAGACGCCAACCGGCAGGACGTTCAGGTTTTAAGCGCTAAGGAAGCTTTCTTTTTAAGCCTTGCCCTTTCCTTAGACAGCGTCCTTGCCAGTATGGCGTTTTCCTGTCAGGTCACTTCCCTGCTTCTGTTTTTCCTGCTGGCGTCCCTCTTCCACTTCCTGCTCTTTTTAACGGGCTTCCTATTGGGCGCGTTTGCCGCCAGAAAGTCTTCCAGGGATATGTCGTGGATTAGCGGGCTGTTTCTTCTGTTGCTTGCCTTCTGCACACTTGCATAGCCACTCTTTTTTCCATGCCGCCATGCACGGCGACAAGCAGCTCATGGACGATAACCGGCGTCAGGGACAAGGCAAGCAGCTGCATCCACTCCATTCCCCCCAATTTTATCGTACCGAACAGTACAATCAGCGGTTCCACTTCCGTCACGATAAACTGTAAAAAGAGTCCCAACGCCAACGCCAGCAGCATATACGGATTTTTCTTATGATTCATGCGGAAAATGGAGCGGTTTACATCCCGCATTCCTACCGCATGAAAGAGCTGGCTCATTCCCAATACCATAAACGCGTGGGTCTGCGCCTTGGCTAACACGGTAGAGATCTGATAGCTTTGTATGATGTTATGTAAACTAATTGGAAGACCTTCCGCCACCAATCTGTCATAAGGCACTTTTAGAAAGGCTGCCAGACTGACGCCGCCTATGACCAGACCGTAGCAGAGGACACACAGCAGCCCGCCTTTCGCAAAAAGCGACTCCTCTTTCTTTCTGGGCGGCTCTTTCATCAGTAAATCCGTCTCATTGTCGTCCACCCCCAGCGCCAGCGCCGGCAAGGAATCCGTAATCAGATTAATCCAGAGAATGAAGCTTGCCTTCAGGGGGCTTGGAAAACCCGCGATGATAGTCACTAACATCGTCATAATCTCGCCCAGATTAGAGGAAAGCAGGAAAAGAACCGACTTTCTGATATTTTCATAGATGCCCCTGCCTTCCCGGATGGCAAGATGGATGGTGGCAAAATTATCATCCATTAAGACAAAATCAGCGGCGTTTCTTGCAACGTCCGTTCCATTTTTTCCCATAGCAATCCCGATATCCGCCGCCTGCAGGGATGGCGCGTCATTCACACCGTCGCCTGTCATCGCCACGGTTTTGCCCAGTTTGCGGAAACCTTCGACGATTCTGACCTTATGCTCCGGCGTCACTCTGGCAAAGACTTTTAACTCTGGCAGTTTCCCCAGAAAAACGTTTTCTTCCATCCCGTCCAGCTCCCTTCCCGAAATACACTCTTTCATGGAAGATGCCAGTCCTAATTCTTTTGCAATGGAAAATGCCGTATTTCCGTGATCCCCAGTAATCATGACCGTATCTACACCTGCTTTTTCAAACTCCCTTACTGCCTCTACGGCTTCTGGTCTGACCGGGTCCTGTATTCCCACAAACCCAAGGAAGCAAAGCCTCTCTTCCCCCATATCCCCATCCGGATTCATGGCGATTCCCAACACCCGTCTGCCATCGTTCATCAGCTTGTCTAATACACGGTAAAGGGCTTCTTTGTCCCCTTCGCTTAATGTACACTTTTTCCCATCCTGATAAAAATAAGCGCAATTTGCCACGATTTTTTCCGCAGCGCCTTTAGAATAAGCAACCAGACTCCCATCTTTCCCAAATGCCAGATTGCAGGTGGTCATCATTTTTCTCTCGGAGTCAAATCCTTTCTCATCCTGTCTTGCACATTTTTCCCGCAGCATGGCAACCGGAACCGCGCATGTCTGCGCCAGATGGAGCAGCGCCATTTCCGTTGGATCCCCCCAATCCCCTTCGCCAGACGCTGCACCGTCATTACAGAGGATGCAGCCTAACATAAAATGCGCTTTTTCACTGTCCATTCCTGTCGTCCCCTGCCAGAGCTGTCCCGTAAAAAATTCTGAAAACTTTGCGGCATCTATCATCCTGCCATCCAGATAACATTCCGTAACCGTCATCTTATTCTGGGTCAGTGTGCCCGTCTTGTCCGAGCAGACCACGTTGACCGCACCCAGAGTTTCCACGGAAGAAAGCTTCCTTACGATGGTCCTTGCTTTCACCATGCGCGATACGCTCAGGGCAAGCACGATAGTCACGATTGCCGGAAGCCCTTCCGGCACTGCCGCCACCGTCAGGGATACGGAAGTCAGGAGCATCTCACCGATATTGCGTTTCTGCAAAACCGCTATGAAAAACAGCAAGGCGCAGATTCCCACGGCAAGGATACTCAGCGCTTTGCCAAGCTCTCCCAATTTCAGCTGAAGGGGCGTCAGTTTCTCCTCGCTTCCATGAAGCATGTCTGCTATGTGTCCGATCCGGGTATCCATACCGATCGCCGTGACGATACCCATGCCCCTTCCCCGCGTCACAAAAGTGGACATATATGCCATATTGGCGCAGCTATTGTCCCCCTGCATACTTGCTACATAGTCTGCATTCTTCTCAATCGGTGCAGACTCTCCTGTAAGGGTAGACTCTTCTATCTGCATTCCCTGTGTTTCCAACAAACGTAAATCGGCGGGAATCATATTTCCGGCTTCCAGCAGCACGATATCACCTACCGTCAGTTCTTCGGCGGATATTTTCATGGTCTTTCCTTCCCGGATGACGATGGCCTGCGGACTCGATATCTTCTTTAAGGCTTCCACCGCCTTCCCTGCCTTACCTTCCTGAATCACGCCGATTGCCGCATTTAAGACCACTACCGTAATAATAATCATAGCGTCGCCGACTTCCCCTAACAGGATAGAAATCGCCATCGCCGCAATCAGAATCAGAATCAGGGGGTCGTTTAACTGCCCAAGTATCATCCGCCAAACCGTTTTCTTTTCCTGGTCCTTTAGACAATTAGGTCCCTGCTTCGCCCTCCGTGTAAGGACCTCCCGCCCATCCAGTCCTTTCTTTCTATCAGACGTTAACAGCCTGATAGTCTCTGAAGCCGTTTTCATTTCATACATACGCTTTCCCCCTATAACATGTCCGTTTCTATACCTTATGCTTGTTCGGGAAAAGTTATGCCACACCAAAAAAATTCCCACAAGGGCAAAACTCTGCCCTTGTGGGAGTCTTTCAATTTTAATTAGAAACTTCGCAGTTTATCCGTTCCGTCGTCTATCGTATTCTCGATAGAGCGGATGACCACATAATAACCGTATCCTGCATTGACTTCTACATAAACCCTGTCGCCAGCTTTATGTCCAAGAAGCGCCTTGCCCAAAGGCGACTCGGTACTGATAAGGCCTTCCAGCGAGTTACCCCGGACAGTCGTCACCAGTTTATAGGTTTCGGTTATGTCATCTTCCTCGAAATAGACTTCCACCGTATTGTTCATGCCGACTTCATCTTCTGCGGATTCATCGGAAACCACCACCGCCGTTTTTATCATCCTTTCCAGATAGCGGATACGGCTCTCATTCTGATTCTTCACTTTCTTAGCGGCATGATACTCGAAATTTTCGCTCAGATCGCCATGCGCCCGCGCCTGTTTCACATCTTCGAGGGCTTCTTTGCGCACGACAACCTTACGGTATTCGATTTCTTCCTGCATCTTTTCGATATCCTGACGGGTCAATTCATTATGCATGGATGTTTACTCCTTCCAGATGGGAATCGTCAATACTGCCCAGACGTCCCAAACTAGACGGTCTGGAATTTACCGATATAAACCGGAAACGTATCCGTTCCTTTCATTTCTTTGCCTGCGGTCACAGTAACATTTTTATCCGTAACAAGATACTCGATATCCGCGCCCGCTTCCACTACCGTATTCTGCATCAGGACACAATTTTTCACCTTCGCGCCCTTGCCAATCTTCACGCCCCTGAAAAGTACGCTGTTTTCTACCTCTCCTTCAATCACGCAGCCGTCCGCCGCCATGACTTCCTGCACTTTCGCCCCTTCGATATAACGGGTCGGGTCGCCGCCATGCAGCTTCGTATAAATCGGCGGTCCAGAGAACAAGGCGTCCAGATTATAATCATCCAGAAGTTTCATATTTTCGTCAAAGTAGCTCTTCATGCCGCTGATACGCGCCACATAGCCCGTATACTTATAAGCCTGTACGTTTAACTGACTCAGACGCGGCAGTATCACGTCCCGCTCGAAATAATGCTGTCCATGAATAAACGCCGTATCAATCAGCTCTACAAGTAAATCTTTTTCAATGATATAAATATTCATCGAGAAATTCTGGACGCCCGCTTCCTTCGGATTCACATAAATCTTCGTAATCCTGCCATCCTCAATATCAAACGTATAATAAAAGCCCTTATCGTTCGCCTTAGAATCCCTGATATTCCCCGGAAGCTCCTGCTCATTATAGGCAATCGTCACATCGGCGCCGCTGTCGATATGCGCCTGAAGCATCGCCTTGAAATCAAAATTCACCGCCATATTGGTATCCGTCAATATCACATACTTCTCTTTCTGGTCGCGGATAAAATTCAGAATCCCCGCCAGCGCTTCCACACGCCCGGTATAAGGCTTGGAATCCTTCTCCGCAAAAGGCGGGAAAATATTGAGTCCGCCATTCTTACGCACCAGATCCCACTCACGCCCGGAGCCCAGATGATCCATCAGGGAATGATAGTTGTTGTTTACCATGATGGAAACATTATCCACGTCACAGTTGGTCATACTGGATAAGATGAAGTCAATCAGACGGTAACGGCTGGCGAAAGGGATGGACGCCATCAGCCGGACATTGACTAATTCCGGCACCAGCGCGTCGTAACTATTGGGGAACAAAATGCCCATTGCACTCTTTTCATTAGAATTTAACATACCTCTTCACCGCCTTCCACATTTCTATTCACCATTGCCTTCGCACCGATTCTGGCATTTTCGCCAATCGTAATGCCCGCGCCAATGGTTGCGACGTTATTCTCATCACCGGAAGGCATTTCACCTACTACGGCATTCTCACCAATGGTCACATTTTCCGCTATAATGCAGTGCCTTACAACAGCGCCCGCCTTAATCACCGTATTGCCCATAACAACCGCATCTTCTATCACTGCGCCCTTTTCTACCCGGACGCCTTCAAATAGAATCGAATGCTTGACGCAGCCCTTAATCCGGCATCCGTCAGTCACCATAGAATTTTCGATGACCGCGCCCGTGCTTACTTTGTGCCCGGTCATCCCGCTCTTACGGCTGTATATTTTCCAATCTTCATCAAACAGGTTAATCCCACTATGCTCCGGGTCTAAAACTTCCATATTAGCTTCCCACAAAGACGTAATCGTGCCCACATCTTTCCAGTAGCCGCTGAAATGATAAGCATACATCCTGCGGTTATCCCGCAGAAGGTTGGGAATGATATTATTGCCAAAATCATTCTCTGAATCGGGATCCGCCTCGTCTTCTTCCAGGTACTGTTTTAAAATATCCCAGTTAAAGATATAAATACCCATAGAAGCCAGATTGGACTTAGGCTCTTTCGGTTTCTCCTGAAATTCCGTAATCCTGTCATTCCCATCCGCTACCATGAGACCGAAACGGGACGCTTCTTCCCAGGGGACTTCCATGACGGCTACGCTGAACTCCGCATCTTTTTCCTTATGGAAACGCAGAAAATCGCTGTAATCCTGTTTACAAATCTGATCCCCCGATAAAATAATGACATATTCGGGATCATATCTCTCTATAAAAGAAAGATTCTGATAAATTGCATTCGCCGTTCCCTTATACCAATCGGATTTATTCGCCTTCTGATAAGGCGGCAGGACATGTACGCCCCCATACAGCCTATCCAGATCCCAGGGTTGTCCGTTTCCAATGTACTCATTCAGCACGAGTGGCTGATATTGCGTCAGGATTCCTACCGTATCAATCCCCGAATTGACACAGTTAGACAACGGAAAATCTATGATACGGTATTTCCCGCCAAAAGGAACAGCTGGTTTTGCCAGCTTCTCTGTCAGCGCGTACAAGCGGGAACCTTGTCCGCCGGCGAGAAGCATCGCAATCATTTCTTTTGCCATAATGTTACCCTCCTTCAATACCTTTAGGAAAATTATACCTTAAAATTTGTAAAAAGAATAGTCTTTTTATTCAATTTATACAAATAGATTGATACAATTATCGGGTTTTTATCCGGCTTTCATCAGATTGCATCAAATTTCACCTGATTTCATGACAGATACAATATTGTAATGAAAATAAGGATGTGCTATAGTTTTCTTAACAACAATACGGAATCATGAATCCGGCAACTATGACCATGACAGAGAATCAAGAGAGAAGGGATTTTATGAATATTCATCCTACAACCGCTATCAATAACGCCAATTTTTATTCCAAACAAGGCAAAGAGCTGCAGCAGCCGGAAAGGGAAGCCTTGCAGACTGACGGGCAGGGTTCGGATAAAGCGCTTCTCACGCGGCAAAAGGTAGTTTTTACAAACGGCTCCCATATCAGCAAAGCGCTGGCGGATGGCAAGATAACCGTGGACGGTGTTTCCATCGATTTATCCGAGGACGCGCTGCGTGCGCTTTCCGAAGCCCAGGATAAACTCTATGCCGACCGGGAAGCGGAAGCTGCTCGTTATATGGCTGAGTTTAGCAGCTACGCCGCCAGGCGTCAGCAGGAAATGTCCGAGGATACGACGGAAGATATGGCAAAAGCCTTGGAAACCGCAAGAAGAATCGCCAGAGGGGACATCGTACCGGCAATCGATGAAAAAAAGCTCCTCGAATATGATGCAGAGCTTTATCAGATAGCCAAAAACGCGGCGATGCTTCATGCTATGGAAGAACACAGGAAAGACAAATCGCTTTATGAAGAAAAAGAAGAAAAACGCGAATACACAGACCCGGAAGCAGAAACCGAGCCAATCCAGAAATACGGTGTAGAGCTGGAAGTTTCCTTAGGAGAAACTCCTGCGGTCACGAATGTGACAGAAGGACCGGTAACGGAGTGATTTCTTTATCGTTGCTCCGTTTCCGCTTCCAGAATCTTACCGGTCTCACCATGAATGGTATACTCATATTCTTTGCCGTCTGCATAAAATTCTATCTCGTACTCCGTATGCCCATCCTCGACGTCCTGCTCCAGTTTGGTATAGCTGACCTGACTTGCGTCTAATCCGGCATGTTCCAGTGCAATTTCTTTGGCTTCCTCAAGGGTGACGGAACCCTGCGTTCCCATATTGCTTATCCTGCGCTCAATCGCTTCCGCCGAAGCGTTCAGGATTGTGCCATCGTCCGCCTGGATTTCGTACTCATATTTCTGGTCTGCCGTTACAAATTCGATTTCATATTCCGCCCTGCCATCGTCATAATCCAGTTTTTCTTTGGTAAAAGTCACGTCAGATGCTTCCAACCCGGCATGGGACAATGCCGCGCTCTTCGCCTGTTCCACCCCAATATCTGTCTGGGCAGTGGCGGTCGTATCCTGCACCGGCTGGCTTTCCTTTCCCTCTCCGGTCGGAGCCGTCTGCGGATTTTTATTTGCGCAAGCCGTTACTGTCAAAAGACAGCCCGTCAAGATGCTGCAAAGAAAAATGCTGCACCTTCTGTTTTTTCTTTGATTGCCCAGGCTATTTTCCTGTTCCAAGATGTTCACGTTCCTTTCGATAATATATTTTTAGGCGTTTGCGAAACGCCAGAACCCGCATAATTACGGGATTCTTTTTTCT
>JAMPFM010000030.1 GCA_023664455.1 Blautia sp.
GCCTTTCACGCTAGAAATAAAATGAAAGGAGTGTCGAGACTGTCTACTCGACGATTGGAGATGGATATGGCAATAAAAGAGAAATGTATTATATGGGGAATGGGGAACGATTATGAAACCATCTTAAACCAGATTAATTTTGAAATATATAAGGGGAATATTGAGATAGCAGCTATCGTCTGCCGTAAAGAAGATAAGTATTGTGAATATAGGGATGGGTTTCCAATTGTTTTAAGAGAAGAAATAATGGATCTGGATTTTGAATATGTAATAATTTCAAGTTCGGCTTTTTTTAAAGAAATAAGAGAAGAAGCTATTGAATTGGGAATTGGAGCAAATAGAATTATAAATGGACAAATATTCAAAAAAGCGTTATTTGATTTTAGATTATATTCCAAGTTGATAAAAAATCCTGTGACCATATTAACGGATGATTGCTGGGGGGGGGTATGTGTATCATCATTTAGGATTGGAATTTTCAAGCCCGTTAATCAATACATCCTGGGATAAAGACGAATACGCAAGGTTCATCCAAGCGCCATTATTTTATTTGCAGACGGAGCTTATCATGGTAAGAGATGGGGACTTAAGGAAAGGAATCTCGCCTATTGGAAAACTTGGAGAACCCGGAAATTATGTTCAAATTCAGTTTGTACATAATGTTGATTTTAATGAAGCTAAGCAGCAGTGGAACAGGCGAAAAAAAAGAATAAATTGGGATAATCTTTTTGTAAAAATGGGATTTAGCATATCTGACGAAAATGTAAAAGCCTGTTTAGATGCATTTAATCAATGTAAATATAAAAAAATCCTCTTTTACAATGGGGATGAAGATATTGAAGGAAAATATAATACCAATCGATTTATTTGGCATGAGAAGAAGGCATCAAGGGTGGATAACTTTACTTACTGGGATTATATGCGTAAAAACTATTTATTTTCAATAGATATTCTAAAACTGTTAACGGGTGAAAAGGATTATTCAAGAGAACAATGCACACAATGGCGATAAAAAGTATATACTTTTTTCTGGAATTATGTATCCGGAAAAAGGTATTTTGATAGGGAGTGATTGGTACTGACGGTGCAAGCTTTGAGCAGTTAATTACACATAAAGAAAATGGATTATTGTGTAAAATATGTAATAGAAAATAATAAAAGGGGATAGATGAATGAGGAAACTATATATTTTTGGAGCTGGAAATAATGGGAATGTAATATATAAAAAATTAGCAGAATATGGAATAGATATAGAAGCCTTTATAGATAATAACGTAGAAAAACATGGAAAGAAAATAGGCAGCAAGGATTGTATCAGTATAAGTGAAGCAATAGGCTTAGGGGCTAGAGAGTCATCTGTATTGGTTTCTCCATATATACATGAGGAAATTGAAGAACAATTAAGAAATGAGGGTTTTCTTCATATATATCCGGGATATAATATGTTTAAATTTATTCCAGAGGCTTACGATGAGAATGATTATGGTGATGGTGCTGGTTTATGTCCTTTTCGTGGTTTTGAATCTCCATATCCTAATTTGAGTGAAATTCATGAAAAGGAAGATGAGATATTCGATAAAAGTAAGAAAATATTGGAAATTGACTTTAATCTGGACAGACAATTTGAATTAGCCGATATGATGAAAGCATTGGACATAATTGACTGGACAGGGGAAAAATCGGAGAGTAACAGATACTATTATACTAATGAATTCTATCCAAAAGGAAGTGCAGATATTCTTCATTATATGATGAGGATATTGAAACCAAAGAAAATAATAGAAGTTGGATCAGGGTTTTCTACTGCTGTTATGTTAGACACAAATGAAAAGTGCTTTGATAATAGCATAGAAATTATATCGATAGAGCCATATGCGGACAGGCTGAAAACTCTTCTTAAGGCGGAGGATAATATTGAAATTAACGAGTGTTTCCTGCAGGACATTCCGCTTAGTTTTTTTGAACAGCTGGGAGAGAATGATATATTGTTTATAGATTCCTCACATGTTTCTAGAATCAATTCAGATGTGAATTATATATTCTTTGAAATATTACCACGATTAAAGAAAGGCGTATATGTACATTTTCATGACATATTTTATCCATTTATTTATCCTAAGAAGTGGATATATCAGGGCAGGGTATATAATGAAATGTATATTTTACGAGCATTTTTAATGAATAATAATAAATATTCCGTACAGTTTTTTGGGGAAATGTTGGAATACAATTATAAGGAAAAATTGTGTGATAAGTTAATTGGTAACTGTTCAGGGAATATTTGGATTAGGAAAGAAAAAGAATGAGAGTCTCCAAGGTATATTTTGTTATACTATAATTTTGACAAATGGAGAAGATTTGCTTAAAATCAATATGTAGCAGAAAATATGGATTAAGGAGGCAGAAAATGAAAAAAGGATTTGGAGGAGTGTTTTCAACATTAGCAGGAATGACTGTTGGAGCTGTGGCAGGAAGTGTGGCAGCAGGGACGGCCTCATCGAAAAAAATCAAGGAAATGGCTGAAGGACATGTAAAGGTTCATGAACTTTATATGGCGTTTGATAAATGGCTTCAGGTACGTCAGAAGGGTAAAACACTGGTAGAGTATTTTGAAAAGCAGGGATATAAAACGGTTGCAATATACGGTATGAAAGAGTTGGGAGAGCGGTTGTATGATGAGCTGTACGGATCCGGCATTACGGTAAAATATATTATTGACAAGAACGCAGATTTGCTCTATGCAGATGTTGATGTTGTAACTCCGGATGAGAAATTGGAGTCTGTAGATGTGATTGTTGTAACTGCTATTTATTATTTTGATGAGATCGAAGAGATGTTGAGTGAGAGGGTTGATTATCCCATTGTTTCTTTGGAGGATATTTTATACGAGGTATGAGTTGTGGGAAAAATGAGTGAAATAATGGGTTTGCAAGCATAAGGTGGTAAAAACTATGAATGTTTTATTTGTGTCAACTGATTATCCTAAAAAGGGGCAGCCGACAACGGGGTTTCCCAATTATTTATATCGGGTTTCGTTGTCATTAATAGCGTTGGGGCATAGGCCAATTATTCTGGCAGCGGGAGATAGAGACAGCCATAGAATAGAGCAGGGAATTGAAATTCAGACAGTGATGGCGTCCCCATCTTTTGAAGTAGGATTGCAGGCGGTAGATTATGCTTTATACGCGTTGCAGATAGGACATTTTTTAAATCAAAAAATCAGAGATATAACTCATAAAACTCATATAGATATAATCCAGTTCACGTCACTATGTGGAATTGCCATTTTTTATTATGGAAATATACCATCAGTACTACGGTTATCATCGTATGCAAAGACTTATTTCTCGACGTTTCAAACGTTTTCTAAGGCTAAAGTAATGACAATGTCTTTTTTTGAGAGAATGTCAGCTAGAAGATGTAATGTTGTATTTGCGCCTTGTAAGAATACAGCTGATGCCTTTTCAAAAGATTGCCATAGGAAAGTTGGGGTTATTGAAACACCATTTGTAAATGATGTGCAAAAGTATGATACAAAATACTATGATGATTGTCTAAAGGGAAAGAAATATGTTCTGTTTTTTGGAACATTATATTCGGAAAAGGGGATTCTTGTTATTGCGGATATTCTTGAAAAATTTTTACTGGATAATCCCGACTATTACTTTGCCTTTATAGGCAAGGCTGAAAAAATAAATGGTGAAAGTGCATTCAGGATATTGAGAAGAATGGCAGGTAAATGTGTTGACCGTGTTATACTGTTAAATGCTATGCCGCATAAAGGGCTATATCCCATTATTCAACATGCTGATTTTGTAGTATTACCATCATTTATGGATAATATGCCCAATGCTTGTATAGAAGCAATGTATTTTGAAAGAGTGGTTATTGGAACAGATGGGGCTAGTTTTGAACAGCTTATTACGCATGAAAAAAACGGATTGCTTTGCCGGATTGGTGATTCAGCAGATTTATTGCAAAAAATGCAGTTTGCTGTCTCTATGACATGGGAGGAAAAGATACAAATGGGCAAATTGGCAAAAAAGCGAATCAATAGGCTGAAACCGGAATATGCAGTGCAGAAATTAGTACAGTTGTATGAATATGTCATTGAAAACAGCAGACATAACTAGCCTTTAATTTTATAATAAGGAAGAGTTTATTATAGAATGTTTAGTCAGTTGTATTGGGGGGGGGCAATATGAAAAAAGTATATATTTGGGGAGCTGGATATTATGCTGAATATATATACTCCATTATAGATAAAAAAGAATGTGAAGTCGTGGCTATAATTGACAGCGATAAAAATAAACAGGAGCAGTTATGGGATTATGGATTAAGGATAGTAGCGCCTGATATACTTTTTACGCAGAAGTTTGATAAAATATTTATATCTGTTAGAAATTATGAGCCTGTTTTGAATAGATGCCTTGAAATGGGGATAGCAAGAGATAAGATAGTGATATACTGGCAGGATAACGAAAGCATTGGACTGTTTGAGAATAGAGCGGAGACCATATTAAAATGCGAAAACAGTATATATAAATATATGAGTAGACTGGAAAATGCACCTTATGAATTTGGAGCAAGAGAAATACCAGATATACAGTCAAGTGAACAGCTGCTTAAAAAAATAATAAAAGAAGGGAAGTCTTTAGCACGGTTTGGTGATGGGGAATTTGAAATTATGTTTCAGCGTGAGCGACCGTGGTTTCAAAGTGTTGACGATGAACTTTCAATAAGGCTGAGGGAAGTTATTAGAAATAAAAATGAGGGCATACTGATAGCGATAGCGGATAATTTCGGCAAGCTTGAAAAATACAAGGAAGATTCTGCAGACATTATAAGGCAATACATGATAAAAAGTCGCAAGGATATAATGTCATTTATCGATGTGAATAGAGTGTATTATAACGCATATGTTACAAGACCATATATACTATATAAGGATAAGCGTCATGCTTCTCCGATCTTTGATTTATTTAAGAAAGTTTGGACCAATAGAAATATTATTTTGGTAGAAGGAAAGGGGGGAAAAATAGGAGTTGGTAATGATCTGCTTCAAGATGCAGTGACAATCAGGCGAATTGAATGTCCTGTACGAAATGCGTGGGATAAATATAAGGATATATTAGAAAGCGTTCGAAGAGTAGCAAATAAGGAAGATTTGATATGTATTTCTCTTGGACCAACAGCGACAGTGCTGGCATATGATTTATTTATGCTGGGTTATCAGGCCTTGGATATTGGGCAGGTTGATATTGAATATGAGTGGTATATTAGAAATGTAGATGTCAGGGTATCTATAGATGGAAAACTTGTGGCAGAGGTTGATGAGAATTTTAAGGAATCGAGAGAATTTCAAGATCAAAACAAGGAATACGAGAATCAAGTTGTCTATGTAATAGAGTAAGAAAGTCAGATAAATCGAACGAAAAAATTTTGTAAATACTGAACTTTCTTTGGTGAAAATTGATTTATTGAAGATGGATATTGAACAGATAATTCAGAGGGATATATGGAGTTAAGGATGAAGGTTTCACTTATGGAGAAAGATGAACAATTCAGAGTACCTGGCGACCGTAGAGTAAATAGACTAGGCATATTCGTATTTTACGATAGAGAAGGAATTGCGGATGATTATATATCTTATCTTCTGGATGGAATAAAATCTATTGCAGATAAAATAGTTATCGTAGTGAATGGAATAATCAATGATGTTTCTTTAAAGTCTTTTTACAAATATACTGATACCGTTATAATTAGGGAGAACAATGGTTTTGACGCAGGCGCTTATAAAGATGCACTATGCAAATACCTAGGCTGGGATAATGTAGGTAAGTTTGATGAATTACTGCTTGTCAATGATACATTTTATGGACCAATATATCCACTTAAAGATATTTTTAATGAGATGGAAAAAATTAATACGGACTATTGGGGGATAACACGCTCACCGGGAGGAACATTGGATAATGGGTATGAATATGATACTCACATACAGAGCTTTTTTATAGTTTTTAGGAAAGGGATATTGCTGGATAATGGATTCAGAGAATTTTGGGAAGAAATGATATATCCTGAATCCTTTTTACACGCAGTTATATTATTTGAATTAGAGTGTAACAAATATTTGATAAAACACGGATTTAAAGGAACTGCATTAACGGACTTGTGTGAGTTGAAATATCATGCAGAAGAAAATGATAATCCGCATTTGCTATTTTCGTATGAAATGATTCATGATGCTAATATTCCGACCATAAAGAGGAAAAGTCTGAGTCTGACAAATAAGGGATTTAAAAGTGCGATAAAAGCTCTTAAATATATTAAAGAACGAAACTTATATGATGTAAATCTTATTGAAAAGCATTTGATGAGAATAGGAAAGACCGCGCAAGTATGGAAAGGGATAAATTATTCAAAACTGACGGACTTTTATAATGCCCATTTAAAAGTGTATATTTATGGAGCCGGAATTTGCGGAAAGAATCTGGCGGAGTATTTTCGTTATAAAGGTTGGTCATTTGAGGGATTTCTGGTTACGAATCCAGAAAATAATTCAGATGAATGCATTCCTTTTGATATGGCTGATATATCGGATGATGATGGAATTATTATAGCAGTAGGTAATCAGGAAATATTTAATGAAATTCTGGAAATAGTAGAAAAAAGGTGTAATAGAAATCAGATATGTATTTAGTATTGAATACATTATGAATGCTCACGGTACTATATGAACGATGGAGAATAATGCATATGAAAAATGTATACGACATTAGGCGTGAGAAAAACCTAATATATATATTATCTGAGAAGGCATATGCTGATGAGGAGCTGCTTTTATCCGAAATATATTCGCAGACAGCAATTATTATTTATCTATATTACATAGAAAATTTATCGGAATATTATAACTATATTGAAAATATACCACATAATATAGATCTCTATATTGTTTCATCCAGAGAAGAGGTGTTGGAAGAAGTTAGAAAGCAATTAAATTTATTGTGTAGGCAGAATGTCAAGTATCTATGGAAGGAAAACAGAGGTCGTGATGTAAGCGCGTTATTGATTGTAGGTCGTGACATTGTATCCAGATATAAATATGTATGTTTTCTGCATGATAAAAAGGAACATAATGAGGGTATAAAGAAGGATACGCTTTTATGGATTGAAAATTTGTGGGGAAATCAGATAGGGAGTCCGTATTACATAGATTCTATTTTGAAATTATTTGAAAATAATAAGGACTTGGGGATTTTAGCGCCGCCGGAGCCTGTCGGGGATAACTTTGATGCCTGGTACGGATATGGATGGTATAAATCTTTTGATATTACCAAAGCGATTGCGGATAAATTGTGTTTAAATGCGGATTTAGATCCTAATATACCGCCGATTACATTTGGAACAGTATTATGGTTTAGAAGCTGTGCCATGCATAAATTATTTGATGCAGATTGGAAATATGAAGACTTTGATGACGAAAAATTATCGGATGAAAATTATTTAAGCTATGGAATAGAAAGAATTTTTGCATATGTTGCCCAGGATGCAGGCTATGACACCGGGACTTCCATGACAGTTTCTTATGCGGAAAAGCAGATAGGATATGTGCAATATGCCATAGGTCGCATTTTGCGCGAAGCAGACAGTTTTTTTCCTATTAATTTTAGTACCATTGAGGGTTTGAACCGATATTTAAGGAACAGGGAAAAAATCACAACATTTACTAGAAATCATAAAAGGGTATATTTATATGGAACTGGAAAGATGAGTAGATTTTGTCTCTCAGTGTTAAGAAAGGAAAATGTACTACCTGCCGGGTGTATTGTAAGCTCCGAGAATGGAATTACTTTGCTGGATGGTATTCCTGTCATTCTGATAGGTGAGTTAGAACATTCGGATGATATTGCAATCATAATAACAGTATATGACGCTGAGGTTCAAAAAGAAATAGCAGAAGAGCTAAAACGCAGGGGATTCTGTAATTATATAATGTTTTGGGACTGAAGTTTTGAAAGGAAATAACATATGAAGGCTGTCAGTATCATTACTCCGCTCTATCATGGAAAACAGTATATACCGCGAATAATACAGATGGTAGAAGCATGCCAAAAAGTACTAGGCGATTCCGTAAGATTAGAGTTGATTTTATCGAATGATGATCCGGAAGGAAATATTGAGGAAGATACTTATTCGGATATCGTTAATATTATTTTGCTAAATACAAAAATAAACAGAGGCATTCAAGGTGCCAGAGTACAAGGACTGAAGCAGAGCAGTGGTGAATACATTGTTTTTCTGGATCAGGATGATATTATATATCCAGATTATGTAAAGAGCCAGTTATCTTGTATAGGGGATACGGATGCCGTAGTATGTAGGTGTATTCATGAAAACAAGCAGTTTTATAATGCAGATATGAAATTTGAGGAAGTCATATCAGAAGAACATATGCTGACTAAGGGGAATCCTATTATTTCAGCAGGACAGGTCTTGCTGCGACGGAAATCCATACCAGAGTTATGGATAGATAATATTATGGAAACAAACTGTGCAGATGATTATCTGCTATGGTTATGTATGCTTGCAGGAAAGGCTGAATTTGCACTGAATCAGAATATTCTGTTTGAACATACTGTGAATGGCAGCAATCTGTCACTTAATTATAAACGAATGATATTGTCTCTGGATGAAATGTATGATATCCTCTCAAAAAATAATGTGTTTGATGATGAAAAATTGCAGAAGATATCAAACATGCGGCGAAATGCAATGTTTGATTGGATATCGCTTTTGGAAAAATTTAGAGATATGTTTATGACGCTTAACATGCTTGCCATATGCCGTGAAACGGGATGTTCTTTTGGGGAGCGGCTGAAAGATAAAGGAGTACAACGTGTCGCTATATATGGGGCTGGTTATCTTGGCAAAAGGTTAATGGGGGAATTGAAGCAATATCATATTGAAACGATATTTTTTATTGACAGAAATGCAGACTATTTGAAAGAAGAAATACCGATATACAAGCTGGAAGATGCGCCGGACAATATAGATATGGTAATTATTTCGCTGGTAAGAAATTATAATCCGGTGAAAAGCCTTCTTAGGGAAAAATACAATGTTGGAATTTATACGATTAGGGAAATTGTGGAGGGGTGGGAGATGAATGAACAGAAACAATTTATTATATATGGAATGGGAAAACAGGGGAAGAGTTATTATAACTTTTTTAAAGAAAAAGGTCTGGATGGGTGTGTAAAGGGCTTTTGCGACAGGCGGTATTCGGAACTTGGAGAATATGACGGCAAAAAATGTTATGGGTATGACGAGGCAAAACTTGCAGGAGTTCCTTTTCTGATTTCACCATATGATCAGAAGGTTTTTTCGGAGATAGAGGAGCAAATCAGGAAAGACGGCGGAATAAGTTATGAAATGAATAACATAGCAGACTATCTGGGGCAGAACAAGGTAGAGTTTAATAGAGACTATTTAGCGTTTTTCCATATTGATAATATGGATGACTATTTCGAGCATGTGGAAAACGATAATCCTATGAGGCGCTTCTGGCATGAAGAGTCAGAAATATATTCATTGTTTTGCAGGTTGGATTTAACCAATGTGATAGAACTGGCATGTGGCAGAGGCAGACATGTAGAGAGATACATTGATAAAGCTGGGGATGTTACGTTGGTTGATATATTGGATAAAAATATCAATTTCTGCAAAAACAGATTCCGGGCATATGATAACGTCCACTATTATTGTAATAACGGATTTAATCTGGAGCAATTGCCATCCGACCAATATACGGCGCTTTTTTCATATGATGCAGTGGTTCATTTTGAAATGATGGATATTAATGAATATTTAAAAGATATACATCGGATATTGGTGAAGGGTGGAAGAGTTCTGATCCACCATTCTAATTATGATAAGGACTATACAGCATCGTTTATCAATAGCCCGCATGGGCGAAGTTACATGAATGCAGGTATATTCGCTTATCTGTCATCCCGTCAGGGATTTCAGGTTCTGGAACAGAGAGTAATAAACTGGGGAGGAATAGAAAGACTGGACTGTCTTACGCTTTTGGAAAAATAAGATGGTTTTAGGTTATATAATTGTGGAGGATATATGAAACTAAGCATTGTTGTACCAATCTATAATACAGAAATGTATTTGAAGGCATGTGTGCAAAGTATTATAGACCAGACTTGCCCCGATATGGAGATACTTCTTATAGATGACGGTTCTACGGATGGCTGCGCTGCAATCTGTAAGGAATTTGCAAGCAGTGATTCGCGGGTAGTATATATCAGACAGGAAAATAAGGGATTAATTGGTGCAAGGCGCACCGGAGCTGAGCAGGCTTCGGGTGAGTTTCTTATGTATGTAGATTCCGATGATTGGATTGACCAAGGTATGGCGGAGTTTCTGGTTCAGCAGATCGGAGATGCGGACATGGCGACAACGGGAGTTCATTATGAGACCGGACCGGGTATGGTTGTAGAGTATCGTGATCAGTATTCGGAGGGAGAGTATGGAGGAAGCGATAAAGAATTCTTATTAAAAACGATGTTGTATGATATGGATTCGGATATCTTACAACGCCTGACGCCTTGGATTTGGAATAAATTGTATAGAACAGAAATAGTCAGACAGGTATATAGGAACTTGGATGCGGATAATAATTTTGCCGAGGATGGCGTATTCTTATATAATTATCTTATCATCAGCGGGGCAGTCAGAATATGCCATAAATGCTTTTATCACTATCGGTATCGTACAGATTCCATGTTTCATGGCGGAAATCCACATATGCTGTCAGACATTAATAAGGCATATCTTGCATTAATTCATGGTTTTGAGAAGCATCCGTTAAAAGAGAATTTAGTGCCGCAGCTTCAGCGCTGGGTATCCGTTACAGCGATAATGGCGGTAAATGGAGGAATGGGCTTTGCATCAGCAATCCATATTCCAGAATTTCAGCTTGATACAGAAGGATTAAGGGACAAAAGAATCGTTCTTTATGGCGCAGGCAAAGCCGGGAGGGACTATTTCAGACAGCTTACCAAAATGGGGTATCATGTAGTTTTATGGGTTGACAGTAACAGCTCGGAAATAGAAAATGTAAGAAAACCGAGTGACATTCCTGGTATAGAATATGATGTGATTTTATTGGCTGTAAGTCGTCCGGAATATGTTGATAGTATCAGGCAGTCGCTGAGTGATATCGGTATCGGGGAAGAAAAACTGATGTGGAAAAAACCAATCAGGACTATATAGTCAGGTGAGGAAGAAAATGATAGAAGATTTTCAAAATATTTATGCGCATATGGGAGATAAATTATCCAAAGCAATATACATGGATAGGCTGAATTATAGTATCACGCAGGATAGTAATTATCTTAAAAATATGGTGGACATGACAGTAAGGAACAGTGTGGAATGGAAAAGATTCTGCGAATGTCTGAAAGAAAAGTCACAGAATGATAAAATGTACATATTTGGCGCAGGAATATGGGGGCAGATATTGTATAAGGAAACAAAAGAATTTATGAGGTGGGGGGGGATTATCGATAACCAGCCGGAAGGAAAAGTGATAGGGGATTTGGACATTGTGACCTTAGATCAGTTCATGAGTCGATATGACGGGAATACGGTTATCGTAATTTCTTCCTATAAAAGCGGCGCGAGTATGTCTGCACAGCTTCAGAAGGCAAATATTCCTTCGGAAAAAATAATTGATGGCGGAAACAGTATATATAGATTAACAGAAGGAGCAATTTACTTTGATCTGAAAGAATTGGAACCGCGGGAAGCCTATGAGGTTTTCGTAGACGCCGGCGGATTTGATGGATTTACGACAAAGGAATTTTTCAGATGGTGCGGCGGAAATGGTTATTCCTATTGCTTTGATGCTGATACAGGCAATCTGGATACCCTTAAAGATAATCTGGCAGATTATGGGAATTGCGAGATTATTCCGAAGGCATTGTGGTCTGAGAGTACTGTATTGTCGATGCGCATGACAGGGAATTATGCCTCATCTGTCACAGGGCAGAAAGCAGGGAATGACATACAGGAAATCCATGCAGTGGCGTTGGATGATTTTATACAGGAAAAGAAAGTCACCTTTATAAAAATGGATATCGAGGGAGCGGAATTGGAAGCAATAAAGGGAGCAAAGCGTATCATTATGGAGCAGCGTCCCAGGCTTGCAATCAGTATTTATCATAAGGCGGAAGATATATGGGAAATTCCTCAGCTTCTTTTGAAATATTATACCGGATACAAATTCTATATGAGACATTATTCATTTGATGGATATGATACCGTTCTGTATGCAATTCCAGAGTAAGAATATAAAAGGAGAAACGCATGAAATATCTGATTTTTGGCACGGGAGATTATTATAATCGCTATAAAAAATGGTTTGCCAGAGAAGATATCGTTGCTTTAATTGACAATTCACCGGGCAAGCAGAATACATATCTGGATGGAATACAGATTCTTTCCCCGGAACAGGGAGTGAAACTTGCATATGATGTTGTGGTGATTTTAAGTTTTTATGTCAAGTCGATGAGACAGCAGCTTCTTGAGCTGGGTGTTTCAAAAGAGAATATTTATCATTTCTATGAACTTCATAATTTATTCTGCCGTGGAGAAAATAAGCTGCCGGCAGATTATAAGAAACCCATACAATATTACAATGACGCGGAAAACTTAGATAAGTCGCGTTACACGCTGCTTCTGTCAAATGATTTGACGCTGGGTGGTCCTGCAATTGCGCTATATCATATGGCACAGGCGCTTAGGGCGAGAGGGGATAATGTAGTGTTTGCATCGATGCTGGATGGACCATTACGAGATACTTTGGTATCTGAGGGGATTCCCGTGGTGGTTGATGTGAATCTGCAGATAGAGACTATGCGGGAGGCAGAGTGGACGGCCGGATTTGCGCGCATTGTGTGCAATACGATAAATTTTTATGTTTTTTTGTCAGAGCGGGATACGAGAATACCGATTGTGTGGTGGCTGCATGATTCCTTGTTTTTTTATGATGGTGTAGATAAGGAAGCGCTGTGCGGGCTGAATCGGGAAAATATGCGGATTTATGCCGTGGGACCGGTGGCAAGGGGAGCGATAGCCGGATTCATACCGGATATGGAAATTGGTGATTTGCTTTATGGAGTGACTGACGAGGCAGTAGGCTGCACGAAGCGGAATAATGATGGCAATGGGAAAATCTGCTTTGTAACCATTGGATATATTGAAGCCAGAAAAGGACAGGATATTCTAATTAGGGCAATTCAGAAAATTCCAGAAAATATTCTTAGGAAAGCAGAGTTTTATCTGGTGGGACAAAAGACATCTCAGATGGCGAAGCAGATTGAAGAAATAATACAGAATATTCCTGAAGTAATTATGACTGGAACGATGGATCGAGATGAAATTCATAAAATTCTTGACCGGGCAGATGTGATGATTTGTCCATCGAGGGAAGACCCTATGCCGACTGTGGCGGCTGAAGCGATGATGCACAGGGTACCTTGCATTGTCTCAGATGCAGCGGGCACAGCCGGATATATATGCAGCAAAACAGATGGAATTGTGTTTTGCAGTGAGGATGAGCAGGAATTGGCTGACAGAATGATATGGTGTATAGAACATCATGACCAATTATCTGATATGGGAATCCGTGCAAGGGAAATATATGACAAAACTTTTTCTATGACGGCATTTGAGAAGAAAATCACGGAAATTATGAAGATGCCGCCAGAAGTATCATGAACAGTATCAGGCAGGCGCAGGCTGAGAAAGGAGCATGGTTATTAAAATGGCAGATTTATCCCAAATCCTTGAGCAGTATCAAAATGAAAAGATTGCTATCTATGGACTCGGAACGGAAACGGAGCGGTTGCTGAATGAGATTGGACGGGAGTTTCAGATTATTGGACTTTTGGATGGATATAGAGAAGATGGAATATTATATGATAAACCAATTATTCCATTAAAATATGCCATTGAATGTCAGGTGAAACTGATTATTGTTGTTGCAAGACCCGGTTCGTGCAGAGCTATTTTCAAACGCATTGGCGCAGTCTGTATGGAAAATAAGATTGCCGTAATCGATGTGAGGGGAAAAGACTTGTGTGATTTGAAAAAGGTCAGCTACTATTTTAAAGGTGCGGATGGAATCTCACGGGAATGTCTTGTGAAACATGTTGATGAAAACGATGTGGTGAGCATAGATTTGTTTGATACTTTGATTATGCGCCAGACGTTATTTCCAACAGATATATTTGATATCATGGAATGTAGGTTAAAAGAGAAAGGCATGATAATCAAGGACTTTAGCGGCAGACGTATGGCAAGTGAAAAACATCTTGCTAAGTTTAAGGCTCCGACTCTTGTTGAGATATATTCCTACATGAAAAGCACATATCTGCTTCCGGAAATGATACCGGAGGAACTGGCGGAATTGGAATGGAGCATTGATTATGAACTGGCGCTTCCGCGGCAGGAAATGTGTGATTTCTGTGACGAGATACATGAAAAGGGGAAAGAAATTTATATTGTGTCGGATACCTTTTATACAAAGGAGCAGCTTATAAAATTACTTGAGAAATGTAATATCAAATTTTATACGGATATTTTTGCGTCATGTGAATATAAGACTGCGAAGACAGAAGAACTTTTTGAAAGGGTAAAAGACAGAATTTCCGAAAAGAAATGTATTCATATCGGGGATGACCAGGTCTCAGATATCGAAAGCGCCAGGAAGCATGGATTTTCCGCATACCGGATCTGCAGCGGGATAGATTTGCTGGAAATGGCGGGGTATCTGGGATTATGGGATAATATGGAAGGATTATCGAACCGGATTAAGATAGGAATGTTTGTATCGAAACTGTTTAATAGTCCTTTTCAGTTTGAAAATGAGGAGCAGAAAATTTCTGTTAAAAGTGCGTATGATATTGGATATCTGCTCTTTGCGCCAATGATAAGTGATTTTGTCATATGGTTTGAGGAACAGGTGCAGGATTATGGTATTTCAAATGTATGGCTTTGTGCAAGGGATGGGTATCTGATTAAGAAAATGTATGATAAGTTACATGGAGATAAGGACTCCGTTTATTTTTTGACCTCGCGTACAGCAGCTATCGGTGCAGGAGTAGAGAATGAAGAGGATATTAAATATGTCAGGGAAATGAAATTCAGCGGGACTGTGGAAGAAGAATTGCAGGAGCGGTTTGGTATTTCTCTACAGGCAGAAATGGCGCCGGGTGACAGGAAAGCAGGTTCATTGATGGATTATTCGCATACAATTCTGAGTAAAGCAGTTGTAAACAGAAGAAATTATCATAAATATATGGAAGGATTGCATATAAAGGAAGGTGACATTGCTTTCTTTGATTTTGTGGCAAAAGGAACGAGTCAGATGTATATTCGGAAATTGGTGGATAATCATTTGAAAGGATTCTATTTCTTACAGTTGGAAAAAGAGTATATGCAGGATAAGGGATTGGATATTCTGGCGTTTTATGATGAGAAAGCAGCAGAGAACAGTGAAATTTATGAGAATTATTATATTTTGGAAACAATGTTAACATCACCGATGCCGTCAGTCAGGGAATTTGATGAGCAGGGCAGACCATGTTATGCGCATGAAACAAGGAAAGAGGAAGATATCCTATGTATGCAGGAAGCGCAGGAGGGGATTCTTGATTATTTTATGGCATACATGAATATATGTCCTAAATCAGAAATAAAAATAAATAGAAGGATTGATGAAATTTTTTTGTCCTTAATACATAGCATTGACGTTTTAGATAAATATTTTATAGGACTAACAGTGGAAGATCCATTTTTTAACAGGATGACAGATGTTGCAGATTTGATATAATGGAGTCGTCCAGTAATTTTTAAAGATAGAAAAATAGATGGAAATATGCTACAATCAGGTAAATTTGAATTACAGTAAAAAGAGGAGAATCATTACTTATGTACTATGAATTAACAGCATCCATGATGTGTGCAAATTACGGGAATCTTGAAAAAGAGGTCAGGGAACTGGAAGAGGGCGGTATAGACTCATTCCATATTGATATTATGGATGGTCGTTATGTGCCTAATTTTGCCATGTCGCTGAATGATATGCGATATATTGCAAGTGCGACGAAGAAGCCGCTTGACGTGCATCTTATGTTGGAGCATCCAAACAACAATGTACAGTTGTTTCTTGACAATTTAAGAAAGGGCGATACCGTATATATTCATCCAGAAGCAGAGTATCATCCGTCCACCACACTACAGAAGATTATCAATGCGGGAATGATACCCGGTATTGCCATCAATCCTGGTACGAGTGTAGAGACAGTAGTTGAGATGCTTCGTATTGTCAGGAAGGTTCTTATCATGACTGTAAATCCAGGGAATGCAGGACAGATGTACATGCCCTATGTAGGAAAAAAGATTACCACCCTTCTGCAGTTAAGAGAAGAAATGCGCTTTAAGGCATATTGGGATGGGGCATGCAGTAAGGAAAAGATTATACAGTATGCGCCAAAGGGCATGGATGGATTTGTGCTTGGCACAACGCTTCTTTTTGGGAAGGACAAACCATACGGTGAGACAATCAATGAGATTCGTCATTATTGTGACGATAGTGATAGCCAGATGGGGAGGCAATGATAAGTGGGAATTGCATTGATATTGTCAGGTGGCAGCGGAGTCCGGCTTGGAACGGATATCCCGAAGCAGTACATAGAAATATATGACAGACCTGTCATTTCGTATTGTGTCGAAAAGTTTGTATCCCATCCTAAGATTGATGGAATCCAGATTGTGGCAGCAGTACAGTGGCATGACACGATTATGCATAGTTTAGAGCAACTGGTAAGTCTGGGGATTGCGCCGGAAGCATTATCAAAATTTAAGGGATTCTCAATGCCCGGTGAGAACAGGCAGTTATCGATTTATCATGGCTTAACGGATATCATGGAATATGCGGATGAGGATGAGATTATCATAATTCATGATGCGGCAAGACCCATGATTTCGTTACAGATGATAACAGATTGTCTGAATGCGGCATATGAGCATGAAGGGGTTCTGCCGGTACTGCCGATGAAAGATACCGTATATGTCAGTAAGGACGGTATCAGGGTTTCTGCGCTGTTAAAACGGAATGAAATTTTTGCAGGTCAGGCGCCGGAGGCGTTTCGATTGGGGAAATATTACGAAGCGAATACGCGCCTTATGCCTGATGAAATTATGAAAATCAATGGTTCAACAGAACCCGCGGTTTTGGCAGGAATGGACGTTGTCATGATACCGGGCGATGAGAGAAATTTTAAGATTACCACAAAGGCAGACCTAGAGAAGTTTGAGGGAATTATAGAAGGAAAGAATATGTAATTACGGGAAATAGATTTTGTCAGATTCATGGTGATGAGGATAGTTTTGTTATTGTTTGGAAATGAATTAGTTAAAGGGGAATTTTCATGAAAGCATGGATGTTACATGATATCAATGATTTACGCATAGAAGATGTGAAAATGCCTGTTATCGAAAAGAATGAAGTACTAGTTAAGGTCAAGGCAGCAGGCATTTGCGGCTCTGATATTCCAAGGATCTATAAAACCGGTGCACATACGCACCCGCTGATACCTGGGCATGAGTTTTCAGGCATAGTGGAAGCGGTAGGGGAAGAGGTTGATAGTAAATGGCAGAATCAGCGTGTCGGTATATTTCCGCTTATTCCATGTAAAAATTGTATTCCCTGCCAGAACAAACAGTATGAACTGTGTAGGAATTACAGCTATCTGGGTTCTCGTACAAATGGTGGGTTTGCAGAATATGTGGCCGTTCCAGAATGGAATCTGATCAGTCTGCCTGATGAGGTGACGTATGAAGCTGCTGCAATGCTTGAACCTATGGCGGTAGCGGCACATGCCATGAGAAGAGCCGCAATCTCTTCTGATAAAACAGTGGCAATATGTGGACTGGGCACGATAGGGCTGTTGCTATTGATGTCTCTTATGAAAGATGCGCGGGATACATACGGTGATACAGCATCTATATTGGATTCAAAGAGGATCTTCGTGATTGGCAATAAAGATTTCCAGCGTCAGACGGTTATCAATATGGGACTGCCTGAGGAATTTTATTTTGACAGTAGAAGTGGAAATGCAGGAAGCTGGCTGATGGAGCAGACGGATCAGCAAGGCGTGGATATATTTTTTGAATGTATCGGGAAAAATGAAACCTTTGTACAGGCGGTAAATAATACGGCGCCCTCAGGAAAAGTCGTATTAGTAGGTAATCCCTATTCTGATATGTGTATGGAAAAAGCTGCTTACTGGAAGATTTTGAGGAATCAGCTTACTCTTATTGGTACGTGGAATTCATCGTTTATACATGATATGGAAGATGACTGGCATTATGTAATTAACATGCTTTCCCGGAAGATGATTGTACCTGAGTCGCTTATTACTCATAGACTGCCTCTTGAGGGTCTGGAGCGTGGCTTACACATTATGCGTGATAAAACAGAGGATTATGTTAAGATAATGGTTAATATGTAGCAAATGGTTCCTTTCCCTAGGTATTAGAGATTAATTCCCTTATTTTATGTGATGACATGTGATTTATTCCCTCATTTTTTGTTGTCAATTATAATTTATTCCCTCATTTTTTTGTTGTTAATTACAAACAATTCCCCCATTTTTTCGCATCCGCATTGTATTTTTCAGAAAAATAGCATATACTAATTGTAGGAATCTGACAGGAGGACTGCAATATGGTTTATTTAAAGCGTAAAGTAGATGCTTTTTTGGAAGAATGGAAAGAAAATCCAGATAAGAAACCACTTATCATCAAAGGACCACGTCAGGTCGGAAAGACAGAATCTATTAGAAAGTTTGCAGGGAAACATTATACAAGCATAATAGAGATAAACTTCGTAGAAGAGCCCAAGTATAAGATGATTCTGGCAGACGGTTATAAAACAGCGGATATTCTGAAAAATATTTCTCGTATCGATCCGGTCAAAAATTTCCTGGAAGGGCAGACATTGTTCTTTTTTGACGAACTGCAGGAATTTCCAGAGATTGCGACTGCTTTAAAATTTTTCTATCTGGACGGACGTTTTGATGTAATCTGCAGTGGTTCCATGCTGGGCATCCAGTACCGGCGGATTGAAAGTAATAGCGTTGGTTATAAGACGGATTATGAAATGTATTCTTTTGATTTTGAAGAGTATTTATGGGCAAAGGGATATGACGATGCATTTGTGGACGAACTGCTGGAACATATGAAAAACCATTTGCCTTATAATGAGCTAACGATGTCCATATGCGAAGGGCTTTTTCTGGATTATTGCATTTTAGGCGGAATGCCTGCTGTTGTGCGGGAATATATCGAGAAAGGAACATTTGAGGGCTCCCTGGAAATACAGCGTCAACTGCTTGCCGATTATCAGGAAGATATCCGAAAATATGCGGAAGGCATGGATCAGACAAGAATATTGAATGTTTTCAATCAGATTCCGCCGCAGTTAGCAAAGGACAATAAAAAGTTCCAGATTTCCAAAGTGGCGTCCGGCGCACGTTTTAAGGATTATCGTGGGTGTATCGAATGGCTGAAGGATGCAGGGATGATAAATATCTGCTATTGCCTGAATTTTCCAGAACTTCCTTTAAAAGGAAATTATGATGCGGCGAAATATAAAATTTATTTTGCGGACAGCGGGCTGTTGGTAGCTATGCTGGATGAAGAGGCGCAGGAAGATTTGCGGGCAAATAGAAACCTCGGCGTTTATAAAGGCGCATTGTATGAGAATATTGTGGGAGAGGCATTGACGAAGAGCGGATACGGGCTTTATTATTATAGGCGTGAGAACTCTACATTAGAGGAGGATTTTTTTGTCAGGACTGCTTCGGAGCTGATTCCAGTGGAAGTAAAATCGACGAATGGAAGAGCCAAGTCGCTCAGAATGTTGATTGAAAGTGCGAAATATGCGGATATCCACTATGGTATCAAATTTGCGGGAAGAAATATCGGATATGGTGATTGTATTTATACCTTTCCGTATTTTTGCGCTTTTCTGTTGAAGCGATATTTGAAAACATGAATAAGAGTTACATCATTCACGCATAAGTATGGGAGGCATTATAGGATGAAGGGGTAGTTGCTTCTGACCAGCGGATATCTAAAGGTGTTAAGGTATCAGTCCTATGAGGATATCCCAGATGGAGCCAAACCGCAATATGAACTGGCAGGCAGGTATGTGCTGACTTCCAATCGGGAAAGCGGGTTTGGCAGATACGACGTCATGTTAGAGCCATGCAATGAAACTGATGATGCAATTATATTAGAGTTCAAGGTACACGATCCAGAAGATGAGAAAACCCTGCAGGATACAGTACAGGCTGCACTGGCACAGATAGAGGAAAAACAGTATGCACAGAAACTATTGTCAAAAGGAGTTTCTTTGGAACGTATTTATAAATATGGTTTTGCATTTGAGGGAAAACGTGTATTGATAGGGTAATTGCCACCTTTTTTCTCTTCGTTCATATAATAGAACATAGAAAAAAAGGAGTGTTTCAAATCTATGGCGATTGGTTATTTGAGAGTACAGGCAAGAACCGCAGAAGACGCGGTTCCCTTGGAAGGCGTGCAGGTCAGGATTCTGGATGACCAGGGGCGCAATGTTTATGTGCTGGAAACAGATGAAAACGGCGAGACACAAATCGTTTCTTTGGAAACAATCGATAAAAATCTTTCTTTAGACCCGTATTATTCCGGGACGCCCTATGTGAGTTATGATGTGGCGGCGCAGAATGCGGGCTTCAATTCTCTTTATATAGAAGGCGTGCCCATTTATGACAGGGAAACCGCTATCGTGCCGCTTACATTTGTGCCGATGCAGTCTTTGCAGCGGACGCCTGTGGAAAACAGGATTACCATAGGAAAACCGGCGGTTGCCCTGCGGGGAGGGCATTATCAGACGGCTCCCGTAGATGAGCCGAGGGTCTTGCGTCAGGTCGTCATACCGGATAAGATTACGGTGCATCTTGGAAATCCGTCTGCATGGGCTTCTAATGTTCAGGTTTCTTTTCCAGATTATGTGAAAAATGTGGCAAGCAGTGAAATCTATCCGACCTGGCCGGAAGCGGCTCTGCGGGCTAATATTTATGCAATCATCACTTTTGCCTTGAACCGGATTTTTACGGAGTGGTATCGAAGCCGTGGATATGATTTTGATATTACAAACAGTACGGCATATGATCAGGCGTTTGTGTATGGAAGACCGGTTTATGAGTCGATTAATTTGATTGTGGATGAAATTTTCGACGAATACGTGCGCAGACAGGGACAGCTTGCGCCCTATTTTACCTCTTTCTGCAATGGTACGACCGTTACCTGCGCAGGACTCTCCCAATGGGGTACAGTTACACTGGCGCAGAGAGGGCTGGCGCCGCTGCAGATTCTGCGTACCTATTATCCTGATGATGTGGAAATCGCCGAGGCGAGTGTGGTCAGCGACGGAGCCTCTTCTTATCCCGGCACGCCGCTGCGGACTGGCAGCAGAGGGTTAGACGTGCAGACGATTCAGACATATTTGAACAGAATCCGCAGCAATTATCCAGCGATTCCAATCATTACCGATGAAGCGGGTGTTTTTGGCAGCAGTACCAATGCGGCGGTGAGAAAATTCCAGAGTATTTTTGGTCTTAGCAGTGACGGCATCGTGGGTAAGGCGACATGGTATAAGATATCAGAGCTTTATACGGCAGTGACCAGACTGGCGGACTTGGACAGCGAAGGCACGACGCTGGGCATCGGGACAGTTCCGCCCTCTAGCGTACTGCGGCAGGGCTCAAGGGGCACGGACGTAGTTACTTTACAGTATCTTTTGAATATGATAGCGGAATTTTATCCGGGGATACCCGGAGTGTCCCAGGACGGTATCTTCGGAAGCGGAACGAGGCAGGCGGTCATTGCATTCCAACGTATGATGCAGTTGACTACTGACGGTATCGTAGGGGAAGGAACCTGGAGGGCGCTTTATCAGACATATCTTGGAATTGAACAGAATATTCCTTCTTCCAGACCGGATAGCGGTTATATCGAATATACTGTCCGTTCCGGGGATACGCTGTGGCTGCTTGCTAAACGTTACGGCACAAGTGTAGATGCGATTAAGCAGTTGAACGGGTTAAGCAGTAATGCGTTGAATATCGGGCAGGTACTACGGATACCGGTGGATTCCCAGACCTCGTATTTTGAATATACTGTCCGCTCCGGGGATACGCTGTGGCTGCTTGCCCGGCGTTACGGCACAAGTGTAGATGCGATTAAGCAGTTGAATGGATTAAGTAGTGATAATCTGAGTATTGGGCAGGTGCTGAGGATTCCGGGGAAATGAGACGGAACTCTACCATATGGGTATAGTTTTAGCGCGGAATGGCAGGGCAGACAGAAATCCCGCGAAGGCACGCTTTCGCTCCGTGAAAAACGCAGCAGTACTAGGTTTAAAAGCCGCAAGGGCGGCTTTTTCACCAAGTGCTGGCGTTTTTCAAGGACCTTCGTGGGATTTCTGTCTGCCCTGCCGTGGCTGTAACGAAAGAAGAATTTTACTTATGCGGAAGTTTATAAGGTATGCGGGAGTGATGTGGAAGAGGGTAGGGAAGCTTCTGGCGGAAAGATTTTAGAGGGAAGATAACGATATATGTTGACGGTATTTCGATATATGGATATAATGGAAGGGACTGAGAGAAAAAGGATGGGATTTGTATGAAATGTGTATGTAAGCAATGTGGGACAACATTTGAATTAAGTGAAGCGGAAATTGATTTTTATCAGAAAAGGAATCTGCAGCTGCCGAAAAGGTGTAAAGAGTGCAGGCAGGAAAATAGGCAGAAACAGAGTGGGACGCAGGGCAGTCAGTCAGGGGGAAATGCAAGCCCGAAGATGCAGCCTTCTTATCGGATAACGCCGAATCAGCCGGCTGGGCGGAGTAAGAAATGGATTTATGCGGTAATTGCACTTGCCGCATTATTATTGGCGGGCGGCAGTGTCGGAGCCTGGAAGATTCATCAATTATCCGCGGAGCTTGACGCAATGGCGTCGGTACAGGGGGATACGGCGTATTCTGCGCAGGAACAGATTGCGGATTCACCGGGGATGGACGAGCCTTTTCTGGCGGATACGATAGATGATGTGCCGGAGTCTTTATCGGATACTGTAGATACCGGGGAGAATCAATCTGAGGTTGTATCGGATACAGGGCAGCGGATAGTTGAGGAAACTGGCGCCGGGCAGCAGATGGCTGGGGAAACTGACGCCGGACAGGAAATAAATACCGCTGCGGCGGATGTGGAGCAGCCGGAACCGGAACCGGAGCCAGCGGCTGCTGCTGCTAAGCAATATACATTCCGCAGCACGAAGCTGATGGAAGAGCATTTTCAGAAACATGGAATGGATATGGGCTTTGCAACGGCGCAGGATTATCAGGCGGCGGCAAGCACAGTAGTGAACAATCAGAATGCGCTGCATAAATTAGAGGCAGAAGACGGGGACGACGTCTATTACCTGGAAGCGACGAATGAATTTGTCATCGTTTCCACGGACGGTTTTATCAGGACTTACTTTTTGCCGAATGACGGCATTGAATACTATAACAGGCAGTAAGCGCATATAATGGAATCAGTTGCAGCTGCGGTTGTGATGGAATCGCGGCAGTATCTAAACGGTGAGGAAAAGCAAATGGATTTTTTACCCAAAATAGGTATTTTCGTAGGAGTTATCGTAGTATCCAATTATCTGGTCAGTCTGGTATTCAGATATTTATCGAAGCGGACCAAAGCGGTGCATCTGCGCATTTCAAAGTGTGCGATTAATGTCATTATTGATATCATTGCATTCTATAGTCTGGCGCAGCAGTTTGAACTGACGAGGGATATCAGTAAGGTTTTATTACAGAGCGGTTCCCTGATTCTTGCCATCGCGACTTTTGCCGCCCAACAGGCGCTGGGGAATGTCATAAGCGGTATTTCATTGTCTGTATCTAAGCCCTATAAAGTGGATGAAAAAATCAGGGTGATTCAAGGCGGAACCGTGATCGCAGAAGGACTTGTCAAAGATGTTACGCTGCGGCATACGATTATTTATCAGTTTAACGGGGAAACCTGTATTGTGCCCAATTCCGTGATGGATTCGGCGGTTGTCATCAATACGAATTTTACGGAAAATATAGGCAATTATGTAGAAATAGAAATCGGCTATGGGGCGGATATGGAGAAGGCTATCGGTATCATGCGGAAAATATGTGCGGAGCATGAACTGACCCTGAATACGGAGGCAAACGCTGTAACGGCAAGCGGATATACCCAAAATGGCGTTATTTTGAAAACCATTATTTGGACGCAGAATCTTAACGATAGTTTCCAGGCATGCAGTGATATTCGGATTGCTTTGGTCAGAGAGTTTAATGAAAATGGTATAGAGATACCCTATCAGACAGTTACAATATCCAATTATCGCCCGATAGAAGGATAGATTTGTGATGGAAAAGAGGCGTGTGGTAATGCACAAAGCAGCGGTTATTTCAGATACGCATGGGCTTCTGCGCCCGGAAATATTAGAGAAATTGCAGGACTGCGAGGTAATTCTGCATGGAGGCGATATCAATCGCCAAAGTATTCTGGATGAGTTAAAGCAGATTGCCCCGGTATATGTAGTCCGCGGCAACAATGACAAAGAATGGGCCAGAAATCTTCCAGAGACCCTTTCTTTCACGCTTTATGGGATTCGCTTTTTTATGGTGCACAATAAAAAACAGATTCCAGAAACGCTTGCAGATACCGATATCATTATTTATGGTCATTCCCATAAATATGAGGAAAAATATGTGGGCGGACAGTTATTCTTAAATCCGGGAAGCTGCGGTCCGAGAAGATTTACGCAGCCGGTTACGATGGCGCTGCTGACGATAGAAGAAGACGCTTCTTTTTATGTGGAAAAAATAGAATTACAGCAGGAGCAGTCCGGCGCAGCCCAAAAGTCAGATAATCTGCCTCAGAATATCAAGGCTGTTATCCGTGCCGTGATAAAGGATATCGACCGTGGTAAAACAGTCGGGGAAATAGCGGCAAGAAACGGCATTCAGTATGGGCTTGCAGAGCAAATCTGCCGTCTTTATCTGACGCACCCTGGTGTGGACGCGGATGGGATTATGGCGAAGATGGGGATATGAGATTTTATCCCAATGCCTCTATGAACTTGTAATGGATAGTAATATATCTGCTTTCCATGAAAAATTCATTTATTCCAATTCATTACAAACTCTTTTTCATTTGTACTGTCATCTATACTTTCGGTTTTAATAAGAAAACGCTCTCGCTGATAGAATGATATTGCTCGTACATTTTTTTGATAGACCTTTAAACTTAAATTAGTCTTAATCTTTTTTACATAGCTCAATAACTGCTTTCCTATACCGTTTGATTGAGCGGTTTCTTTTATAAAAATTCCAGCAATATAATTACCTGTTAGTCCGATAAATCCCATTATTTGATGCGTGTCATCATCTTCATGCACATATACTTCCGCTTGTGGAAGTACCTCTTTTACGGTAGCATAATTATCTGTCCAGTATTTTTCAGATATAAAACTATGAGTTTTCAGGTTTGTATCAAGCCATATTTGCATAATGGCGTCCAAATCATACTCTCTAAATGCTCTTATCATACATACCTCTACAAAATCTAAATTCATATTTTTAATGGCATAAATCATATAGACTTGGTAAAATGCCTTGTTGAATAATATACATAGATATTTCACATACTTTTTCTACAGGTATCGTATTTTCAGTCAAAAGCCATAATTCCAGCAGTTCCATAATGCCCCCTCTTGCAAAAGCAAGTATTCTTTGTTTTTTCTGTAATATCAGGTCTTTTACGCATTTTCCCTCCATAATGCAACACTTGTCTCTCGATTGTTGATTGATGCACATATTCCTTCGTCGTAAAATGAAAAAAATAGTAAAAATTTTTTTGAGTAATTGGGTTTGGCTCTGTGCCCTTGCAGGATTAACTGCAATTACATATCTTATTCTAAAATGGGATTCCCTAAGCATTCTTCTTCGCATTAATCTCATCAGTTTTATTGCTATTAATGTCCATGAAGTGGAAGAATACGGATGGCCGGGCGGTGGACCAATTATGGCAAATATCATTCAGAGGGGCAAGAAATTACCTTTTAATAGGGAGGCTTTTCCAAATGATGCGCCCATTGACCGCTATCCATTGAACCAATTCTCTACCATGTGGGGAAATTGTCTTGTCGTGTTTACTTGTTATCTTTTTCCGTTAATATGGCCTGAGAATATTGCTTTAAGCATGATGCCGATTTTTATGGGTATGTTGCAACTTCTCGTTCATGGCGGTATGGGCATAGTAATTCAGGCTCCCTATAATCCCGGATTATTTAGTGTCGTATGTATCCATATTCCTATTGGAGTGTATTACATCTATTACATACTAAAAAATAATCTTGCAACTGGCACAACATGGCTGATTGGTATCCTATATTTATTTTTTGTTATGGTTTTTATTGTTGCACTTCCTACTTATAAATTCTTTCCAAATATGGATACCAAATACCCATTTACTGAAAAGGAAGTAAAACGGTATGAGCGCATAAATAAACTAATACGAAACTGAACGCCCGCCGGCTAAAGCCGGCAGGCTTGATTTATATTATTTCTGCACTATTGGACATGTACTATTATGATTAAGTATACCATAATCGGAAGAGAAACGCTATTCAATTATCTAAGCAGAAAATTCACGCAAGCAGAAAATTTCCCATTTATCCTGAAACTTATCCCTCATTTCATTCGTATTATCATTAGAAGAAAAAACACCGACAGCAGATGTTCAAAAAAACACCAGTCGAATTAGTTATAACGCTTACGTTATAACTTAATATCTGTATCGTTTTGATACAATTATCTGGGGGGACGACTATGGATTATACGATGAATTTCAGCGCCATGACCAGACTATGCCACAATCTAATCAAAAGCAGCCAGACGCAGCAGAGCGCAACAGGCGCTACGGCATTTTATGAGAAACTGCAGGAAAAAAGCAGGGAAACCTCTCTAGAAGAATATAAACAGTATCTTTATGATAAAATTGAGTCGCTTTCGCTGCACGAATCCAACAGCCAGGACTCGATAGCGGTGCATATCACTGACGCCGGACTGGAAGCGATGCGAAATGACCCGGAATATGAAAAATGGGTTTTGGATACGCTGCGGGCGAATTTTAGGTGCAGCGATCCTTGGAGCGGTATTTATGGTGGTAAATTTTCCGTATTTTATTTTGGCGCGACGAAAGAAGAATATCGTGGGGAAAGCTGGCGGATGGGGTTCCAGAATGGGAGAGAACAGACATTGTTTCGGGAAAAATCGGAGGATAGTTTCTGGGAGCGCAGGAGGAGGCGCAGAAAAGAGCTGTTAGAGCAGCAAAAGGAGCTGGATGAAAAGAAAGCGATTGCAATGCGGATGGCAAAGTCGGAGTATTATGTGCAGCTTTCCCGGATACAGGCGGAAAAAAATCCGTCCGCAGAACCGGAAAATTATAACAGGCTGGCAATGGAAATTTTTTCATCTTTTAAATCCAATATTCTGCTGAATCCGTTTCATGGGAAAAAAGCCTAGGGACTACCCACGCAGTCCCCTAAAACATTTGTGAAACAAATTTTGAAATAACGACAGTATAAAGTATAAGCAGGAGGATTCTATATGAATATAAACGAAATAACGCAAAACACAAACATAGGATGGAAACAGAATAGAAAGACCCAAAAACAGAACGATGAAGTAAGTTTTGCAGCGCAAGTCGGGAATGCCGTGGGCAGACAGCAGCGGACACACAAGGTTTATCTGAAAACAGACGATATGCTCTATTCAGGCGGCAATGGTTCGGGGCTTTCTTTTTATATCAAATATGCGGAAGAATCCACCGAGGAAAACCCTGTCGTGGTGGCAAAAGGGGTGGATGAGAACGGAAAAGAATTTGAGCAGACCATTGCTATCCGGGAAATCAATCCAAGGTGCGCCACGTTGGTGGAAATGCATGCCTTAGAAGCTTATCTGGGCGTTGAGAAGCAGGGGCGTCTTTCCTCTTTGCCGCTTGCATCCGGTGTCGGGCAGATGGGACTCTATGATAGAGGAAATTTTATGGATATGTTTCAGAAGAATATATGGGATATGGATAGGCTCGGAGCAAGCAAATCCGCGTCTTATTACCGCTACAGCATGCAAGCATACTGGGATTTCATGAAAAAGAAGGTAAAAGGCATTCCGCAGGAAGAAGAGGATTGCTGCATACAGGATGATGCCGCGTCCGGTAAGAAAAAGGCGTCGGAGTCAAAGAGTGATTCTAAGATTATTACCAATCCTGACGGCTCCCGGACGCTGCTTGTTACAATGCATGTCGGGTCGCTTGAAATGGTTACGAGCATGGAAATTTCCAAAGCATTACCCGTCATACCCGCAATGCTCCAGGAAATCCACCAGAATCCGGTTTAAATCTTCTTCAAATCCCTCCCTGCAGGTCAGCTCGATGCATACGGCGCATTCCTTATAGACGCCGAATGCCGAGACGCCGCGGGCGTAGGGATTTTCTTCTTTTACGCAGTTGTAGGTAATCAGCGTGTAGAGCTGATTGTTGCAGGTGATTTCTTCTTCCGTGGATACGTCGTAGTTGGTTTTGGCGGCGTCTAACCATGCAGTCTGATTATCCAGGGCAGCTTCAGCGTCTTTATATTCCCCGGCTAAGAGATAGAGCTGCGCATCGTATAAATCCACTGTTTCCCCATCGCTATTTTCGTAGGGCTCAGAAGAACCCATCGTCCAGGACGCATAATATAATCCGTTTGCGGACAGGGTGTCCATATTGTTTAATAAAGTAAGGCGGCTGTCCACGTCTTTCACGGTCAGGTAGTTTCCCACCGTAATGGTTCCGTCGGCTGCGGCGGAATTGTTCCCTGTATTTTGTATGTCGGGAATAAAAGAGCAGCCACTAAACATCAGCGCGATACCCCATATAGCGCATAATAGGAAAAAGAATTTTGTTTTCATAAGAGTCCTCCTTGTCAGAATCGTTTCCTGCGCCGCCTCACCGGGATTCAAATTTCCGGCTGCATTTCGCCTGAAATCTTTTAGTTTGTAGGCGCGAGCAGATTCCATAAATCATCGCATTGGCTGGCATTGTCCGTGATATCTTCTGTATAGAAACAGCGTCTTCCGAGAAAAAGACTGGATAACAATTCCTGGTTGTCGCCGGATTTCGTCTCTCCCAGGATGACTGTGGTATAGGAACCCAGATTCATCGTAGAAAGGACAGGGCAGTCCGCCCAGGTGAAGACTTTATCCTGTGTGGAAAAATCTTTTTCATCGGGGCAGCTTCCGTCCGGGTTTGCCAGTAGCTGGAATTCCCGCTGGAAATTGTCGGGATCGTCCATTAGGAAGAAGTAGCTGTCGCAATTAGAAATATCCCCAATTAGGGAAATTTCCGAGCCGTATTCATAGTAGGCGGCGTCCATGTCCGGCTGGGCGGCGTTGTCTACATATTGGTTAACCTGTATCAGAATTTCCCCATCGTTATTAAAATCTCCGGCGATAGAGGCAAATGCCTGTTGTATCGCCGTAACGGTATCGGTGGAAAGGGGTGTTTTTCCAACATAGGCAATCTGGACGTCGGGCTTCTTTATGCCGATGCCCAGGGCGTTTTTTAACAGACTGCCCGCGATGGCTAAAACAATAACGCCACAGAGGACATACCATTTGTGATAATACCACCAGTTTTTCATATCTTTTATATCTTTCATGGCTGTTGCTCCTGTTCCTCCAAGGATTCCCGTGTCGTTTTTCCGTATGCGTATGAGACGGGAAGGCAGACAAGCGGCGGCTTGACGGACATGTTTTCCTGTAAAAGAAGCTCTACGCACATCTCGGCAATATCCTGTACCGGCTGTACGATGGTAGAGCAGGTGTAGTCCAATTCCCCGAAATGTCTGATGCCGTCAAACCCGATTAACTGGACGTCCTGAGGCACTCTTTGGTGTAGTTTCTGTAAGATCTGCATGACATAGTGGGCAAGGCGGTCCGTGACGCAGAAAATGCCGTCGAATGTCAGTTTTCCGTTTTCAATATGTTCTGCTAAAAATTGTTCAAATTCTTCGTAAGGCGTTCCATCATCCAGGATTTTCATCTCATAAGAAAGACCGCGGGCAAGGCAGCCATTTTCAAACCCCGCCTTCCGTTTGTTGGGTTCGTTGGACAAAGAGGAACCGATTCGCAGGAAAGCGACGTGTTTACAGCCTAAATCAGCCAGTTTTTCGGCGGCAAGCTGTCCTCCGGCAAAGTTATCACTTGCCACGCAGGGAATATTGGCGTTAATGGGACGGTCGATGGAAACAAAGGGGGTATTTTCCTCAATGACAAGGTGGGGGTTATAGGTCAGCCCGATGATGCCATCCACTTTATTCTGCTGGACCATCGTCACATACTCCTGTTCCAGCCCCAGATCAAAATCGGTGGAACAAAGCAGCATACGGTATTTCCGTTTCAGAAGCGCCAGATTAATATGATAAGTAAGCATTGCGAAAAAAGGCGTGTTGGTGTTGGGGATAAGCAGGGCAACCGTATAGGTCTTATTTGCCTTCAACCCCTGGGCATAACTGTTGACCTGATAGTTTAACTTCTTAATGGCTTCTTCCACGCGGATTTTGTAGGATTCTCCAACAGGCAGCCCGTTTACGACTTTGGACACGGTGCCCAAAGCGACGCCGGCTTCTTTTGCCACATCTTTCATGGTTGGAACGGAATTTTCTTTTTTCATGGGGTAATCTGCCTTTCTCTTGGTAAGAGTGCTTTTTTGTATCTTTTTTACATAAAATGTATTATGTGTAGTCTTTATGAATGCAAAGTGTCATGATGCAGACTTCGTTGGTAAGATGTTTCATGAACAGATATGAAACATTATAATCCAATTCATGTTGTTTGTAAAGATTGTCTACAGTTCTATTATATGAAACGTTACATGAAATTCAACATAAATATTTCACAAAATAAAGGTGGGGAAATTGTATATTATCACTGAAATTATAAAAATAGAGAAGAAACGTATGGTTAAGTTGTTGACTTTGTTAATTGGAAATGGTATTTTATAACCAACAGTTAAATATAACGTTTCACGGACATGCGCGCAACGTGAGCGTTAAAGTTGAATAGATGAAAGTGCCGCAGAGTTTTCTATAAGGGACTTCTATCTTGGAAAACTGGCTGTTCAATAAAAAGAGAGGAGAGAGCGTATGAGTAAAAACAAGTTGGCTGCAAATCCGACGACTGTGTACGGACATAAGCCGCTGGGCAAGCGTATCATGGATAACTGGCAGTTGTATCTGATGCTTCTGGTTCCCGTAGTGCTGACAATTGTATATAAGTACATACCCATGTATGGCATACAGATTGCCTTCAGGGATTATAAGGCCAGCCGCGGCATGTGGGGGAGCGAATGGGTCGGATTGGAATGGTTTGAGCGGTTTTTCAGTGCACCGACCTGTGCCCGGATGATTAAGAATACAGTGCTGTTAAGTTTTTACAGTCTGTTGTGGGGATTCCCCATACCAATCATTCTGGCGCTGATGTTGAATCAATTGAGGTTCCAGCGTTTTAAAAGGGCGACGCAGACAGTTCTTTATGCGCCCCACTTTATATCCACGATGGTTATCTGCGGTATGATCCGTATCTTTTTAAGTCCGTCAGGTGGTCTGATTAACCTGATAGCAGGGACATCTGTAGACTTTTTGACAGAAGCATCCGCCTTTCGGACGATTTATATCGCATCCGGTATCTGGCAGGATGCAGGATGGGGCGTCATCGTATATATGGCGACTTTATCCAATATTGACACTTCTCTTTACGAGGCGGCAAAAGTGGACGGAGCGTCCATGTTCCAGCGGATTCTGCATATTGACATACCGGAGCTGACCTCCATTATGGTATTGAACCTGATTATGAGTGCGGGTGGTCTGATGAACGTTGGATTTGAGAAAGTCTGGCTGTTGCAGACAGATTTGAATAAGGCGACAAGCGATGTCATTGCCGTATATGTCTACCAGCAAGGTATTGAAAATGCCAAGTATAGTTATTCTACGGCGGTAGGTCTGTTTAATACGGCAGTGAATATTATCCTGTTAATTGTGGTCAATAAAATTGCGGGCAGGATATCCGAAGATACCAGCTTTGTATAGGGAGGTGCGTTATGAGAGCAAAAACAAAATCAGGAAAGACGACAGGATTTTCCGAAAAAACAAGCGACATTATCCTGGTTGCCATCTGTGTGATTGCATTGTTTATCGTCGCTTATCCGCTGTACTATATATTGATTGCTTCGGTATCGAATCCATATGATGTATACGCGGGAAAAACCTTTTTGCTGCCGAGTCAGTTCACCTTAGACGGGTATAAGGCGGTATTTGCGGATTCCAGTATCGTGACAGGTTATATAAACAGTATTAAATATACGGTTATCGGTACTGTTTTCTCGGTTGTGATGCTGTATCTGTCAGCCTATCCGTTAAGTGTGAAGACTTTGCCGGGAAGGAAATTTATAAGCCTGTTCTTTATTTTTACCATGTATTTCGGCGGCGGTCTTGTACCGACTTATCTGATAGTAAAACAGACGGGGCTGATTAATAACATGTGGGCGCTCTTTCTTCCGGGCGGCGTCGGAGTCGGCAACATGATTATTGTAAGAAATTTCTTTGAAAACAGTATTCCCAAAGAAATGATTGAGGCTGCGGAAATAGACGGCGCTTCCAAGTGGACGACTTTCCTCCGTATCGTAGTGCCCCTCAGCCGTTCCATCATGGCGGTTATGGTCGTATTCAGTATGGTTGCTTATTGGAACGATTGGTTTACGGCGTTGATTTATCTGCCGGGCGAACAGTATGCGCCGCTTCCGCTGGTTTTAAGAAACATCCTGATTAAAAGCAATGCCAGCGCGAGCCAGTCCAGTACGATATCGGGCGGTTATGCGGAACTGAATAAATTAGTAGAAATGATTAAGTTTTCATCCATCATCGTTGCGGCGGCGCCGATGTTGGTTATCTATCCGTTTGTACAGAAATACTTTGAAAAAGGCTTTATGGCAGGCGCTGTAAAGGGTTAAAAAATATTTGAAATCATGATTCAGAAAATAGGAAGGAGAAAATTGATGAAATTGATGAGAAGATTAAAATTATGGAAAAAACTTGTTTCCTGTACGCTGATTGCGACGCTTGCTTTATCGGTGACTGCCTGTGGCGGCAATGGAGGAGGGAATGCAACATCAGAACCCGGCGTTGCCAATGACGATACTTCCCAGACAGAGTTTACGATTATGGGAGGCATGAGCGCCCTGAGTAAAGGCTATGATGATAACGAAGTGCTGAATAAGATGCAGGAAGATGCAGGTATCAGCATTGAATGGAATTGTATGAGCGATTCTTTATCAGAACAGGTAAATATCCGTATCGCCGGGGATGAGCTGCCGGACGCATTCATGGGCGTTGGATTTAACAATTATGATTTGACAAACTATGGTATGGATGGCACGTTTATTGATTTGACGCCTTATCTGACCGAAGAATATATGCCGAATCTAAGTAAAATTCTGGACGAACATCCAGACATCAGAAGCGCAATTACGATGAGCGACGGAAATATCTACGGTCTTCCGGCAGGGGAGCAGATGGGAACCGCAGGAATTGGCGCAGAGAACGATTACAGCATTTATACGATTCCGCAGTTTTCCATGATTAACAAAGCGTGGCTGGACGATTTAGGACTGGATGTACCGACCACATTGGATGAGCTTCACGATGCGCTGCAGGCTTTTAAAGATAACGATATGAGCGCGAAATATTATGGAAATGAAGCGGGAACCACGATTCCCATGAGTACGGGATTTGACCAGTGGTGCTGGGGACAGAATATCTTTTATGC
>JAMPFM010000031.1 GCA_023664455.1 Blautia sp.
TAGAAACTCCTGCTTTGTAATAAGTGATTGAAAGCATGAATTTCTTTGAATTGCGAATTGAATTTGCGCATGACAGTGGATTTGTGGTATCGCAAAACCACTGGTGAAACTGCCTTCTTGTATTGGCAGCTACGGTTGCTTTGACCGTGATAGAAAAGAAAGTATGCTTTGAATTTATAAAATGCCTTCCATTTACTACTTTTTTAGAACAAATCGCTATGCGTTCCTGTCCTTGTCAAATATAATATCAATTCCCCATTGTCAATTTCATAAATCAATAACCAATCTGGTGTAATATGACACTCCCTACATCCAATATAATTTCCGCTAAGAGAATGATCTTTATTCTTTTCTGGTAATTGTTCACCATTTATCAGCTTCCTAATAATATCTTCCATTAGCTTTATATCATATCCTCTTTTTACAATCCTTTTATAATCTTTCTTAAAAGAAGAATGATATCTAATCTTCAGCATTTAAATCCTCCATTAATTCTTCCACCGAAGAAAAAGAGCGACTTATATTTCTTCCATGCCGTACATCTTCAATGGCTTTGATTGTTTCCGCATTAGGAATATCTCTTGAAACTTCAAATGGAATTCTCTGCTCCCTGATTGCCTGCTTTGCCGCCATAGTAAAAAAAGTGGTCATATCTAATCCAAGATCGGCCATCAGTTCCTGCAAATGTGCTTTTAGATCTGTATCTATCCGCATCGTTATATTCGTTGTTGCCATAAGACTTACTCCCTTCTTTGTTACTTTATTATATTATCTACACAACTCTTTGTCAATACGATGCATGTGCATTGCACAATATTCAGTAACATGGAATAGCAAATACTTTTCTGAAATACGTCTTAAAAATACCGTTTTGCCAACATCATTATACTTTGTCCCGAAAACTGTCCCAGCTTTCCCTAATCTTTGCTTCGTCATAATCCGGCGCATAGATGGCTGCCTTCTCACAAAGCTGCTGTATGATATCCTCTGGCTCTTCCAGGGCTTCCGCTATCTCGGATGCGGTCTTTCCTTTTGCCAGTTTCTTGCAGACGAGAAGAAAACGTTTCAATTCAAGTCCTTTTTCCATTCCTCGCTCTATTCCTTGTTTCATTCCTTGACTTATTCCTTGTTTCATTCCTTGTTTCATTCCTTGACTTATTCCTTGCTTTCTTCCCGTTTTTATTCCTTTTTTTATTCCCTTCTCGATTCCTTCCTCATAAATACTCATCCCTAGCCCTATCATATGCTGTTCCCCCTCTGCTTCTAATTCTTCTTCAAAACTGATATATCTGGAAAGTTTTTTCCGAAATCCTTTCTGATGCGGCTGAAATATAATTGTCAGAAAATCTAATATATTCTTTTCGTCACTTTGATACTCGCTATCCCCCAGACGTATTATCACAAGAGTCATTAAATCATAGTCCTCTTTTCGGGGATGACAGTTTCCGACATTCTTATCATTCACCATCTTATAAAAAGAAATGCTCATCTGTTCCCGCTTCGGTATTTTATCTCTGCAGATAAAGATAGTATAGCATTTTTCCAATTGATTGTAATTCGTCTTTTCTGTTACTACGTCTAATTGGGAGCATAACCGCCTTGCCAGGTAATAGATGCCTCGTTTCTCAATCGGATATCCTGGTCGGTAATCCTTCTGCGGTTCTACATCAACGTATAAATTTACTACTACTTTTCCATTTGACAGACAAGGGTTTTTCGCACGGAATGCAATGTCAAAGTTCGAGGTTTTCTCGTTTAGTTCTGCAAACTCCGTCGCCGCCCCGGCAATCTTTGTATTGGTCCTGCCGCCGGACACTTCTATTGCCTCTGTAATACTGTCCGCTTCGATAAACTCCATGATTTCGGCTTCGGAATATCCTTGGTATTCTTCTACTGTTTCTTTTAAGATAATCGCAAGCACTTCCCGGTACTGCAAAATCTTCTTACTCTGTTTGTCCAGCGCCTCCATTTCTTCCGTCAGTTGGAAGGCGCTGGCAGCTCCTAGGCTTCCCTGAATCGTCTTTTCCATCCCATTCCTCCTATGCAGTTGTCACAGGAGTCCGCTTTTCTTTAGAAACTCCTGCTTTGTAATAAGTGATTGAAAGCATGAATTTCTTTGAATTGCGGATTGAATTTGCGCATGACAGTGGATTATGGTATCGCAAAACCACTGATGAGACTGCCTTTATGTTTGGCAGCTACGGTTGCTTTGACCGTGATAGAAAAGAAAGTATGCTTTGAATTTATAATATCACGAAATGTGTAAAGTGGCAAATACTATTTTCATAAATGCATTATCAAAATATCGTCTTTCCAATATCCAATAAACTTTTGTACTTCATAGACTGCTCCAGCTTTCCCTAATCTTTGCTTCGTCATAATCTGGCGCATAGATGGCTGCTTTCTCACAAAGCTGCTGTATGATATCCTCTGGCTCTTCCAGTGCTTCCGCTATCTCGGATGCGGACTTTCCCTTTGCTAGTTTCTTGCAGACGAGAAGAAAGCGTTTCAATTCAAGTCCTTTTTCCATTCCTCGCTCTATTCCTTGTTTCATTCCTTGACTTATTCCTTGTTTCATTCCTTGTTTCATTCCTTGACTTATTCCTTGCTTTCTTCCCGTTTTTATTCCTTTTTTTATTCCCTTCTCAATTCCTTCCTCATAAATACTCATCCCTAGCCCTATCATATGCCGTTCCCCCTCCGCTTCTAATTCTTCTTCAAAACTGATATATCTGGAAAGTTTTTTCCTGAAACCTTTCTGATGCGGCTGAAATATAATTGTCAGAAAATCTAAGATATTCTTTTCTTCACTATGATAATCTTTATCTCCCAGACGTATTATTACAAGAGTCATAAGGTCGTAGTTCTTTTTCCGGGGATGGCAGTTTCCTATATTTTTATTATTCACCATCTTGTAAAAAGAAATGCTCATCTGTTCCCGCTTCGGTATTTTATCTCTGCAGATAAAAATAGTATAGCATTTTTCCAACTGACCATAATTCGTCTTTTCTGTTACTACGTCTAATTGGGAGCACAACCTTCTTGCGAGGTAATAGATACCTCTTTTCTCAATCGGATATCCCGGTCTGTAATTCTTCTGCGGTTCTACGTCAACATACAGATTTACTGCTACTTTTCCATTTGACAGACGCGGATTCTTCGCACGGAATGCAATGTCAAAGTTAGTGGTTTTCTCGTCTAATTCCGCAAACTCCGTTGCCGCTCCTTCAATCTTTGTATTAGTCCTGCCGCCGGACACTTCTATCGCCTCTGTAATGCTGTCTGCTTCGATAAACTCCATGATTTCGGCTTCGGAATACCCTTGATATTCCTCTACTGTTTCTTTTAGGATAATCGCAAGCACTTCCTTGTACTGTAAAATCTTCTTGCTCTGTTTGTCCAGTGCTTCCATCTCTTCCGTCAGTTGGAAGGCGCTGGCGGCTCCCAGGCTTCCCTGAATCGTCTTTTCCATCCCATTCCTCCTATGCAGTTGTCACAGGAGTCCGCTTTTCTTTAGAAACTCCTGCTTTGTAATAAGTGATTGAAAGCATGAATTTCTTTGAATTGCGAATTGAATTTGCGCATGACAGTGGATTTGTGGTATCGCAAAACCACTGGTGAAACTGCCTTCTTGTATTGGCAGCTACGGTTGCTTTGACCGTGATAGAAAAGAAAGTATGCTTTGAATTTATAGTATCATGAAATGTGTAAAATAGCAAATACTATTTTCATAAATGTATTATCAAAATATCGTCTTTTCAATGATTAATAAACTTTTGTACCTCATAGACCGTTCCAGCTTTCCCTAATCCTTGCTTCATCATAATCCGGCGCATAGACAGCTGCCTTCTCACAAAGCTGCTGTATGATATCCTCTGGCTCTTCCAGGGCTTCCGCTATCTCGGATGCAGATTTTCCTTTTGCCAGTTTCTTGCAGACGAGAAGAAAACGTTTCAATTCAAGTCCTTTTTCCATTCCTCGCTCTATTCCTTGTTTCATTCCTTGACTTATTCCTTGTTTCATTCCTTGTTTCATTCCTTGACTTATTCCTTGCTTTCTTCCCGTTTTTATTCCTTTTTTTATTCCCTTCTCAATTCCTTCCTCATAAATACTCATCCCTAGCCCTATCATATGCCGTTCCCCCTCCGCTTCTAATTCTTCTTCAAAACTGATATATCTGGAAAGTTTTTTCCTGAAACCTTTCTGATGCGGCTGAAATATAATTGTCAGAAAATCTAATATATTCTTTTCTTCACTTTGATAATCTTTATCTCCCAGACGTATTATGACCAAGGTCATTAAATCGTAATTCTTTTTCTTGGGATGGCAATTTCCTATATTTCTATCATTTACTATCTTATAAAAAGAAATGCTCATTTGCTCCCGCTTTGGTATCCTGTCTCTGCAGATAAAGATAGTATAGCATTTTTCCAACTGACCATAATCCGTTTTTTCCGTTACCACATCTAATTGGGAGCACAACCTTCTTGCCAGATAATAGATGCCTCTTTTCTCTATTGGATATCCCAGTCTGTAGTTCTTCTGCGGCTCTATGTCAACATACAGATTTACTACCACTTTTCCATTGGACAAGCGGGGGTTCCTAGCACGGAATGCAATATCAAAGTTAGAGGTTTTCTCACTTAATTCCGAAAACTCTGTTGATATCCCTTCAATCTTTGTATTGGTCCTACCGCTAGACACCTCCATTGCTTCTGTAATGCTGTCTGCTTCGATAAACTCCATAATCTCCGCTTCGGAATACCCTTGGTATTCTTCTACGGTTTCTTTTAAGATAATCGCAAGCACTTCTCTGTACTGCAAAATCTTCTTACTCTGTTTGTCCAGTGCTTCCATCTCTTCCGTCAGTTGGAAGGCGCTGGCGGCTCCAAGGCTTCCCTGAATCGTCTTTTCCATCTTGTTCCTCCTATGCAGTTGTCACAGGAGTCCGCTTTTCTTTAGAAACTCCTGCTTTGTAATAAGTGATTGAAAGCATGAATTTCTTTGAATTGCGAATTGAATTTGCGCATGACAGTGGATTATGGTATTACAAACCACTGATGAAACTGCCTTTATATTTGGCAGCTACGGTTGCTTTGACCGTATACAGAAAAGAAAGTATGCTTTGAATTTATAATATCACGAAATGTGTAAAGTAGCAAATACTATTTTCATAAATGCATTATCAAAATATCGTCTTTCCAATGTTCAATAAACTTTTGTACTTCACAGACTGTCCCAGCTTTCCCTAATCTTTGCTTCGTCATAATCCGGCGCATAGATGGCTGCCTTCTCACAAAGCTGCTGTATGATATCCTCTGGCTCTTCCAGGGCTTCCGCTATCTCGGATGCAGATTTTCCTTTTGCCAGTTTCTTGCAGACGAGGATAAATAATTTTAATCCAAATCCTTGCTCTATTCCTTGCTTTATCCCTTTCTCGATTCCTTCCTCATAAATACTCATCCCTAGCCCTATCATATGCTTTTCCCCCTCCGCTTCTAATTCTTCTTCAAAACTGATATACTTGGAAAGTTTCTTCCGGAAGCCTTTCTGATGCGGCTGAAATATAATAGTTAGAAAATCTAATATATTTTTTTCTTCACTTTGATAATCTTTATCTCCCAGACGTATTATTACAAGAGTCATAAGGTCGTAATCCTTTTTCTGGGGATGGCAGTTTCCGACATTCTTAGCATTCACCATCTTGTAAAAAGAAATGCTCATTTGCTCTCTCTTGGGTATCCTGTCTCTGCAGATAAAAATCGTATAGCATTTTTCCAATTGATTGTAATTCGTCTTTTCTGTTACTACGTCTAATTGGGAGCATAGCCGCCTTGCCAGGTAATAGATGCCTCTTTTTTCTATTGGATATCCCGGTCTGTAGTTCTTCTGCGGTTCTACATCAACATACAGATTTACTACCACTTTTCCATTGGACAAGCGGGGATTCCTGGCACGAAATGCAATATCAAAGTTTGCGGTTTTCTCTGAAAGTTCTGCAAACTCCGTCGCCGCCCCGGCAATCTTTGTATTGGTTCTGCCGCTGGACACTTCTATCGTCTCTGTAATGCTGTCCGCTTCAATAAACTCCATGATTTCGGTTTCGGAATACCCTTGGTATTCTTCTACTGTTTCTTTTAAGATAATCGCAAGCACTTCCCTGTACTGCAAAATCTTCTTGCTCTGTTTGTCCAGTGCATTCATTTCTTCCGTCAGTTGGAAGGCGCTGGCGGCTCCTAAGCTTCCCTGAATCGTCTTTTCCATCCTGTTCCTCCTATGCAGTTGTCACAGGAGTCCGCTTTTCTTTAGAAACTCCTGCTTTGTAATAAGTGATTGAAAGCATGAATTTCTTTGAATTGCGGATTGAATTTGCGCATGACAGTGGATTTGTGGTGTCACAAAACCACTGATGAGACCGCCTTTATGTACTGGCAGCTACGGTTGCTTTGACCGTGATAGAAAAGAAAGTATGCTTTTAAGTTTATGATAGCATGAAATAACAGCTATGGCAAATGAAAATTTATATTCCAACAACATTTTTCAATAATTATCTGATTTATTGTTCACTATTTTCCGTTAATTTTCTATACTCTTCGGGTAATCTGTATATCATATTTTCATCAAGGCAAATATTGTCCCTCATCCACGCGACGTTTTTCTTCAATATCCTAGCTGGTATTCCTCCAATAATGCAATTATTAGGAAACGTACCTTTAATAACTGCACGATACGCGCATATGCTGCCTGTTCCTATAAATGAATGAGGTAATATTGCCGCTTCACCACCTACCCATACATGGTCGCCTATCACAATACTGTCTTTTCTTTCTCCGGCAGTATTGTTAGTACATGCGCCTGTATCCAAATCATAAATCATATGTCCATCATGGGCAAGCAGCGCAATGTCCCATGAAAACATACAATCCCTACCAATAATGATGCTTTGATTCCTGCCGCTTCGTATAAGACCTGAACCAAATGTACTTCCTTCTCCTATATCTAATCTTCCGTCAACATTAAGAAATATCTTTGCCCCCCCCCAAGGAACATTTATTCCCTATTTTAATTTCACTTCCGTTGGAAAGTGTTATATCACACCCATTAAGATTAACGCTGTCTCCTATCTGCACATTGCTATCACTATGAACTACAAGGCTCTTATTTTTAGGAAATTTTACATTTCTCCCAATACTAACGCTGGCACCCCAGCCTGTAAACATTACATTTATGTCTGACTCACTTTGAAATTTGTTACCATATTTTTCAGCATGATCGGATGAAACAGGCAGATGGCGCATCCAAAGTATATCTCTTTCATCTTCATAACCATAGTACGAATACTTTTCATTTTCATAGGCATTTTGCTGCAATTCGGGACGAATAATCAGATAATATTCACTTCACTTCTCTTTTCTTTTAGAAAGCTTGATGGATATGTATGTATATTATCTATTCGTTCCAGATTATCTGATATATAAATAGAAACCGCCAAGTTTTCCTCCAGCAGTATCTTTTCAAATAATTTATCTTTCCATCTAAGGGCAATCTTTCTTCCTGCCAGATTATTCTTAATAGTTTTGATAATCGCCGCTTCTGAATCTTTCATAATTATTATCCCCTTTATCTTGCTATACTTTTACAACCGCCTCCTGCTAAAATACAACTTCCAGCCAACGCTTCCCCTAAATCAGACATAGCAAAGCAAATTATTTCTGCTATTTCCTCCGCCCGCAATAGTCTTCTAATAGAATTATCCTGCCAAAGGTTTCCACCTCTGACACCATCTGTATAATCGCCAAGATTTTTCATCATTTCTGTATTTGTTGTTCCAGGCTCAACACAATTCAATATCACGCCTCTTTCGCATAAATGTTTTCCGTATGCATGAACAATGCCAGAAACTGCATTCTTCGTAATTTGATAGACAGATAACAAATCCCTATGCGCACTAATAGAAGATACTACGCATATATTTCCTTTACTTTTATGTCCATGCAAATAATTAGAAAAATTTCTAATCAAAAAGAATACTCCCTTTAAATTAATTTCCATTATTTTGTCATAATCATTTTCAGATATATTAAATCCCTTCCAATTATTCCCATCAAAATTTACACCGCTGGATATTACCAATCCGTCTGGAATACAGCCTATCATTTCTTGCACTTTTTCAATAAATACATTGTGCCTACTCACTGCTGCTATATCAAACTCTATGGGAAAAACCTTTTGTGATTCCTTATACTTTAATTTTGAAACTGCAATTTTCAATTTCTCAAAGTTTCTAGAAGCCAATATTATGTTTTCCACACCATTATTAAGTGCCTTTTCTGCTACAGCGAATCCGATTCCGCTTCCTCCCCCAACTATAATTATGTTTTTGGGTCTTAATAAAATTTCCATATTTATCTTATATCCTTTCCAATCAAGAAATTGCCTTTAATCGCAAAATACTTCAAAGAAAACAGCTTCTTCCGGTTCTTCACTTACAAAAAATTGAAGTTTCTCATCGTATTCTTCTTTTGTACTTGCACTTATATATTTAAAATTTGTAGTTTCTACCCAACCACGTACAGATGTATGGTGCTCTGCCGTAACTGCTTTTAAATTATGTCCCCTAAGCAGACCTGAACCACTATTATTTACCATAAGAATACGCACATTCTTTTCTGGTGCCTTATTCCATATGCTGTTCATATCATAAAAGAACGATAAATCTCCAACCAAAAGGAAACAAAGCCTATCCTTTATAACCGAGCACTGTCCCATAAATGTTGATGTACATCCATCAATTCCATTTGTTCCCATATTGCAGAAAACTTCTACATTTCTTTTGATAGAATATCTTCGAGAATCTATAAAACTCTGACCTACTCCCAAGTGCAATAAAGAATTTTCCGGAACAATTGGAATAAACCTACTTTGAACATAATGTGCATTAAATCCTGTAATTGCAGGCGCTGAATATTTCTCTGTCATTTCTTTCCACTTATTATAGTAAACACCATTATTAACTATATCTCCTGCCTGCAATGAAAACCATTCAAAAAAGAAATCTTGCGGCATTTCTAATACTGATGTCAGCCTAAAGTAAAAGTCCTTAACCTTCCCATTTGGAACCACACTCCAATGACGTATATTTTTTAATCCCCCTCTAACTTTAAAAGTAAGCGGATCATTCATCAATCGCTTTCCGCCGACTGTAACAAGGATATCCGGTGAAAGTTGCTTATTAAATTCATCATTAGAAATCGCCTGCAGCATATTATATGGCTGTAACGAATAAGCGCAATCTAAATTAGAAATGAAATCTGTCACAATAACACAATTGTATTTAGAAGCAAACCTTTCAATATTTTTTAACTGTTTTTCTGTTGGCGGTGGATTCTGACCATATACTACTAAAACCTTAGCTGATTTTCTTAATTCATTCACCCACCTCATCATTTCTGTCTGCCCATCACTTATCGAAACTCTTAATATATGCGGATTTATACGTGGAAGCAGTTTCCAATATTCTCTTGGAACTTTTGCTCCTACCGAAATATTATCAATCGCAATATTAATATGCACTGGACCAAAACCATTATGTGTTGTCTCTAAAATACAATCTGATATGTCCCTTCTTGCCTGATACTCTGCTTTATACCCTGATGCTTCTGGTAATGTAACGGATTTTTTTATTACACCATCATAAATATGTTGCTGTGGAATTGTTTGATCTTCTCCATGATTTAAATATACTTGCTGTCTGTCAGCTGTAATAACAATCAACGGGATTCCTGTATAATATGCCTCTGTAACAGCTGGTAGATAATTACTTGCAGCTGTACCGCTTGTACACACACATACCACAGGCTGTCGCAGTTGCGCAGCAATTCCCATACCGTAATATGCAGCGCTTCTTTCGTCTGTTACTCTATGCAGAATAAAGGAATCTTCATTATACTCAAACATTCTCACAAGTGGCACGTCTCTTCCACCAGGAGATAAAACGATATGCTTCACACCATAGTCTCTTAACAATGTTGCCAGTAATCTTATCTTTATAAATTCAGGATTCTGATACAATGCATCCGCCATTTGTGCTTCAGGTATTATAATACTTGGCAGCTTCTCTTTAGGCGTTTCTATCGCATATCGTATCCATTCCACTGTCTTTTTAGCTTCTCCACTAACAATTTCATTTGTTTCTGTATAGTCTATTGGTTTAAAAAGATTTTCATCTAATGGTATATTTTGAGGATCCACCACCAGTCTAGCCATCAATTTTAGTCTGCCTAACAAATCTGAAAAGCGTTCATATCCACGATTATAGTTACCAATAGAAATAAACGGTTTCTGATAAAGAATCGAAAATGCCGTTCCATGAAAACTATCAGTTATAACATAGGTTGCTCCGCTATATGCTTTTAATAAATCTTCAATATGAACATTTTCTAAAATATTTGGCAAAGTTAGTAAGTGTCTTTTCTTTTCCCATGCCCATATTTTTCCGTCCGGTATATTTATAATCTTTAATCCCATTTTTTCAGCATACCATTTAACTGCTTCACATTTGCTTTGTGTAGGATCCAAAATATATGTAAGTAAATATGGCTCATTTTCAATAAAATCGGAGTTCTTAGCTATTTCATCATAAATACTTCTGTCAACGCAAAATACCGGTTCAAAAACAACCTGACTATTTAATCCACATTTTTCACGAAGAATATCCGCAGAAAATTTTTCTCTAACAGAAATAGCATTATATCTGCTCAAATATTCTTTGACATCTGTAGCAACTTTATTTGGTAGACTATTTTCCCTATTACCAAATGACGTAGCAAAGCTTATAAGCTTTTTGCTAACATTGACAAAAGGCAAATACATAATACCACCAAATGAAACCGGATAATTCCATATTTGATCGCTACCCGCGCAAAAACAATCGCATATTTCATTAAGTTCTTCAAGCTGTGAATACGACAATACAGGACTTATATCATCAGAATCATAATATTTTTTAATAAAATCTACATTATGCCCTTCCGTAATTTCTATATCTGATTCACTTGCATTGGGCTTATTTATCATAAGAACATCCTTGCCAAGACTCTTAATAATATAATACATTGCATACCCATTTAGCAACGAACCATAATTCGCCCCATACCAAAATCCTGCAATTGCAACATCATAATGTTTTTTCATAATATGTATGCCCCCTAAAATCTCGTTTATTTTCTTTGTTCTATTTGTCCCCCCTTATCTTCCTTGGCAAATATGTTAAAAACCTACCAATCTTATATGTTTTTGATTTTCTTGTCTCGTCCAAGCAATATTGTAGATAATCCCTTTGCTTTTCAACAATATTCAATTTTTCTTCAATCTGCCGTATTGTGTTTTCAGCATTTACTCTTCCATCTCCCAAATTCCTATATAAGAAATCATTCTCATCTAATAATCTTGCATATTCATTAACAGAAATTGTTCCTGTCGGTTCTTGCGGCAACTGGTAGATTTCTTTAATTTCATCAAAATGCCTCTTCATATTTGTCAAACCAAAATGGAAGTCCCAATAGCTCTTTATTTCTTTTTTATTTTTTATCAAATACATAAGTTTCTTTAGAAAATCGTCCTTATCGCCATGAATAAATCTAAATTTTTCAGAATCGCACAATTCCGATGCGCCGCCTGCATCACTACACAAAATTGGAACTCCCATTGCAACCATCTCTATTGCTATTTGTGGCAAATTATCCTCCCAGAGTACAGGGACAATTCCTATATGTACTCCTTGAAGAATCCGGCTAAGTTCATCATGCGTATATCCATGAATAATATTTATCGAATGAAATTGCGAAAGCTGTGCTCTTAATTCATCATCCCTATCCGTATTTGATGTTGTCAGCACTAAATCTATATTTGAAGCGTATGCAGAGTCCAATGCCCCCAATGCTTCAAGCAAAAATGGATATCCTTTTTCAACGTAATCCAAATCACTTCCAAGATATGCAACTTTTAAGCATTCATCTACTTTTGCAATAGAATGTCTTACCTGCATATCCGCCACTTTCGTTCCAATATAATTTACAGAGATTTTTTCTTCTATAAATCCATTTTCCACTGCAATTTCTTTTACCCTATTTGAAACTGCGCAGATAACATCCATATATTGATTTAATGTATCTGTTGCCCGTTGCGCAAACTCCGTAAAATATTCCATTCCTTGTGTTTCATCTAATTTATCAAATTCAAATTTTTTACACCATAAAAATATATCAACATGTCGCATATCAATAGGATTAACCATTGCCCTTTGTATTATTTCCGTACACAAATTCCTGTAATTTACCCGATTAATGCAATTTCCACAATCCTGTGGGCTATGTTGCGGATTACAATTTTCGCGTTTATGCCGTTGAAAATAAAATCCAGTCATACATACAGGTACATAATTATGTAAGGAATAGACAAATCTACATTCTGGATATTCTCTCTTTAGTGAAAAAACATCTAAGGACAATCCTTCTAAATTATTAAAATGAATCGTGCCAAATGGTCCATATTCATCCATAAATTGCCTAAATATATTTTTTAATTCAGAATTTTCAAATGCTATCTTCGGATTTTGAAATAACATATCTTGTGGTGCCGGAACCGGAGAATTTACAATCTCAAAACTCCTGCATCTATCCCCAAATACATTATCAGTCTTACGGATATAACACTCTTCTTTTCCAATGTCATAAGCCCATCCGCTACTTAAAAAATAAACACAAATATCCGGTCTCTGACGCAATATCATTTCAATTAAATTCCTACAATATACCGTTACTCCCCCACCAACTTTATTGGGATTATCAAATGGCACCCAATTATAGATTAAAATTTTAGTCGTAAATGGAATTAATGTCATTAACGGTGACTGAAATTTAAAATAATTACGCTGATCATACAAATGAAAATCTTTTTCAATAACATCTGAATTTATTTTACCTAACATTTTCTGCATATAAGGACGAACATAATCCATATTTTTCGGATAATGTTTTTCCTTTGTTGCACCTACCAAATACATGAGTGCTCTTGCATATGCATATTTCAAGGTTACTTCATCCATACAACTGTTTTTTTCCAATATTTCCAAATTGTCAATCATACGTTCAAATGGTATCTTTAAATCATATCCATTTGACGATGATGTCTGATTACATTTTCTATAATTATAATATGGTATATTTGTCCAAACAATCGTCTCTGCCGCTGTTATCACATCAAAGAAAAAGGGGTTATCTACCCACCCTGCGCCTTTTACCTCTTTAAAGCGGATATGCTTTTTTCTGATAAATTCTCGCCTATATATACCACTCCAAATAGAAGGATGTCCCCATAAAATACCGGGAATTTGATGAACAGATTCTGCTTTTGATAATGCTGGCAAATCGCTCCTTTCTTGATTTACAACTTTGGTAACACTACCGTCCAATTCATCATAACAATCCCAAAAATTCCCCTTAACAACATCAACAGTTCCATTTTGGCTCAAAGCATATAATTTCTCATACATTTCGTGTTCAATAAAGTCATCGCCTTCCACAATTCCTATATATTCACCCATAGCAGTTTCAATCCCACAATTCATAGTATTTCCATTTCCAGTATTTTTTTTGTGGATTGCTTTTATCCTCTTATCTTTTCGCGCAAACTCATCGATAATATCTTTTGTAGAATCGGTTGAACCATCATTAATACAAATAATTTCTATATCTTTCAATGACTGATTTATAACACTTTCCAAACATTCCCTCAAATACTTTTCTTCATTGTATATTGGCATAATAATTGATACTTTAACCATTTTCTAGACTCCCTCGTCAATAAATAAATTTCCTGCCTTATGAAATTATCCTGTCTGCACATCTCTTTACTATATGCCTATTGCATCTATATTAACGAAACTTTTTCCAAACAACCCTCCATGCAATGGCATTCTTTATCCATTTTCCTTTTCTTTTAAGCATCTTCTGATTATGCTTTTCCAAATCCAGTTTTTCCAACCATTGTATCCCTTTTCCATAATCCCACAAAGCATATATTAGCATCAATTCCGTCTGATAATCCTTTTTTTCATGCACTTTTGATAGCATTAATTTCCACTCTGCCAATATCTCTTTTTTTGAGCTTTCTTGTCCATATAATTTATTCACAAACAACTTATTCCTACAATCATAATACGCCATAACCGGCGTCTGCCGATATTCATATGTCTCATGCCAAACCTGAATACCATTTAAAATAATCGGCGTTCCTCCATGCCTTAATCCATATTCCACATCATCACAGTGTAGGAAAAATGGAAGCGGATTATTATTCTTTGCAAAGCTCATAGGGAAGCAGCAAAACCACCAGCCGCCATATTCTGCACCCGCATTATCATTTACTTCTTTTAATGCATCTAATTGGGTCATGTCTGCATTGAAGCCAAGATGCCTGATATCTCCCCTGTTCCAAATTTCAGCAGCCGTATACTGTACTTTCCTGTCATCCATACGAAACATACGCCCTGCAATTACTTCATCCTTATATTCCTCTTTTATGAGTGATAACAATGCATATATTCTATAAAGCGTCTCTGGAATAAATTCCACGTCATCATCCATAAAAATTACATGCGTAGTTTCAATCTCTGGCAATGCTTTTCTAATCTCAACAAGTCCTCTTGTAAATCCGCCTGAACCCCCAGTATTTGGATTATGATAAACAGAAATAAACTCTTCTTTCGGTATAGAGATTTCTGAAGCATTATCCACCACATAAACCTGCAACTTTCCATATAAGGAATCATTTGTATGGAAAAATCTGCTGCTTCGGATTACACCCAAAGAATGATATAAAGCTTTCTGCCGATGGAAGGTACAGATATTTAGTGCAATACATACTTTTGTAAACGCTTTCTCTGTCTCATTTGTTATAATCTGTATATTTGATAGCTCCATTTTATCTCTTGCTTCCACATCTAAACAAAACCTTGAATTATCGGAATCATATGTAAAATCTATCCATTTTTCCTCCATTTCTGTGCAATGTATATCCAACTCTTCAACCGTAATATTTCCTGTCCTAAGCCTCACTTTCCCAAAACCAGACGCATGAAAAAGGATCTTCCAGCTTTTCATCCCCGTATACTTCTGCCAAATAGCTGCATCAAACAAATTCATATAGGTATCCGTAGTCAGTTTTCCACCTGGAAACATATGGATATGTTCATTCTCAAAATATACCTTTTCATTTGTTCGGAAATATAGTTCTTTCTCAGCACATACACGATTGGGAAAAATAAAAGTTTGTACCACCATATCCCTACCCATTCATCCTCCGATACTCCCCACAAACCACCTTCGGCTCCCCAACCATTCTCAGCTCGCCTTTCTCAATCCAGACGCATCTCGAACAATTTTCAAGAATCGTCCCCATACTGTGACTGACCATCAACACGGTACTGCCGCCGTGTATCATTTCTTTAATCCGTTTCAGGCTCTTTTGCCGGAAAAATTCATCCCCGACGCTTAAAATTTCATCCAGAATCAGGATTTCTGCTGCCTGCCCTGCTGTGGCAATTGCAAAACCCAGACGGCTGACCATGCCGCTTGAAAAGTTTTTGACTTTTTCATCCATAAAATCCTGAAGCTCTGCAAATTCCACGATTTCGTTATAATGGGTTTCCAGGAATTTCTTGCTGTAACCGATAATGGAACCGTTTAGGAAGACGTTTTCTTTAGCGGTCAGCTCCATATCAAAGCCGGTTCCAATTGTCAGAAGCTGCACTTTCCTGCGTCCTACGATTTCCACATGACCGCTCGTAGGTTTGAGTGCCCCGGATATAATTTTTAACAGCGTAGATTTGCCGGAACCGTTGGTGCCGATGATACCGATAACTTCCCCCTTATAGACATTGAAGGACACATGGTACAGGGCGTAGAGTCTGCGGTAAGATACTTCTCTTTTTAAAAGTTGTACCGCATATTCCTTTAACCCGGACGGATTTACTGAATACAGTTTAAACTCCATCGTCACGTCGGAAACTTTGATAACGGGTCTTCCTAGCCGCCATTCTAACTCATCCTCACTCGTCACAGGAATTTCCGCCGTATCCTGCTTTTTCATTTCATTTAATATCGCATTGACGGTTAGTACTTCCAGTTTCGCCGTCTGTCCTTCGATATCAAGGTCTATGAAATCCAACATATGACTCTTGTTGCTTTGTTGAGGATAAGCATAGTTACTTTGTTTACGCTGTTGTGTTTTATCCTGTTTATGCCGTCTGTTTCGTTTCTTTTTTTGTTGTTTCTTTTCTTCTCGTTTCTGTTTCTTCTGATTTTTCTTTTCTTGTTGCCTTTGTCTCTTCTGCTGTTTCTTTTCCTGTTTCTGCTTTTTTCTTTTATGCCTTGTCCGCGCTCGTTTTATGATACTCCATGCGATAATTTCTACAAGGATAATCAATAAAACGACTGCCAACGCGAAAACAAAATAAACATTGAAAAAAATTGATGTCTGCCGGCTTTTATCAGCTTTTTCTGAGATGTCCTGCGTCTTGTCGCCTCCTGCCATTTCCTCATCGGTTCCTTCAGCGCCCGCAGTCCCTTCGGCGCTTGCCGACTCCCCAGCACCTACTGTCCCTTCGGTGTCCGCAGTTCCTTCTGCTCCCGCCGCCTCTTCTGCTCTTCTTGCTTCCTCTTCTGCTCTTCTTGCCTCTTCCTCTTCCCTTGCTGCTTCTTCCGCTTCCTGCGCCAATCGTTCTTCAATCTGCGCCGCTGTATCCTCTCCCTGGATATGCACCGGGGCGCTGCTATATGCAGCAATGGTAAACGCTTCATTTTCCGCACTATTTCGCAGCAATACTTCTGCGGAAGATATCTCAATCAAAGCTTCGCCGCCGCTGATGGCTTTAAATTGAAGCCAGAACTTAATTTCTTTGGCATTCTGATTGCCTTCTAAAATCAGGATACCGTTTTCTTCGTCTGTCTCGTCTGCGCCTTTTACATAGCTTAACCGCAGTGTGTCATATTGAATTTCTATATGGTAATCACCGATTGCCTCTTTTGCCTTTAGATACACGCCTACCGGAAAGGTTTCCCCGCTTTTTTTGTCATACCAGTTAGAGCCAAAAGTCACGGTTGCCTCCGCTGCATAGACTTCTAAAGGGGTTTCCACAAATCCTAGGATTACGGCAAAGAGCAGGGCAATCAGCGTAAGTTTCTGCTTTCCCTTCATCGCCACAAATTTTTCCTTCACCTGTATTTTAAATTCTCTGCATGACCTGGTTTTCTTTCAGTTTGAAAACTTCCAGTCCCACCACGAGACTTCCGATGCTCCATGCCGCTAACTTAATCCACATCATGAGTTCAGGGACTTTTCCATAGATTACACACTCTCTTGCAAAGGCAATCGCCACATAGATTGGATTGCACCCAATAAAGGTCTGCATTGCTTCCGGCAGACTCGTAACTGGATAAAAGAGTGCACACATATACATCCACAATGTCAAAAACACGGAGTACAAATATTTTACATCCGCAAAAAAGATATAAATGACCGACAAAATATAGCCCACTCCAACCGACATGGATATGATAGAAATCACAGCTATTGGAAACAGCAGCATCGTCACACTGGGTTTGATTTGAAATACCACAAGCATCAGCACATAGGCGATACAGGTGTATCCGAAATTCACCAATGCCGTATAAATCCTCGACAGCACAAAAGTCTGTTTCGGAAGTTTTGCCTTAATTAACAGGCTCCTATTGTCCACAAGCGCCGTCATGGCAGAAGATGTCGCCCCGCCAAACAGGTTCCAGAAAACCTGTCCGGTCAGAAAATAAATTGGAAATTTCTCAATCGAACGTCTGAACATCGTAGAAAAAATCAATGACATGACAACCATATGCAGGAGCGGATTTAAAACGCTCCATAAAATCCCCAAAGAGCTTCTGGCGTATTTCCGTTTGATTTCTCTTGACGTCAATTCCCGGATGACAAATGCATATTGTCTGATATCGCTATTATAATCGCTGTCTTTTGTTTTCACCTGTTAACTGCCTTTCTTAGATACATCAGACTTTTATAGAGTCTTTCCTGCCACAGAAGACTTTCTGTCTTTTTCCCAGACCTTACAATGCTTCCCTCCGTCCATGCGCTTTCGTGCAGGACATTGGCTTTCAAGTTTGCTTTTATCAAAAGTTTTTGAAAAAAACGCTGTTTACACAATTCCTCTTTATCCCATTTTACCGCCACGGGCTGTAATTGCAGCTCCAGTACATCGTCGCAGAAGAGCATTCTACCAAATGCCTCCGCTTCCCACCGCGTAGGATAGCCCATCATAGGTTTAAACAGTTTTTCTGTAAAAAAATTTATTTCTTGACGGTTTGACATTTTTTCTGTATCTTTCACATTTCTTATTTTTACATTTCTTACTTTCACATTTCTTGCTTTTATATTTCTTACTTTTGCATTTCTTACTTTCACATAGTAGGACACATACTGCATCAGTAATCTGGCAAAATGCTCCAGTACTTCTGCATTGGGATTTCTGCCATCTTCTATAGCTTCATAGACCGTCTTTGCCTGTCTCTGTCCGCTTATTCTATACCCGCAGGTCATTCCTTCCGGCGCCGAGAAAACCGTCTCAAACAGGCAGTTGGAAAAAGAAACCTTCCGCCGGACTTCTTTTTTATCAAAATAAAATGTCCGGTATTGGCGGCTTTCTGTTCCCTCAGGTCTGTCATAAAGCCCGAAATAATATCCCTCTAATCTGACTTTTTTGCCGCTCCCATGCTCTAATACCCGTTGTAAACTAAGCTGCAGACTTCCCGTCCAGCCGCTGTCCACCAAGGCGTAAGGTGTCTGTTCCAACAACCCTTCCTGTTTTAAATAAGCTATGGCAGTATGGTAATGGTCTTTCGCATGTTTTTGCAGATAGACAAATAGCGGCTCTATCTGCGCCAGTTCTTTCTTTAATCTGCAAAGCTGCTGATAATTTAATACCGCCTTATAGTTTTTTGTGTATCCTGCCAGCTTTGCAATATGAAGCACTTCTGCTTTCGTCAGATTTGCCCGCTTCATGATTTTCTCAAAACTAATGTCGATACCGCCCGTGCATAAGGTATCTAACGCCGCTTTCCCGGCAAAATAGTACTCTGCGCTGCGAATCGCGAATCTGGATAGTTTCAGATATCTGATATCAAGGGCAATCCCTCTTGCTTCCACAATCTTTTTTGCCATGAGGTACATCATGTATCCGTCCCGTGCGAGGAAATAGAGCCTTTCTTTCCCGCTTTTTACAGCTTCATCCAGCACCCATTCCACATATTCCGTCAAAACAGGCAGCCACACATGCAGGAAGACTTCTTCCCGCACACGCTGATGACTTATGCCATTTCCAGCATTTTCGACACCCATAGAAAGAATAACTGTTTCCTGGCATTCTTTCTCTTTGTTTTCCATGCAGCTATCCACTGCCTTCTTATAGACAGGTTTTTCCTGCAAAACACTCCTATAATACGTCAGCCGTTCCTGATATTCCCTACAGTTTTCCCCATAGTTTTTTTCCCTATAGCCTTTTCCCCCATAACTTCCCTTGCAGCTTCCCCTAGGGGTTTTCTTATCCCGCCTCATCGATATGCCCTGTCCGCTTTCACTGGCATTATTTCTATGCCTTGAAAATCCATGCCTTGAAATTCCACGCCTTGAAAATGCATTTCTTTTGTGCCATTTTCTGTCAGGCAATCGCTGGTTTCTCTTTTTTTCATGCGGCGCCCCTCATGACGCTTCACAAATTCCAGTACCCTCGTGGGAATCAGGCATGCTGCAAGCGGACGGAGCACATAGACCCAGCCCACGGGAAACAGCAGTCCCATCTTCTTATAATTCCGATACCGGATTCTGGCTTCGTTGACACGAAATTTTACTTTCCGCTTCTTATAAGAATCCCTTGTCTCACGATAGCAGAAAAGGTTTTCCTGCAGGTTATAGCCACGCAATCCACGCTGCGTCAGATTCATAAAAATCTCATAATCCTCGCAGCGGAGTGTTTCTTCTGATGCAAGATATCCTGTATTCTCATCAAAAAGCTCCGCCCGGAACACTACCGAAGGATGAATATAGGGGGAATAGCGGAAATAATCCCGCATCTGTGGCATTTCCGGCATCGGTCTGCTCCCCCACACGCCTTTTTCATCAAATAATTCCGCCCCGGTCCCACACCAGCCATATTCCGGGTGGGCTTCCAGAAACGCTACCTGCTTCTCAATGCGGAAAGGCTTGGAAATATCGTCTGCATCCATACGCGCGATATATTTACCCCTCGCAAGACGGATACACTCATTCAGACTATAGGCCAGTCCCCTGTTTTCCTCTTTTCCGGCTACAAGGATTCTCTCATCCAGTCCCTTCAATTTCTGGACCAGCCTTGCCGCCTCCGGGCAGGAGCCGTCATCCCAGATGATAAATTCCAGTTTGCGATAGGTCTGATGTAAGATAGAGTCCACCGACTCCTGCAATACTTTTTCATCCCATTGATTAAATACACCCATGATGACAGAAACAAGCGGCCCTTCCATCCTCTTCCTCTTTCCCCGCGCTGTTATATATCCGCGTTATTGTGTCTTTTTGCTTTATTGTGCTTTCTGCTTTATCGCATCTTTTTGCTTTATCGAATCTTTCTGCTCTATCGTATCTTGTTGTGTTATCGTAGCTTTTTATCAGGCATTGAGCGCCTTGTCATATACTTCTCTCATTATCTTTTCTACTTCTTCAACCGTGAATTTTCTTGCGGAATCCCGACAGCTTCCTGCCATATCCTCCCGCAGTTTCTGGTTCTTATATAAGGTATCAATCGCCTGTGCAAATTCCGCCGGGTTATCCGCCCTGCATACAATGGCGTTTTTGCCTTGTATGGCATATTCCCTCGTACCCCGGTTATCAGAAACCACAAGCGCTACGTTGCACAAAAGCGCCTCTATGGCAGCTACGCCCAGCCCTTCCCGGTAGGATGGAAAGGCAAAACAGTCCGCAGTCTGTAAAATTTCTTCCATATCCGTCCGAAAGCCCAGCAGTCTCACCCTGTTTTCCAGTCCTTTTTCTTTTATCAGCTTTCTTAAAAACGCTTCTTTTTCCCCCTTGCCACAGATACTATAATAAATATCTTGTTGGGGAAGCATACGAATTGCATCGATGATAACCTTCTGGTTTTTATTCTCATTTAATTCCGCCGCCGTCACAATATGAAACGCCTTTGCCGGCACCTGCAATTCCCTGCGTTTCCTTTCACTGATTTCTTTTTTGGGAAAAAAACGATGCTTATCGACTCCCACACTATGTATCTGAAAGACTGCCCCGTTTTTCCGAAACGGGAGCCGTCTCGCTCTTTCATAATCTTCGCCATTGATGGTCACAAGGATATCTGTCCTATGGGCGAGCAGCCATTCCACGGGGTAATACAGCAGCCAGTTTTTCTTAGGCGCTCCCCGGTAAAAATGGAACCCGTGCGCAGTATAAATCACATAGGGATGTCTTCTACACAATCCCGCAGCAATGCGCCCTGCCACGCCTCCCATAGGATTATGGCAATGAATCATTTCGATATCGTTTTCCAGAATAATACGACATAACTGCCCGACTGCCCGGAAATTGGTCCTAAACTGAAAAGGGCTTTTGGCAATATCTATCTGATGCAGCCGGATTCCCTGTGCTTTTAAATCGGCTTCCTCAAAGGTATAAACCGGATTTTTAAAGTTGGATGCATAATGAATTTCACATCCTGCCTCCTGCAATAGCTTTACATGATTCATCTCAAACTGCGGCAGGAAACCACTGATGGTTGTTATGATTAAAACCTTCTTCATAAGTATTCATTGCATTCCTTTCCCTATCCGGCGCTTTCGTATTCCAAATCACTTCCAAACCTTAGAAACAATCGTCCGGGCGAAGAGGTTCCTCCGCCCGGCTTTTGTTTTCTAAATCTACCACATGATATTTAGAAAAATAAGATTTTATTTTACTCACACTTAAATTTTATGCAAAATACTTCTTTCCACATACTGTTGTTCCAACGATGCCAATCACCAGAACCGCTGCTGCAACAGGCATTTCGGAACCAGTCTTGGGAGACCGGGAAACACTCGTCACATCAAGTTTTACAACTGCAATCGGAGAAAGGCTTGCGCTGGCAAACGTTACAGAACCGTTTGCTACACCCGAAGGAACAATCGTTTCCCATATGCTGCCCGTATAATGCAGGACTACCACTGCATCTCCTGCAGCAACATCGGGAAGGTTTAATGTTACCACATAATTTCCGTTGGCGTCTTTCGTAGCGCCTGATGCTTTGACCTCAACGACCGTCAGAATAGATGCCGTCACCTGGCTTGACGAATTTCCAGCCGCATTGGCAAGGGTTTTACTCCCAAGTCTGGATGCAATGGATGCAACATCATTCAAAATTGCATTCTGGACTGCCACTGCCGCCGCCCGAATCGTTGTACTGGATACCTCGGATACATTATATCCCGCTGACGCCGATGTTTTCTTCAGATAATCGGAAGAGCTTGCCGTTGCTCCTACGACCGTTAAGCTTTTCTGTGTTTTGACAGGAGCTTCTGTCGTACCTACCGTCGGGCTTGCTGCAAATGCAGTCAGGGAGCTCATGGTAAGAACTGTCAGCGCAGTTAACACTGCTAAAAATTTTCTCTTCATTGTCACTCCTCCTCTCCTAATATATTCATGTGGCTATATCAAACCGAAGATTTACTTCCCCGGAAGATACCGAATCGTGGCAATTCTTTATGCCGGCTCATAAAATAATTCCAGAATCAACGCTTCCAATGCGTCTTCATCTACATAAAATTCTTCAAAATTGTTGCCCTGTACGGCTTCACCGGTCAAAGAATACATATTATCCCTATCAAAATCATAGTCTATATACTCCGTCGCCATGTAAGTAAACTCGTTCAAATCAATATCCGTAACCATATATTTGCGTACCGTCTGGTAAAGATTGATTGCGACACGGATATCAGACATAGATTGATTCTTAGCCTCTGCAGCAAATGTCGTCATATACTGCTTCTGCCTCTGTAAACGAAGCTCGTTGGAATTAAATACATTTTCATTCCTAAGACGGACATACCAATAGGCTTTTTCACCTAGTAACGTTACCGTATCCCCTTGATGAAGGTCCATATCGTATTCCGGATAAATAATATCGTCCAATACTTCTACGGTAATACCGCCAACCAAATCATTTAACTCCGGTATCGCGTCCATACTGATTGCCGCATATGCGTTGATGGGAATATTATGGAACATTCTGGATACCGCTTTTACCTGTCTAAGGCAGCTCTCTTCCCCGCCGTCACCGTATCCATGCTGGAGCGCAATCTGCTTAGTAAAAATCCCCTGATAATTGCCTTCCTCATCAAAAACATCTACCTGCGCCATAGCGTTTCTATTAATCGCTATGACATAGACATTTTTATCATGCGGATTGATAAGCATCAAAAATAAAGCGTCAGCCTGTCCGCCCGCATAACCATCCTCCGCTTCCCAGCTCTGTCCGCCGACATCGGCAACGGTCTCTTTGTCAATGCCCATGACCAGAATCGTAACCAGATCCTCATTGAGAACATAATCGTCTTTGTACAGAATCTGTTTCTCTTCCGGCTCTGCAGACTCCTCGCCAAGCTCCGCCATTTCCGTGCTCGTGACTTTGACAGACAAGGAAGCCTTCCCTGACATCCGCATCACTGTCAGGATTCCCGCAACTGTCAAAAGCACCGTGATAATGATAATCACGGTAAGCGTGCCGACTCCAAATTTCTTTTTTTCCACAATGGTTTCTTTATCTAACATAGCTTCCCTGCTCTCACGGATTCACTAATACGCCTGTTACCAGGAAACGCCTTTCCGAATCATGGTCTTCCGTACAGGTGGACAGTGTGACAATCCTATCCGCTGCCGTAACCTGGATATCCGTCCTTACGTTTGCTACCCGGTCTGTCGTCTGGTATATTTTTTTCAGATAATCTTCATAGACATATTCATTGGTATAATCAAAATTATCCAGCAGATGAATCGCACTAAATTCATAAGCGGCAAATATCCGGTAAACGAATACGTTCTCTTCCGTATAGATAAAAATATAATGGTCTTCGCCAAACAATTCCTCATTTTCAAAATTGTGCAACGTAGAAAACATACTCTTATCTTTGAGATTGTGACCATAGATTACCGTATGGATGTCTGAAAAATCCCTGCTGTTAAAATTCTCTGTATAAATACAGCCCGGATATCCTTTCGTTCCATTCATATTATGATTCAGATAATAACTATTATCTGTCGGATGTTGCAGCACAGGATAATCCACCGTGGTATCCGGCACATAAATCCATGCGTAAATATCACCGTTTTCTTCATGCAGCTTATCCCAGTCCAGATTTTTCTCCGGTATTTTGATACCCTGCACCTCTGTCAGGTTTGCTGCATCCGTATTTTTCCCCTGCTCCAGGTTTTCCCCTGTTTCCCCGGAATTGTCTTGTTTCTCACTATATCCCGCAGTTTCCCCGGCACGGTTATCCGTTAACCTGTTTATGTCTGTCTGACCATCGCCCGCATTTCCATTTACAGCTTCCCGGCTGCCGTCTGCATTTTCATCCAATGCTACCGATGCGTCCGCCTGTTCATTTGCAGCTTCCTGTAAACTGCTTAATTGCTTGTTCGCCGCCCGGCTGTCCAGGTACTGTATACATAAGATTCCCGACGCCAGAATCACGACGCCCAGACAGATACAAAATAAAGTAAGCCATATTTTTGACTTTTCTTTTTTCTGATTCATCTTTTTACTGTCCCTATTCTTTTCCATTTTATCCCCACAAGGGTCTTTTACTGCATAAATATACTGAATACCTATTCAGTCCAATTATACATATTTCAAGTATATATTGTCAATACTATTCTATATTTGAAATACATGGTTTTGGATAATGTATATATTACAATGCGTGTATAGATACTTTATCATTCTATTGGAGGTGAACGTATGTTTGAAGATGATTTTGCGAAACGTCTTACCCAGCTTCGTATCGAAAAAGATGTATCTGCAAGGGAAATGAGTCTTTCTCTCGGACAGAGCGAATCCTATATAAACCGCATCGAAAGCCGCAAAATGCTCCCCTCCATGACAGTCTTTTTCTATATATGCGAATATTTCGGAATAACCCCCGGTGAATTTTTTATAGATGATGCTGCCCCCAGCATGGAATTACTGGCAGCCTTGAAGAAACTGCAATCTTTAGACAGTGAGAAACGCAGACATATTTTAGACGTCATCAGCGACCTCTGACACAGAAAAAGAGCGGTAAAGAATTCTCCCTACCGCTCAATATAGTAATCAATTATTGCAAGCCGGGAAATTAGCTCAAAACATTCACTAATTTCTCAAGCGCTTCCAATGCTTCATCAGGAAGTTTGTCATATCCCTCTTTCTTGGAAGCAAAGTCTTTTACCGCATTCACACGGGTTTCCATAGCTGCTTTTAGCTGTGCCTTATAATCAGCATCGCTAAGGTCAGCCTTGAAGTTCTTGAAGCCTTCTGTCTGTCCATCCCATGTATTCATGATTTCGATATCATCGAAAGGTCCCCACTGCTCAAAACTTGCTTTGCCTTCTACAATTGTCTCAAGAATGCCAAGCGTATCAGCCGGTTTTACCTTCTCACCCATGAAATCGCCTGTATTTACGATGTAGCATGCTACGTTCTTCTCTTCTACCAGTTTCTTGAATTTCTCATAATCGTTAACCAGCGGATAAGTTCTGAACGGGTTCGCATAAGGTACGATACGGATTGCATTTAAGTCTGTACCAGCCGCAACACGCTCTGCGGTAGACGTCTTGGTTGCCAGGGTAGCGCCCATAACGGATGCCAAAGCAGAACCTTTCAGTTTTACTACCGGCGGGATGGTAGGATCTTTCATAATCCAGAAGATTGCGTTAACAGGAGCGTCAATCTTGTCCACACGGTTCGGAGACCACAATTTGGATTTAATCGCACGACCGTTACCATTTCTGATATCTTCCGTTACTAACTGAATCTTACCCTCACTGTCCAAAGTACAGGAGCAGTTCTGAGCGGATAAGAGATATTCATTATCAGGACATCCTGTCGGATAGTCTGCTGTCTTATCGAAATAAGTAGGCTCTAACGCGATAGATGCACAGGTGTCGGAGTTGATGATGAAAGCATCGTCATGAAGCACTTTGATTTCATATTTTCCGCCGTGTTTTGCATGGGTCAGCGTAGATTTACCAGATCCTGACAGACCGTATACGGAAGCAACGAATTTGGAGCCGTCTTTTAAGGTATACTCTTTCTGTCCGCCGTGGCAGGATGCATAACCATTTCTGTTAGCAAGCGCCCAGGCCATTGTCAGTGTGCCTTTCTTATGCTCGCCAAAATATTTCATACCAAGAATTGCTGCGCAGTTCTCGTTAGTATCAAAATAGCAGAGTGTAAGCGGGTCGCTCAGGCAGCTATAATCCACATCGGGAGCCTCGTGAGGAGCCCACTGCGGGTCTGAGAAAATGTAGATATCCGGCTCGTTACCGTTGCCGATAGGCTGGGATTTCTTGTACATTTTTACATATTCGTCGGACATATACTGGAAGTTAATCATCCAGTTATAGAGAAGATTCTCTTCCCCTTCCGGAATCAAAAGGTGTGCCTTCGCCATAAATTCAGGGTCAAGACCTACGAAGCATTCCGCATGATACATCGTTTTCCAGCGTGTCTCATAAATAGCGTCCATAACGACCTTATCCAGCTTGGTCTCATCAACTCCTGGCTCGCCTTTAATACGGCGTGCAGCAGCGTAACGGCCCGTTACGGCGCCATCGTTAAATAACAGTACTTTTGCATCAGCGTCAAGACCAAATGTCTCGCCATCTTTGATAGGCATGTCGGTCACAATGGTTCCCGGTGAGTTTTTCGCTAAATTATAAGCCTCTTTCAATGTGTTAACTTTTACTACGTTGTTTCCGTAGAAAGCAGCCTCGATAATAGAGCGGGTCTTGGAAAAACCGACTTTGCCTTTACCGATTTCGTCAATCTTGTAATTTGCTTTTGTTGACATGGTATATCCTCCTTAAATTATATTATTTATGACAATAGAAAGCGCCAAAAAAAGCGTTCTCTATTATAGTAACAACACGACGCTTATATTATCTCAAAACCACACATAAAAGTCAAGTTGGTAAAGAAATAAAAAGATTCTTATATTTTACTTGCAATTCTTTCCTATTTCTGCTATTATATTAACGTTGTGTAAGAGACAAGAATCGATAAATCGTTAGGAGGTGCAACAATGGCTAAATGTGATATTTGTGGTAAGGGCGCTCATTTCGGGAATAACGTAAGCCATTCTCATAGAAGATCTAACAGAATTTGGCATCCTAATATCAAGAATGTTAAATGTAAAGTAAATGGAGCCTCAAAAAGATTACATGTATGTACCCAGTGCTTGAAATCCGGAAAAGTGGAAAGAGCATAAGTCTGCATTGAGAAATCATGGCTGATATGGCTATATTGAAAAAGACCAATCATTGAATTGGTCTTTTTTATTTTCTGCTTCTATGCCCACTTCCCGGTATCATAGTCGCGTTTTAAATTCTCATATTCTTTGTTAATCATCTGGATGATTTCCTTATCGCCCGCCACATTGTCCGGGTGGAAAATCTTAATCAAGTCCTTATACCGCTTTTTCAGCGCAAGCGGATTCTTCACGCCCCTGAAAAAAGCAGATACTTCCCCGCAGCTTCCGCCATACATCGGTCTGTCCATAAATTCCTTCTGCGCTTCCAATTTCGCCCGTTCCTTCTCAAGCCTTCTACGGTCCATATCCAGTTTGGCAAAACCGCTCTGCAAGATTTCCATCTTCTTTTCAAAAAAGAGATTGTCCTCTTTCAGCCTGTCCTTTTCAAAAGCCAGTCTGCGGTTGACAGATTTCATCTCATTCTGAAACTGTTCTTTTTCCTGCAAAAACTGTTCCTGCATCCGCTCCAGTTCTTTCCCTGCGGAAATGATGCGGACATTTTCTTTAAAAAGCCATGCCTTCAACTTATTTAACTCCGCCTCATTCCCCTGCTCCAGAATGGTTTCTATCTTCTCAGAAACTTCGGGATTTCCAGAATCCTGCCCAGAAACTTTCTCTGCATTCCCGGCATTCTTGTCCACAACGGTATCCGTTTCCGTATTCTCTAAGTCCTGTCCTACAACATTACTCTCCATAATTTTCTACCACATTTCACCTTAATCACCACAATTAACTGCAACAAAAAAAATTATAACCGATTAGCAGTAATAATACAATCAAAACCAGCGCGACAAACCGATTTGTCATAAAAAGCATACACAGCATCCCTATCGCTACGCACAACGCTACAAGCCCGATTAGTTTTTTCATATAAGATTTCCGCCTATGCTTTTATATTATCATATGAAAAAATGGATTCCGGCGTGACAGGGAATCTATTCATTTTCTTCCGGGAATGCGATATCTACTGCCTCCGCATCTTCCATCATCTCTTCTTTGGGCGCTGTAAATCTATCGACGATATCTGGAATCATGTCAAGTACTTTCGTAACAGTATCCTGATTCTTAATATTGACAAGTTTCGTCATTCCATTCTTAATGACAAGTACGGCGCTAGGACTCATCTTCGCGGAAAAACCGCCGCCGCCGCCATTTTTCTTATCTCCCGCGCATGCTCCGGCGCCAACCCCGAAAGTCACGTCCACAAGCGGCAAAATAATGGTATCACCAATCTGCGTTGCTTCCCCTACTACTGTCTTCGTCGATAAAACGGCATTCATGCCCTTCATCAAAGACTCGATTACACCGGTAAAATTATTCTCTGCCATTCCTATTGTCCTCCTTCTTAAATAACTTGAGTAATTTCTTGATATCTTTACTGAAATAAATGCGGATCGCCGCTTTCAAAAGGGTAAACAGTCTGACCTTGCCCTTCATATATACGGTCCCTTCTATCCGCTTCCGCTCAAAATCACCCGTCACAGTAACATGTTCTCCGAGCAGCGGATATAGTATTCCATAATAAGAAAGAATCTGTCCCGTCGTCGCCGGGTCGTCCGTCCCGACAACGATATCTGCACGAAACTTCCGTGGTCTGATATATGCCAGAATAGAAGCAAGCTCATCCTTGCACAAAGAATACGCCTTTTTAAACGTATCGCCCTGCAAAACACCCCAATAATATTCTATATTTTCCAGTATGTCTTTTATTCTATCATAGATTCCTCTGATTGTGTACCAGATATTTTGAAAGAACTTCCATATTTTTATCAGCTTCTCTTTGAGGGACTGCCTGGGCTTTTTATTTTCTGGCTCGGTTTCTGCCCGATTAGGCGCCTCTTCTGCCGGATTGTCTGTATCGGATACAGCCGATTCTCCGGTATCGTTTCCGGTAGGCTTCTGGCTTTCTGCGGTATCCCCGGCCCTGCTTTCTTTCTCTATGGATTCCTTCTTTTTTTGTTCTGCTTTTTCAGCCTCAGAAGCTTTGGAATCCTTTGAAGGCTTAGCGTCCTTTGAAGCTTCGGAATCTTTCGGCGGCATCCGAAAGATGGTAAAGAAAAGAATCCTTGCCCTGAGATAAATTTCTGCGGGATAACAAATCTTTACATTGATAAAATGTAACAGCCAGGTGAGTTTTACCCGGACTTCTATGGGCGGATTTCCTTCGCCTTCCGTCCGCGAAGCATCCAGCTGATAGCGCACCGGAACGAAAAGCGCAAGCCCTACAAGCACAAGAACCAGCCCAAGCAGCGCGCCCAACAGTATGCCTATGAATTTCAAAATCAGCAATAATATATGTAACATTGTAATAATCATGCCTTTCCTGCTGCTTCCGTTTCAGGAAATAAATAGTGTTTTAAATCAGCATTTCCATTTTGCGCTACCGCTTCTTCCACAATCCGACAGACTAATCCGACGGCATCTTCATAGTCCCCGGCAATTCCAACAATATATGGCTCGTTTTCTTTTTCCCGGTAATAGGGCTGTTCAAGCAGCATACTATGACAGATTTCAAGCTGGGCATCCCCGCCAGAGAGCAGAATCACAAAAATCTTTAATTGTTTCGCATGACGCCTGAGTTTTCTCTTTGTCCGATTCGGATTTTTAATAGTATTTCCGATATATAGATTTTTATAAAATTTCACGGTTCACCCCATCCCATACATTCTATCATACTTTATCAATTATGAACAGCCGGATAAAGGCTGCGTCGCCCCTCTTAACCATTTTCTTTCCTCTTCGTCCAGATACGGGCTTATTTTCTCATAGACCGCTTCATGATACCGGTTCAGTCTTTCGATATCACACTCCCTCATAAAAGCGGTGTCGATTCCCTCTAAATCAATAGGCACATAAGTCAGCATATCAAAATACATAAACTGACCATCGCCGTTTTTTTCGCCATTTTGGGCAACCATGATATTTTCCGTGCGGATGCCGTAACTGCCCTCTTTATAGACGCCGGGTTCGTTTGACGTCACCATCCCCGCCTCTATGACGGCTTCCTGCATCCCCTCACTGTAACGCCACCGGATATTCTGGGGTCCCTCGTGCACATTCAGCATATAACCGACCCCGTGTCCCGTACCGCATTTATAATCGATGTCCAGATTCCACAACGGCTCCCTCGCCAGAATATCCAGATTCCTGCCGGTGCACCCATATAAGAACCTGGCGCTGCCAAGCTGCAGCATACCGGCTGCCACTGCCGTAAAATGCAGTTTCATTTCCTCGCTGATTTTGCCAAGTACAATGGTTCTGGTTACATCCGTGGTGCCGCCTAAATACTGCCCGCCGGAATCGATTAAAAACATCCCCTCCGGCTTTAATTCCTTATGCGCAGACTCTGTCGCCTCATAGTGCATCATTGCTGCATTTTCCCCGTATGCGGCAATCGTTGGAAAGGACAAATCCAGAAAACCGTCTATTTGTCTTCTTAAATCATCCATATGCATCGCGGCGGAATATTCCGTAATCGGTAGATTGCCGATATTCTTTTTCAGCCAGTAAATAAATTTCGTTAAAGCAACACTGTCCTGCAAATAAACTTTTTCCATATTCGCCAGTTCTACCGGATTTTTGACAGCTTTCAGTTTCTCGCTTGGATTGGGGGCGCTTACGACTTCCGCCTTCTTCTGTAAGATGCTATGCAGCGAATAACTGACATTGGTGTCATCTAATAAAACCCTGCCAGATGCGTTACTTTCCAGAAATGCGCCAATCTCTGCATAATCTTTGAGTGTGATCCCCCATTTTGCCGCATACTCTGACAGTTCTTCACTCATCGCCTTCTTTTGCAAGAACAAATAGCATTCGGTCCCGGTCAGATAGCCATAGGACAATGCCACCGGATTACACGCCACATCTGCTCCCCGGATATTCAGAAGCCACATCAAATCGTCCAATTTTGCAAGCAGGTGCGCACTGCACTGCTTTTCCCTCATCACTTCCCTTACTTTCGCCAGTTTCTCGGAAACATTTTCCCCGCACAACGCTTCCGCTACAAGAATGACCGGTTTTCCCGGCATAGCCGGTCTATCCTCCCAGAGGCTTCCGGCAATATCCTTCTCATGACGGATGGTAATGCTTTGGGACTGCAGCGCTTCCTGTAATTCCATTCCGTAAGCCGCTGTCACCACGCTTCCATCAAAACCGAGGACTTCCTCTTTTTGCATATGCTGTCCCAGATATTCTTTTATCGTAGGAACGCCTTCCTCCTGCATCCGAAAGAGCACGATGCCGCTTCCTTCTAACTCTTTCTGTGCCTGAACAAAATAACGTCCATCCGTCCAGAGCCCTGCCTCCGTCTGGCTGACCACAAGTGTACCGTTAGAACCTGTGAACCCGGAAAAATACTCTCTTATTTTAAAATAATCACTGACATATTCGGAATGATGATAATCCGACGTCGGTATCAGATAATAATTGATTCCCTCTTCCTTCAACCTGTCCTGTAATTGTCTGATTCTGTCTTTGATTTCCATAATTGACCTCACTTCCGCGTTTTTTGTACTGCCCAGAACATTTATAAGCCTTTCAGGATTCTTTCAACAGTCCGACAGCGCGGGATGTCCCGATTCTATCGCAGCCCGCCGCCAGAAATGCTTCCATTTCCTCCTGCGTGGAAATACCGCCCGCCGCTTTGATTTTCACATCCGCTCCAAGATGCTCTTTAAATAATCTGATATCTTCCATCGCTGCTCCGCCCGTCCCGAACCCTGTAGACGTCTTGATATAATCCGCTCCCGCATTTGTTACCGCACGGCACATCGCAATTTTCTCTTCTTCATTCAGATAACAGGTTTCAATAATGACTTTCAGGATATGCCCGTCGCAGGCTTCCTTTACAGCGCGGATTTCTTTTTCCACATCCTCATAGAGTCCGCTCTTAACCGCTCCGATATTGACGACCATATCAATTTCCGCCGCGCCGTCCTGGATTGCCTGTTTTGTTTCCATGACTTTTACCGGTGTTGTATTATATCCCAACGGAAATCCGATCACCGTACAAATCCGAATCTCGTCGTCGTAAGTATCATGTATCTTTTTCACATAAGCAGGCGGAACACAGACTGAGGCTGTCTGATATAAAATCGCCTCGTCGCATAACGCCACGATATCTTCCCATGTCGCATACGCCTTTAATTGTGTATGGTCTACGTGACTCAATATTTCCTGTTTTTTCATAGTATTAATCATACCTCATCTTTCTCTATGGATAAACTGCTTAATAATCCTTATTTTAATACCTTTTTTATGCCTTCGCAAGAAAAAGCCCCAATATGTTAAAAGTTTCTTAAATTTTTTTCTAAATTCCTTTTTACAAATGTTTCATGTTATAATATACTAAAATGGTAGTATTTGTATCACACTTAGGTAATTGCGAAACTGTTTATAATCTTGCTTCCAACAAGGCAAAAGTCGATT
>JAMPFM010000032.1 GCA_023664455.1 Blautia sp.
GCGAGAGCGTGCCTTCGCGGGATTTCTATCTGCCCTGCCATCTCAATATCTACATGCTGACTGAAAATTGATTTCCTTGCAGCCGCCAGCTTTTTCTAAATTGTTACAACAATTCCGCCATCATTGGCGTACATACTGCTGACGCCCGCGGTATCCATAATGATAACGTCTTTTACCTTTGTCCGGGCAAGCAGCTCCTGTTTCATAAATTCCGCTCTTTCGGGACAGTTGCAGTGGGAAATCATCAGTGTCCTTTCCTGTATGCCAGGAGCTTCCTGCACCATAATGCCCGCCAGCTTACTCATCGCTTTCTTCATGCCGACTGCCTGGCTCTTCTGCTCGATTACCCCGTGATTGCCGCACATAATCGGCTTAATGTTCAGCGTCGATACCACCATCGCTTTAACGCCGGTCAATCTGCCATTTTTACGCAGCGTTTCCAGATTGTCCAGAATAAAATAAGTCTTCATTTCTTCCCGGAAATGCTCCAATTCCTGTACTGTATCCTCAAAAGACATCCCCTGCTCCTGTAACGCCATCGCCTGCAAAGCATACTGCGTCTGTCCGCTGCTGGCGGTTTCCGAATCCATCACATAGATATTTTTATCCCCATACTGCTCATGATAGAGCTTCTTCCCCAGCTCCGCACTGTTATAACTTCCGCTCAGATGGGACGATAAGGTAATCACGAAAATATTTTCCGCATCCGTCTGATATGCCTCTAAGTATTTCTCAGGAGAGGGGCAGGATGATTTCGGGCACTGTGGATAAACCGCAACCTGCGCAAGAAATTCCGCCTGGTTAAAATGCTCGTCGTCCAGAATCTGATATTCGCCCACTTCCAGTCCCAGCGGGACAATCTGGAATCTTTTATCATTTTTATACTGCTCCGGCAGTTCACAACAGCTATCTACAACGATTTTATAACTCATAAAATAAAGCCTCCGCAACCATTCCATGTAGTTTTAATTACTACTTATGATAACACGTCTTACTTGCTTCTGTAAATAGCCTTTTCCATATTTTCGGAAATTTTTCACTTGCCGAATCTACTAAGCGCTAACAAAAGCGCCAATAGAAAGATTATGGCTGCGCAGGGCAAGAAAGGAAAGAGGGCAAATGCCGTACCAGAGCCACCCGCCGTAAAATCATGCAGCGAGCAGGATACCAGATACCCGCTGTAACAATAAGGATATACAATCCGAAGCGGCGTATTGGCGATTAGGACGCCGGGAATCACGAAAAGCAGGTTCAATCCCACGGAAAACAAGGTTTTTTCAAACAATACCGTAATTGCCCACATAACTGCCAGACCAGGCAGCATTGTAAGGAATAATCCGATGCACTGTTTCGCAAGATAAAAAAGCGGCAGCGTTTCCCCGATTCCGGCTGTACGTGTGGCAATGATTCCCGCAGCCACAAACACAATAAAGAAAAAGACCATTTCCAGAAACAGATAACACATCAGGACAAAGAATTTTGCTAAAGATAAAGCATAACGGCTGATTGGCAGCGCCAGCATTTTCAAGATGCCATTGTTCTGCGTCTCCCGCCCCATAATCATGACGCATACGACAATCATGGAAAGCGGCAGCAGATAATACGCATAGACCAGCGCACTCTGGATAAACATCGCGGCCCAGGCATTCGTATATTCCGGCGTAAAATAAGCGCTCAAATTAGCGACTCCCGATACAATTACCAACAAAGGGGCAATCAAAAGCAAAGGAATCATTTTCGCCCGTTTTACCTTTATCAATTCAACTCTTACTAAATCCCAGAAACTCATAGTAACGCCTCCTATTCATAACGTAAATGTTTTGCCATCAAGAACCCCATGCCTGAAAACAGGATGGTTTCAGCAAAAGAAACGACTGTTATTTTAAAATCCGGCTGTGCGCTCATGGCGACGGCTGGCTTTAGCATTACAACAAATGGATGGATTAGCAGCGCATTTCCCTCCACGTTTGCCAGCGCCATCCCGCTTAGGAACCCGGCGACTCCGCACCCAAGAGGTATCCACATATTCTCAAAGCGGGAGGAAATCAGCACCATAAAAGACAACACAGGCATGGACGTCACAAAGGAATATCCCATAAACTTCAAGAAAACCTCCATTGCAAAAGCGCCTTCCGGCAAGCCCCTGATGCCGATTACAAACAAAGCCAGATTCTGCAGCCCCACTGCCACCCCGAACAATCCGGTTACTATCAGAAATTTGCACAAATATATTTGTGGAACGCTGACGGGCAGTAGATACATCTTTTTGATTGCAGCCCCTTGAAATTCTATATGATAGACCATACAGGCAGCGACGACAATGCCAAACATATTTAAAACCATAAGCATCCCGTAAAGCTGGGTCAGCAGTACGTCCATCGGCGCTAACGGAAGATTTAACAGCGTATCCCCACGCACGATAAAATTGACAAAGGCATAGGCGGCTCCCAGACTTCCTACCGCCGGCAGCAGTGGGATAACACCCGTTCTTTTTTCTTTTCTCAGTTCCATCATAAAAGGATTCATACGCCCGCCTCCTGCCTTCTGATGGGCAATGTGCCCCGCGTTCGGTTATCTTTCTCAATCATGGAAAGAAACATCTCTTCCAACCCGGCGTTTTGCCCATTCGGGGGATTATCTGTCAGAAAGCCCGCCTGTATCGCATTTTGCCTAAGTTCCTCCAGACTTCCTTCAAATAGCATCTGTCCATGATTCAGAATGCCGATATCGTCCGCTATCAGCTCTATTTCCGACAGCATATGGGAAGAAATCAGGACGGTACAGTCATAAAGACCCGGCAGGGACTTTATCAGATTGCGGATTTCATGAATGCCGGAAGGATCCAGACCGTTCGTAGGCTCATCCAGAATCAGGATGGGCGGACGTCCCAGCAAAGCTCCCGCAAGCCCAAGACGCTGTTTCATGCCCAGCGAATACTTTCTGGCAAGCCTGTTTCCAAACTCTGTCAGTCCGACTAAGCATAACGCATCTTCCACCGCGCTTTCCGGCAGTCCCAGAATCCTGCGGATAAGATCGAGATTTTCCCATCCCGTCAGATTGGCGTAAAAAGAAGGGGATTCGATAAAAGAGCCGTTTTTTTTCAAAATGCTGAGTCTGTCCTTAGGAAAAGACTCCCCGTCAATCACAAAGCTCCCCATAGTAGGCGGCGTCAGCCCTAAGAGCATTTTCATCGTGGTAGACTTGCCCGCCCCGTTTGGACCGAGGAAGCCGTAAATGCTGCCTTTTTTAATGTGCATGGAAACTTTGTTGACGGCAGTAAATGTTTTGTACTGTTTGGTCAGGTGGTCTGTTTGGATGATATAGTTCATGTAAGTTGCTCCTTTCGGGTTTGATTAGCGGATAATTGCGAAACTATGGTTTTGAAGCCGTCCGTTGTACAGAAGATACAATCCAACGCAGGCACGCTCTCGCTACGGTTCAAACGCAGCGGTACTAAGTTCAAAAGCCGCAAGCGTCTTTTTCACTAAGTGCCGGCGTTTTCACAGTACCTGCTTATGGATTGTATCTTCTGTACAACTACACATTTCCGGACTCAGGTTTCGCTCATCCTTATATTCAATCATACGCCCCGCTCCTGACATGAACTTTCCCTTCACCTTACTTTTTCCTTACTTTTAAGCCGCAGACCTCCCCAAACTGTTCTGGTATGCTATACTATTGTATGAAAGGGCGTAAGATTGGAAATAGGAAGTATTTTTATGACGTTTTGCGCCTGTGGGAAATGAAAGGAATGGATATAAATATGATGCAGAAAATGGAGCAGACCTTTTTACATTCCAAAAAAATTCTACTAATCGATGATGAACCGCAGCTACGGAAACTGGTGACGGACATTCTATCGGACGATGGATTTGGAAAGATTGCCCTGGCGGGAACGGTTTGTGAGGGGCTGATGCTGGCGAAGCAGGAGCGTCCTGATTTGGCAATCCTAGACGTCATGCTGCCGGACGGGGACGGGTTTACCCTGATGAAAGAACTGCGGACTTTTACGGATATTCCGGTTATCTTCCTGACGGCAAAAGAGGAAGCCCCCGATAAACTTGCGGGCTTAGGACTCGGAGCTGACGATTATGTCATAAAACCCTTTTTGCCGCAGGAACTGTTACTGCGCATCCATGCGGTTTTACGGCGGTGTTATAAAGCAGATTGCCCGTTACTGACACTGGAAGGCTGCACGATAGATTTCGCCCGTGCCGAGGTGCATAAGGAAGGAAACATAATTCCCCTGACCGCCAAAGAACACGCCCTGTTGGAAACGTTAGCCCGCAGCGAGGGCAAAATCGTAAGCATCGACGCCTTATGTGAAGCATTGTGGGGCGATAATCCTTTCGGATATGAAAACAGCTTAAACGCCCATGTCCGGCGTATACGGGAAAAAATCGAAACGAACCCTTCCAAACCTGTATCCCTTATCACCGTGAAAGGGCTGGGTTATAAATTAAACGTCAGAAAGTGAAAAATAAAGTGAAAGGACGATTATCATGAAACTATTTAGCAGATATTTTTCCAAATACCTACTGTCCTTTATCGGACTGATTCTAGTCCTTATCTTATTAGACGCCGCCGCGTTCGCTTTTACATTTTATAACGCTGTTTCCCGAAATCTTGGAGCAGCCGCTCCGCAGAATATGCTGAAAAAAATTGCCGACGCTTCCTCTATCGACGCCATCCCGGAAGAAGCTGCGCAGTTATTGGGCGCTAACTCTTTATGGGCAATGTATCTGAATGCAGAAGGAACTTGTAACTGGAGCGTCAATTTACCGGAAGAAATCCCTACGGAATATACCATTGGAGAGGTAGCAATCTTTTCCAAAGGCTATCTGAAAGATTATCCGGTATTCGTCCAGAGCGAAGAAAACGGTCTGTTGGTGATCGGCTATCCCAAAGGCAGCTATGCGAAAATTACCGGCAATTACTACCCCGCTGACGTCCTTCGCAGACTCCCGCTCTTTTTTCTGGGGATTCTCGTATCGGATCTGCTGATTCTGTTTCTCGCCTATTCTTATTCCAAAGCAAAAATCAGCAAAAATACAGAACCTATTATCTCTTCGATGGAAGCTCTGGCAAAAGGAAAAAGTATAGAACTTACGCTTAGCGGCGAACTAGCCGAAATCGCTGAAAGTATCAACAAAGCTTCCCATATCCTCAGCCGCCAGAATGCCTCACGGGCAAATTGGATTAGCGGCGTTTCCCACGATATCCGCACGCCCCTGTCCATGATTATGGGCTATGCGGAAAGAATCGCACATAACCAAAATGCTGACAGCCGGATAAAAGAACAGGCGGTGATAATATCCCGTCAGAGCGGTAAAATAAAGGAATTGGTGCAGGATTTGAATCTGGTATCGAAATTAGAATATGAAATGCAGCCTCTACAGAAAGAAACTATCCGACTTGCAAAACTGCTGCGCTCCTATGCGACAGACCTGATAAACAGCGGTTTGCCGGATGGTTATACCCTGGAAGTGGAAATCGCTCCCGCTGCCGAAAACTGTGTGATAGAATGCGACGCCAGACTCCTTACAAGAGCCGTCAATAATCTGGTGCAGAATAGTATTCATGCTAACCCCGGCGGCTGTACAATCGTTCTTGTTCTGCAGATAACAGACGGGAAACTGCATATAATTATCCGGGATAATGGAATTGGCATTCCCGCGGAAAGACTAAAAGATTTGAAAAACAGACCTCATTATATGGAAAGTACCGACGAGCGCTTAGACCTCCGTCATGGTCTGGGACTTCTTCTGGTACGCCAGATTGTGGAAGCGCATCATGGAACGATGGAAATCGGAAGCAAAGAAGGGGAAGGGTTTTGGACGGATATGGGGTTTTCATGCAGTGATAAGCGCTAATATTGTCACCTATTTATCGCATTTACATAATTTTCAATCTTCTGTACGAAATATTTTGCATTTTTAAGCTGTTCTTCTGCTTCCTCCCGCCCGGCAACATAAAAATCATCATAATCCGATTTTTCCCTACAAAATGAACTACTTTTGATGATAATAGCCAAATCTTTATCCAAAATTTCTGTTTTTAGATATTCTTTCGTAAAAAAGGCTATTACCCCGGAATGCTTGGACGAATCAAAATTTTTTAAGGCATTTGCTGAACGCATCGCATGAAAAACTGCATAATAGGAGCGATTAAGTGAAGTCTTATATTGCCCTATTTCCAAATTACTTTCTGACGCTGACAACATTTCCTGAGCTCTTGCCAAACGGTATCCAGCTAATTCTTCTAAGCTGCCTTCCATAAAACGATTCCCTCCTTACGGATATTTTGATAAAACGGAAGTGCATGCTCCCATTTTTCCAAATTATCCTCCTGTATATCTATAATAGAAAATACCCTGTCATACTGCATATCCAAATCTGCAATCCATCTTAAAAAAAGTTGTCTTGTCTCATGATTTATCTGTTTTTTTACAATAATCGCAACATCAATATCGCTCTCATCCGTTATTTCATTTCTCGCCACTGACCCATATAAAACAATCATAGATACATTATTTTGAAAAATATCTGTCAAGCCTTGCACCAGCGCTTCCCTTATATCATTCGACAACATCTCTTTCACCTCCAAATAGCATACACTCTGTGAACGTTTCATACTTTCCAACTTTTCATTTCACAATCAGATTTCCAATAAGGACAATTAAAATCATTTTATATTTTTTAACATTTCCTGAAGCTCCGGCAAATCATTACAAATAATTTCCCATACGAGCATAAAATTTACCCCTTCATAATCATGTACAATACGATTCCTTAAACCATATATCTGACTCCACGGAATTTCTTTATGACACCCCCGATATTCACTATCTATTTTGCCAGCCAGTTCACCTAACTGACTCAGATTAAACACACAGGCTTCCATAACTACTTCCTGTTTTACAAAAGTATCATAATCCAGATTTTGCGTATACCTTAATATTTTTTCAATATATCCCTGCATTTTGCCAATAATCACATCATTTCTCATACATCAAAACTCCTGTTCTAGCGATTTCCAAATCAATTTTAGAACCTTTTTCCACATGGGTAATATCAAAAATATCCACATTTTTATCTAAGGCTGCTCGGATATCCTCTATAAAACCGACAAACCGAAGTCCTTTAAGATCACTGTCTACCAATAGATCAATATCGCTTTCTTTCGTTGCAATGCCCTTTCCATAAGAACCAAAAAGAACCGCCTTTCGTATACTGTTATCTATAAAAATCGGAATCAGCTTTTCTTTAAGCTGATTAATCGTATATACAGCCTCTGACATATTAATAACCATGCTCCTTCCCCATTTTCCTTATTTTATCCTATCCGGCGTCCAATTACAACAAAAACCATTCCCACGGAAATCAATTTTCAGTCAGCATGTAGATATTGAGAGGTGGCAGGGCAGATAAAAATCCCGCGAAGGCACGCTCTCGCTCCGTGAAAAACGCAGCGGTACTAAGTTCAAAAGCCGCGTTGCGCCTTTTTCACCAAGTGCCGGCGTTTTTCAAGGACCTTCGTGGGATTTTTATCTGTCCTGCCAGTTCCATGTTAAGGAGCTGACTGAAAATTGATTTCCGTGTTGTAAACCCTCCCCCTTTTTGATATGATGGAAACAATATCACAGATAAAATAAGGAGAACGATTCCACATCATGATTGCATTAAAAATTATGAATATCAAACACTTCATGGCGAAACTCTTAGGTTCCGAGGCATTTGATTCCTTCCTTTTAGAAGAAGCTTCCATAAGCACTTACAATACTTTTCTGATAGACGGACACCAGAACCGGGATTTTTATACAACAGAAGAATGGGAAGATAAAGAAATACGCCCCTATGATTTCAGCGCCTGGAAGCAGATGCGTCCTATCTGCTATTCCCTTATTAAAGGAACGAAGACGCCGCTTTCTTTTAAATTCATCTTCCATCTCATGCCGGACTATGTTGCCTCTATTTTGAAAAAAGGCGATACTGCCGCTACGTCAGGGCAGCTCAAAGCCCTTGTTCTGACGATAAAATACGATGGTACGACGTTAACTCTGATTACTGCCACTGCCTTTCACACTTTCGTCATGGATAAAACCATCGACGAATTATGGGATAGCGCCATCAGACAATTTCTGGATAGAAGGGAAATTGCCTACGAAGCGTTATAAACCGCTCCGCCTCCCCCTGCCCTGCTTCTATTCCTGTCCGCTTTCAGAATCCTGGGAATATGCGGGATTGTGGCTCAAAACGTCTACGGACGCTTCCTGATAAGTTTCCTTCCTTTCCGCTTCCGTCTTACAGGTGCAGCCAGATAAGATAAGGGCGAAAACAGCCGCCATCCCCAAGAGGACAATTCTTTTCCGGTTCTGGGATTCTCTTACATGTATTTCCTTATATGCCACAATAAATTCCTCCGTACCGCATTCCTAGGTCCGCCACTGCCATTATCATGGAAAATGCCATCATCATAATAATGATAAGAACGGACGCAAAATCGTATATAAATCTTTGTTTTCCATGCTTTTCCAGGGCAGTGCCCGCCAGAATCTCTATGCCCAGAAGTATCAGTATGACGGGCCACAAATCAAAAATCATTTTATAATCCAGAATGGGAGCGACCATACGGACTAGGAAAAGTATCCCATAGAGAACCAACACCAGCCCGCAGGTTATTGTCCCGACCCTATGCGTGCGGCAGCTTTTCTGCGCATCTTGACTACATAAGTCAATATCACCCTTTTTTTCTATTTCTTTCATCTTATATAACCATACCTTTCCATAGCCTGCGAACTTTGCAGTCGCGCAGGTTATTGTCCTTGCCCTGTTTCCTGCATTTTCTCTGCTGCCTGACCGGCTGTGTCCATTTCCTGCATATTTTCCACTGTCTGATCGGCTGTGTCCATTCCCTGCATGTTGCCCATCGTCTGCCTTGCAGTTTCCGCTGCCTGCGCGTTTTCCGGCAGTTGTCCTATGCCTGTTTCCCATCCGTTTTCTTTTTCGTGATATTTATCTTCTTCTTTTTCCAGCAAATCCAGCTCTTCTTTTTTCCCCTGTATCAGCTTCAAGCCAAACCAGATTACTGCAATCCCGAATATCAGCCGCGGCACGTTATCGCCGACACCCCACGCAAAATTACGAAAATACCTGTTATACAACTCGTTACCCAGAATCTTATACAAAATGTCGCAGACTACATCCCATAACATGGATATGCCCAGCAAAATAAGTATCAGGGCAGCCGCCTTCCGATATTTTCCTACCAGGGAATTTTTGAGGTTTTCCGCATTATCCTCATCCAGTCCGAATAGATAAACATCTTCCACCTGATAGAACTCCTCATCACTTAAACCGCCCAGATTGTTTGCATGGAAAAAGCTGTAAATCCAGACAACGATAGGGATAAAGGATAAAATCCCGATTTTCAGCCATCCCGTAATCATCATACCCAGCGCACTCATAATCAACAAACTGACGCCCATCTTCATAAATCCCAAATACATCTGCCCCGCTCCGGGAATCAAAGACCACCAAAAAAGCAGAAACCTATTTTTCTTCCTTCTCATCATCATAATCCTCCATTCTAATCAATCTATCCAATCCTGTATTAAGTCTGTTACAATATTCATCCATCTGCCGGTTCAGCCAATCGGCAAATCCTCCACCGTCGTTCTTTCTAACGGCGTTTTCCGCATTTTCTTCCGGTGTTCCATAGGACTGCCCATATTGGCGCATATTCTGCTGCCACCACCCGGAATATCCCTGTTCCTCTGACCGCATCGTATCCGGCATCATCAACAGAATCCCCAGCGCCGCTGCCGCTGCCACAATCACCTTCATACTATAGGAAAACAACTGTCTGTCCTTCCTGCGTTTCTTCCTGCGGCGGATTTGTTCAAGAATGTCATTTTTAAACGCTCCCGGCGGGTGCAGCAGCGGTTCTTCTTCCGTTGCGGCAATCAGCTCTTTTAAGGCTTCATCCGACAAATAATTGTTCATGCGCTGTTCTCCTTTCTGTAGATTTTGCGCAGCATCGCTCTTGCCCTGTAAATCTGGGTCTGCACTGTCTTGAGTTTCTGCCCGCGGCTTGCCGCAATTTCCTTTGCGTCCATTTCATCATAATAATAGGCTTTGGCTATCTCGTCATAGGGCGGTTTCAGACGGCTGCAGTTTGCCAGCAGCCCTTCTTTTACCTCCCGCTCCATGCAGATATTTTCCGGCGTATCCGTATCCGGCGCTGCCCTCGCGCCATCTTCCAGATAGCAGTCTTGTACGGGAATGCTTCGTCTTCCGGTGTGAGACATATAATCGATGCATTTGTTCGTGGCAATTCTGCAAATCCAGGCTTTCGGGTTGCTGCCGTCAAAACTTTTCAAATGCTCGTAGGCGGAAAGGAAAGTATCCTGTGCCAAATCCTCGGCTGCAAAATAGTCCGCCGTCATCTTATAGCAGATGGAAAAAACAAGATTCTGGTAAGAATCAATCAGCGCTGTCAATTGTTCTTCCTTATGTATATGTCTCACCCCCTCGCCGGTTTTTAGGTTCTCATATCATAAAACGGAAATCCCTGCCGGATGTCTTCAATTTTCTTAATTTTTTGATTTTTTTATTTTTATTTGAGAAAAAAAGAAGCGCCAATCAGCTCCATTGACACTTCTTCCCTGCTCCGTTTCCATTAATCTGCCACAGTTTCTGCTCCTATGCCGGATATTCCGCAGACTTATTACTTTTTCATTTTCGGTCTGAAAATAAGGCTTGCCAGATAACCAAAGATAAGCGCCGCACTGCTTCCAACCGCTCCGTTTGTAAAACCGCCCTTAAACAGCCCGATAAAACCGTCCTGGTCAACCGCCTCCTTGACGCCTTTCATCAGTATATTGCCGAATCCCAGAAGCGGCACACTTGCGCCCGCGCCCGCATACTCCATAAACGGCTCGTACCATCCGAATACACTGATGACCGCGCCCAGACAGACCAACAACACCATAATACGTCCCGGCATCATTTTGGTCTTTTCCATCAAAATCTGCACCAGGGCGCAAATGAGTCCTCCTACCCAGAAAGCATTTACATAATCCATTTGCATAACCTCGCTTTTATCAATGTCTTTATCCGTTATTTTCTGCAAAATTCCGTAGGTTATGCATCATTCTCTATTTTGCTTTCCGTTCCCTATTTTTTACAAGTTTAACCAAGATAGGCAATGACTTCCACTTCGCATAGCACATCTTTGGGAAGCTGTTTCACGGCAACGCAGCTTCTTGCCGGTTTCTCTGTAAAATATTTCTCATAAACTGCATTAAATGCCGCAAAATCCGCCATTTCTGCCAGAAAACAAGTGGTTTTGACCACGTTCGCATAGTCCGTTCCCGCCGCTTTCAAAATCTCGCCCACGTTCTTCATGACCTGCCCGGCCTGCTCAGTGATATTTTCGCCAGTAATTTCCCCGGATGCCGGGTCAATCGGAATCTGCCCGGAGGCAAACAACATCTTATCAACAATAATTCCCTGGGAATAAGGTCCGATTGCCGCCGGAGCCTTATTGGTTGCAACTTTTTTTAACATACGCTCTTCCTCTTTTCTTTTTATTCAAACCGCGCTTTCACATAAAAGCCTCTCTCATTCTCAATCACGTCCAGCACTTCCCCTTCCCGTTCCAGCATCCGCTCGCGGAAAGGAAAATTCCCCGACATGGCAAGGGATGGGTCTATGGTATAGTAATAATTACTTGGCAAAACCCCTTCCGTTACCGTAACGTGATCGCCCTTCTTCAATAATCCCGGACGTTCCATCTTAAACTCCATTTCCCGCATTTTCCCGCCCCTTCCTATTTTCCTGATGGGATATCTATCTTATTGTAACATATCTATTATAATATCGTATGTTATTTTATGGATTCATTACTGCTTTTGCTATTTTACATGTTTTCTTCCGTTCTTTCTTACTTTCATACCACGGAACCTTGTAAATTTAAGTATGACAATATATAATAGAAGAAAAAGAGGTGGAGTATGAAAATATACTTAGACAACTGCTGTTTCAACCGCCCATATGATGATCAGACCCAAATCCGTATATCATTGGAAACACAGGCAAAATTGTATGTACAAGATTTAATAAAAGAAGAAAAAATAAAATTAGTTACTTCATACATTTTGTGGTATGAAAATAGTCAGAATCCATATGAAACAAAAAGAATCGCGATTAGCGAATTTATACAGAAAAACAGTGCAGAATATATAGACATTGAACAAAATAATGAGATAAAAGCAAAAGCAGAAGAAATCATGAAAATGGGAATTAAGATGAAAGACGCTTACCATGTGGCATGTGCAATTCATTCATCATGTGACTATTTTCTCACTACAGATAACAGATTGCTAAAATATCATACAAATGAAATTCAAATGCTGAATCCCATAGACTTTATCAGAAGATTGGAGGAAGATTAAATGACAGGTGATATTGAAATTATGAACAGAGGAGTCAACTGTCTTTTGGAAAAATTAGGTGTAGTGGAAACAGAAAAGTTTATTGCAATGATTAACAGAGAAAAATTTGATTATACAAAATGGCAGAGACAGAGATTCGATAACATGACTTCTGATGAATTTAATGAAGCGGCGGTGGCTTATTCCAAAGAAAATCCATTTTTCAAGAAGTAATGCTAACAAGAAAATAGCTACGCGATTTTTTTATTGCATTGAGCAATTTCCTATATGATAAAATATTCCTTCCTTGCAAAAAAGAATTGCTTCCCATCCCTTTATCCGCTATAATATAAGTATAATTCGGGTGTCAAAAGGCGCGGCGTTATGGTTGTCTCGCGCAATATGTCTGCCAGGGTTTTAGGCAGCACCTTTTGACGCCCGAATTATTTTTAGGAACTATTGTAAAATCATTTTGGGGGATAGCTTATGGAAAAAAAAGGAAATGAAACATTGGGGAAAAACAGCCAGGCTGCGCAACTGAAAAAACTGGTGCGCCAGGCATTCGTATCGGTGGCAGCGGGCGTCGTGTTATTAGTCGCTTTTATCGGCTTCAATATGGGAATATCAAGCATACATAAGGCGCAGCTTAACACGATGTCGGCGCTGAATCAGTACCGGATTGGTTCCAAGACACTGACTTACGCCATTCAGTCGTATGCCGTTACGGGGGAACAGGAATATTACGACGCCTACATGAAAGAGCTGAATGAAGACAAAAACCGTGAACGGGCAATCGAAACATTAGAACGCTGCAGCATTACGGATAGCGAATGGGCAAGCCTGAATCAGATAGCGTCCATGTCCGAGCAGCTTGTACCGTTAGAAGAAGAGGCTATCGCCTATGTACAGGCCGGCAGCCTGGCAGACGCACAGGCGTGCGTATTCAGCCAGGAATACGGAAACAGTGTGGACGAAATCAACCGGCAGACCGACGAAACGATAGATACCATTTTAGACAGAAAGGATAAAAGACAGGCGGCTTTACAGATTTTTCAAGTCATTGCGGAAATTGTGTTCGCCCTTTCCTTCCTATATGTTGTGCTGGAATTTGTAAAGACAATCAAATTTGCCGACCGAGAGCTTTTACAGCCGATTATCAAGGTTTCGGAACAAATGATTGTGCTGGCGGGCGGCGAGTTCCATACGGAGCTTGATATGGAAGCGGATGATAGTGAAGTCGGAAAAATGGTTGCCGCTATTGCCTTTATGAAGAAAAACCTGCTCGCTATGGTAGCGGAAATGGTTCAAATCCTTGAGCAGATGGGCGACGGTAATTATAAGATACAGGTGGAACAGCAATATGTCGGGGAATTTGGCACGGTAAAAGAATCTTTCCAGACCATCGGACAGAAAATGCGGGAAACTTTGCTGACCATCCGTAATGTTTCCGAACAGATTGACAGCGGCTCTGAACAGCTTGCATGTGCTGCGGAAGATTTGGCAGAAAGCTGTACGACACAGGCGGCGCAGGTATCTGAGTTAATGACCTCCTTTGAAAGCATGACGCAGAGCATGGAACAGAATACAAAAGAAGCGACGGAATCCGCCAGAATATCTTCCAACGCCGGCGTAACGCTTGCGAAAGGCAATGAAAAGATGCAGGAGTTAAAAGAAGCGATTCAGGAAGTTGGCAGATGTTCTGAACAAATTAGTACGATTATTGAAACGATTGAAGAAATTGCTTCCCAGACCAATCTCCTTGCCCTGAATGCGGCAATCGAGGCTGCAAGAGCCGGGGAAGCCGGTAAAGGTTTCGCAGTCGTAGCGGACCAGGTAAAGAATCTGGCAAATGAATCGGCAAACGCCGCTGGAAAGACCACGGAACTGATTAAAACGACGATTTCTGCAATGGAGCAAAGTATTTCCATCGCAAACGACACCGAAGAATGCATGAGCCAGGTAATGACGGACGCCAAGGCTGCAACGGATAAAATGCAGCAGATTGCGCAAATCCTGGAAGATGAGTCGCGGCGTATGCATGATATGAACAACAATATCATACAGGTATCCTCCGCAGTCGATAACAATTCGGCGACCTCGGAAGAGACTGCTGCTGTCAGCGAAGAGCAGAAGGCGCAGGTAGAATCTATGGTAGATTTGATTATGAAGTTTGAAATATAAAAAAGACATAAAATCCGCCGGAAGATATTCGGAATATCCCCCGGCGGATTTCTTATTGGTCAGCTTATCCGATTGGCGTTATAGCCCGGAATCAGGATTACGGTTCTACCTTCCGTACCTCCCTATCATATGTAAAAATCCCATTGACCTCTTCTTCCACATCGGACAACTGCGTATAGACGCTGGCGCACAATCCTTCGGGAATCTGCGCTTTCACTTTCTGCATCCGTCTCTTAAAGGCGGCGTTTAAGCTTTCACCGCTTCTATGCGTTCCGTATCCGTACAATTTCTCATAAGCACTGTGCCCTGCAACGCGCAGGGAATAGCCGCCAAACTCTGATAATACGGTTGCCCGCTCTTTTTCCGGTGAAAATTTCAGGGCAAAAAAGTAGTTGTGAATGCTCTGCATGTCCCCGCCTTCCTGGTCGAACCAGCCGCTTGCCTGGTCGATTAGGCGGCTGTTATCACAGGCGCGTGCGATTTCTGTCATCTTCTCTGCAGAAAACTGCCCCCAGCCTTCGTTGAAGATTACCCAGACCGCGATGCTTGGATGGCATTTTAAAAGCCGGATTGTCTCTTTCATTTCGCGGATAAACTCCCGCCTTCCTTTTTGCTCCGCGCGGGATAAAAGTTTCAAGCAGTTATCGCGGATTTTTAATCTTTTGCGGGAAAAAAGCGTCGCTGCGTAAGTCACAAACCAGTGCTTGTAATCAGAGCCGCCGTTGACCATATCCTGCCACACAACCATGCCGAGCCTGTCGCAATGGTAATACCACCGCTGCGGCTCGATTTTGATATGCTTCCGCAGCATATTGAAGCCCAATTTTTTCATTTCCGTTATATCAAAGATAAACGCTTCATCGGAAGGCGCGGTATAAAGCCCGTCCGGCCAATACCCCTGGTCAAGCACGCCGTTTAAAAACTGCACCTTCCCATTCAGGCAGATGCGCGGAATCCCTTCTGCATCTTTTTCAATCGTAAAGGTTCGCATGGCAAAATAGCTCACTACCGTATCCTTCCCCATCGTAACCGTAAAATAATACAAATAGGGCTCTTCGCATGTCCAAGATTTTATGTATGGCAGCCGGATTTCTATCTCCTGATTGGAAAGACCGTCTGCTTCTGCTATGATACCGCCTTGGAATGGATGCCCTGCTTCCACCATGATACTGCCTTGGGATAGACGCCCTGCTTCCGCTATGATACCGCCTTGGGATGGACGCCCTGCTTCCGCCACGCTGCTGTCTATAGATACGGTTTGTGCCTGTATATCCCGATACAGCGCCGGCTCCCGAATCTGGATTTTGACGGGAAGCTGCGCCGATGACTGAATGCGAATCCGCACACACTCCTGCTCTAACAGTGGCTTTGCCGTCAGCTCTTCCACATAGCGCTCTGGTACATATTCCATCCAGACCGTCTGCCAGATACCGCTCTGCGCCGTATAGAACATTCCGCCCCGTCTTAGCTTCTGTTTTCCCCTCGCATGATAGGACGTATCGCTCAAATCCCGCACGGCAAGAATCAGCTCGTTTTCCGAAATCATGCTGCTTTCCCCGGTGGCAGCCGCTGCGTCACCCACAGAAGGCATTCCCTTTTTCCGGCAATACTCCGTAATGTCCACGGAAAAAGGAAGATAGCCGCCCATATGCCGCGCCGCTTTTTTCCCATTGATATAAATCAGACATGCCTGGTCTACCGCCCCAAAATAAAGTATCAGCCGGTTCCCTGCCGCCAGCTTAGCCCGGTCGATGGGCAGTTTCGTGCGATACCACAGATATTCGTCCGGCTGTAACTGCCTCCCGACGCCGGATAAAACGCTTTCCGGCGAAAAAGGCACGAGAATCTGACCATCGTATGCTTCCGGCTTTTGAAATTTTTTCGTAAAAGCATATTCCCAATAGCCATTTAAGTTTACATAACTCTCTCTTTGTAATAGTGGGCGGGGATATTCCTGTAACACATGATGACTGTCAATCCCTCTTCCCCAGCGCGTATATAATTGTTCCATCAATCGCTGCAGCTCCTTTCTTATGCACACCCTTCCAGCACAACCCCATGCGCGATGCCCGGAATGGTTTTTCCTTCATTGAAACTCGTTTTACTAAGCAGCGCTCCCGTGGGTAAAAATAACACTCGTTTCCAAACTCCTTCTTCTATCTTTTTCAGGATATAAGCGGACAGAACGACCGCTGAACAGCCGCAGCCGGAACCGCCCGCATTGGCGCCCTGTTTTTCCCTGTCAAAAATTTCCATGCCGCAGTCCATGTGCTGCTTGCTGATATCAATGTTCTTTTCTTTTAACAAATCGAACAGTAATTTCTGCCCGACCGTTCCCAGATCTCCGGTGATAATCTTATCGTAATCTTCCGGCGTCCTACCGAAATCCGCCAGATTCTGCCAGATGGTATCGGCGGCTGCTGGTGCCATACACGCGCCCATGTTCATCGAATCTTTCACACCATAATCCATGATTTTACCAAAAGTAACACCTGTTATCTGTGCGCGGGGCGACTTGCCGGCCGCAGCAGATAGTAAAAACGCCGCGCTTCCCGTAACTGTCCATGTGGAAGAAAGGGGACGCTGATTTCCATAGGCAAGGGGGAAGCGAAATTCTTTCTCAGCGCTTGCGAAGTGGCTGGAAGTGACGCAGAAAGCGTTGTCCACAAATCCGCCGGCTATTGCCATACTGCCCACCGCCATCGAAAGACCGCAGGTAGAACAGGCTCCATAAAGACCGATGTGGGGCGTCTTTAGGGACGCAATCCCGAAACTGCTGGCAATGGACTGTCCCAGCAAATCCCCTGCAAAAATCAACTGCACTTCTTCTTTTTTCATGTTTTCTTTATCCAGAACCATCTGCAATGCTTCTTTTTGCAGCGTGCTTTCCGCTTCCTCCCAGGTCTGGGCGCCAAACATATCGTCCTGCCCCACTTTATCAAACAGCTTTCCCATAGGTCCCTGCCCTTCTTTACTGCCCACGATAGAACCGCTGTTTACAATATAGGGCGGCTGCCCAAACTGAATGCTCTGTTTTCCCAACATCTATTTATGCTCCTTTCCTTACGCAATACTATGAGCTTAGTATCCATAAATATCTGGAAAATATGCACAATCTACGGGAAAAAATGGCTGGTTCCTTGTAAAAATACTATCACAGAATCTGCACGTTTGTAAACCCAAAGCAAAATTTGACGAAAATATTGCAATTTTTGTTCTCTTTCTATATAATATTTATGATAAAATTATACTTTAATTCTTTTTTAATCTTCTACAATTACAATCTTCTATAATTAGGAAGGGTACATTGCACAAATGTTCATGAAAATAATACGCAAAGAAATTTTTAGAAAAGTCATATGCCAGCGCCAATGCGGGCGGACATTCTGCGCTCTTTTCCACCCCCCCCCTAACAAAAGATGTATTCTTCACCGCCCAAATCCCTGCCTAAAATGCAGGAAATACCGATTAATCATTACTTAAAGGAGAGAACATCATGAATCCAGAAGTTTTAAAAAGCGAAGAAAAAAGAATGAATCTTATTATGTTTGCATTCTACCTTGTGATACCGGTTGTTGCGTTTTTGTTTGTATTATTTTTCAATGGCGGTTCTATGAAAGACAGCATCGCCTTGATTATGATCGTACTTAGCATACTGATTAAGGTATTCGAGAAACCGCTTGGAAAATATGCGAAATATCTGTATGTTTCCATTATGCCGGTAATCGGGGCAGTCATCATTGTTGCGGGCACTCCCGGCGCCTTTGCCGCGATGGTGGAAGCTTATTTTCTCATACTGATTTTAACGATTCCTTACTATGATTTATCCGTTGTCATCGTATACTCGGCGGTTCTCATCATCTCAAACCTGGCTGCCATGCTAATCTTTCCGGAGTCGTTTCTTGCTATGGACACAATCCCTATCTGGATATTTATCGTTATGGTCTACGCACTTGCCGTCATGGTGGCAATTATGATTGTTACAAGAGCACACACGTTATTTATTGCAGTCGAGACCAAGGAGCAGGAAACGGAAGAAGTGCTTGAAAACGTGCGCACCGCTTTTGAAGGTATGCAGGCATCTTCCAGCGAAATCTATGACGCCTTACATAACTTTGAAGCCAGCGCGACAGAAATCGCTGCCTCCACCGAGGAAATTTCCAAAAGCGCTGACCAGCAGATTCAGCAGGTACAGGGAAGCCTCGATATCTTTGGCGATTTGAACGATAAAATTGCAAGCTCCGAAGACCGCGCCGTCCAGACAATCGAAAACATCCAAAAATTAAAGGATAAAAATGAGCAGGGCATCGCTTCGATTACGGAACTTTCTGAGAAATTCCGGGAAAATACCGAAGCCACCAAAACGGCTTCCGAGGGCGTCACCTTACTGGCACAGAAATCAAATTCCATCGGCGAAATCATCGAAAGCATCGGTCAGATTGCCAGACAGACGAATCTGCTTGCACTCAATGCGGCGATTGAAGCGGCAAGAGCAGGGGAAGCCGGAAAAGGGTTTGCAGTCGTAGCGGACGAAATTAACTCCTTATCCTCAGAATCCTCTGACGCAACCAAGAAGATTGATACGATTCTACAAGATGTCCTCTCTACGGTATCCGAAATCAACGGCGTCATGGACCATAACAACGTGATTGTAAGTGAATCCAGCGCCAAGTTAAACGACACAGTCGAAATCTTTGACGCTATCCTGCATTCGTCGGAAGAGGTTATCGAGATTATCAACCTGCTCAAAGAGGAGCTGGACCATATCGTCGCTATCAAAGAGCAGCTCTCAACCGCCATGCAAAGCGTGGAAGATATTTCCCAGAAATCCGTGGAAAATACGAAAGAAATCAATGCTTCCACGGAAGCGCAGGCAGTTGGCATGGAAACGATTATGAAGACAATGGAAAATGTACAAAGCAGTATGAGTAAACTTGCTGCTGTACTGAATGTCGAAATGCAGACTGTATCAAAATAACAGTACACATGTCGCCTGACAGTAATATAACATTTGATACTTTATCATTTTCTCATCTAAATTAAAAGGTCAAAGCCGGTTATCCTGCCGGCTTTGACCTTTTTTTATTCAATAACAATCGTTTGTAAATCCGGTGTAAAGTCCGCCTCTTCACAACACACTGCAATCCGGTATCGCACGTTTTCCTGTAGACTGTCCGGCATATGGTATTCTTTCATAAAATAACTATTGTTATTTACATTATGCTGCACCGATACACTGCCATCCTCTTCTACACCAATCGTAAAAGCGTCGAGCGGAAGGGACATGCCCAGTCCCGTTACTTTGAGAAAGCTCTCTTTCATCGTCCAGATTCTAAACATCCTCTCCGCCTGCTCTTCTACGGTCCCAGCCCTGCGTATCCAGGCAAGCTCTTCTTTCGCAAAAAAGCGTTCCGCCAGACGTTCTTTTCCACTGCGCACCCATTCGATATCATTCCCGACCTCAGTACCGCCGATACTGCAGATTGCATAATGCCCGGAATGGGACAAGGAAAAATGTATATTAGGATAATACCTAAAATAAGGTTTTCCCTGCGCTCCTACGTCGTATTCCATTATCCGCTCTTCCAGACCATAGTCTTGTAATGCTTTATGCAGGGCAATCCCCGCCCCAAGGCTTCTGTTTTTATCCTTCCAATGCTTCAACAGCGTAATTTTCTGCCGCCGGTAAGGGGACACAAAACCGAGCGCCCGTTCAAAAAGCTCTTCATCTTCAAATTGTCTTACATCAATTATATATGTCCTAATCATAACTACTTCATTCTTCCGCCATAAGGCAATCCTCACAAATCCGGTAAGAATAGTCCCACGGAAGCGGTTTCCCGCAAAGATTACATTTTTTCTCAAACTGCTGCTTATTTTCCCGCAAACAAACGCCGATGGCACGCTGCGCGGCTTCCCTGTTGGCATCCAGCATTTCCCTGTCAACCACCCAGTTCATCCTGCCCGCAAACTGGCTGTACAAATCCAGCTTCTTATAATAAGATTCCAGCTCTTCCAACGCGCCCCCGTTAGGATACGCCGGACACCCCTGCTCTTTCACCGGATTTTCACAGTATTTCAGCCACAGCCGTAAAACCTCTTTATCTTTGACATCGAAAGGGCAAGTCACCAGCGCAAGCACTCGTTTCTTATCCTGCAACTGCCCCTGCGCCTTCCGGTAATTCTTCAGATAGCGATACTTCCTGACACTTTCCGCCATCGATATTTTATCATAAAAGTCTGCGCCACCCGCATTTTCCCAGATTTCAATAATCTCATCTAACTCCATAGGAATATCCAGCAGCACCTCCGGGAAGCCGATTCGTGCTTTTTCCAGAGGATGAAACGCTTCCTTCAGTTTCTTGCCGATATACCCCACGTCCACGGCGGACTGCACATATCCGGTATCATAGAACCCGAAACGCCCCGCCCGTCCCGCAATCTGGCGGATTTCTTCTGAGCGTATGCGACGTTTTTCTGTTCCGTCGAATTTAATCGTGTTCATAAACACAACCCGGCGTATCGGCAGATTGATGCCCATGCCGATTGCGTCTGTCGCCACCACGACCTCATGGGAGCCTTCTGCAAAAAGCTGTACCTGTTCCCGCCGCGTCTTCGGCGGCAGGTTCCCATAAATAACACTTGCTTTTATTCCCTGCATTTCCAATGCCGCCGCAATGGCAAGTACGTTTTTCTTGGAAAAAGTAATTAGTGCATCTCCTTTTTCCACATCTCGATTCATATCATATTTTTCCGGTATAAATTCCAGCTTCGTATTCCGCTCATGATAGACCAAATCGTAAGTATCCCCACAGCGCGCAATCATCTGAATTAGCAGCTTTTCGGCAATCGGGGACGCGCAGACATGAATTTCCTGCGCGCGGATTCCCAGGATAGCTCTCGTCCAACTGCTGCCCCTATTCTCATCCTCTATCATCTGTGCCTCGTCAATCACGGCAATATCATAGATTTCCTTTAAATCCAGCACTTCTATCGTAGACGCCTGACAAAAGCTGCCCGGCGTCCTGATTCTTTCCTCTCCCGTAATCATACTGCAGGGCACGCCCGCCGCCGTCATGGTGTCATAGACCTCCAACGCCAGCAGTCTCAGCGGTCCCAGGTAAATCCCCTGATAAGCATGTTTCAGCCGCTGCAGCGCCTGATAGGTCTTGCCGCTGTTCGTCGGTCCGATGTGCAGGATAAAATTCCTGCGCATACTGCGCGCTTCCGGGTACTGCTTTTCCGGCTCCGCCTCCATCAGCTCCTCAATCCGCCGTCCCACCAAGGACATCATATAATCATCCTTATAAATTTCATAGAGGGACTTTTCGCGCAACAGTTTATAAACGCCTTCTGTCCTGATAATATCTTCTGCCGATGCAAAAGGCGCCATCGTCTGTAAAAAAGAGATATCCAGCCGAATCAGCTTGCGCAATACCTTCTTATATTTTCCCAGCAGTTTATACTCTTTATTAGAAACCGTATAGCCCACATCGGCCATGCGTTTATGAAGTGGCACCATATCGTTTAAAATCTGATGGGCTTCCAGCTTTTTCTTTCTGGCAATCCGCTGCTCCAACTGCCTGATATGGCGTTCGCAGCCCCTCAGAAAAGCCCTCTGTTTCGTATAAGGTATTTTTAGAAATGCCCGCCGGTATACTTCCTCAATTTCTCCGCTAATCTCATAGGTTACATTTTCCATCTGATAAACTCCGCTACTCTGTCGGTCTCTGGTAAAAATGACCGGTCAATCCTTCCGTCCGTATCGAATTGATAAACGCGCCCTCATCCGCCTTCTTAATCTCAGCAATAACAGCCTTACTCTCTTCCTTGGACACGATAGAATAAACGACGGCTCTTTCCCGATGCTCATAAGATCCCTCGCCTTCTAAAATTGTCGCGCCATGCCCGCTGACCTTATTAATCGCCCTGCACACGGCTTTCGCCTTCGCCTTGTTCGTCACAATAAATAACGTCTGTTTCTGATATTTCGTATAGAGCACATGCAGCACCTGCGTGGACGCATACTGATAAATAATGGAATACAATGCCTTGTCCCAGCCAAACAAAACACCTGCTATCGCAATGATAATGATGTTAATTCCCAGTACAAGGTTAAAAGAATCCACGCCCTTTTTTTCCGAAAGATAAATGGCGATAAAATCCGTCCCGCCCGTCGTGGCATTCATCAAAAGGCATAAACTGATGACAAATCCGCCAATCATACCGCCAAATATACTAATCAAAAGGGTGTCATATGTGATAACAAACCCCGGCACGATATCCGTCAGGATACTGGAAAGCACAATCATGAGGCAGGAGTATAGCGTAAATTTCTTGCCGATAAACCGGAAACCAATATAAATCGGAATCGTATTTAGTAATAAATTGACTACTGTATAGGGAATCTCAATATGGAAAAATGTGTTAAAAATTGCCTGTATCAGAATCGTCAGCCCCATCACGCCGCCTGGATACAGCCCGCCCGCCCGGACAAACGTCTTCGTATTCACTGCCATAATCACCGCAGCCAGACAAATCATGATAAGCCTTTTTCCATCCTTTTTCAAATCGAAACTCATACGCCGCCTCCTATTGTCCTGCAACCATATATTGTTATTATATCACTTCTAAAGGACAATAAAAAGCCGCCTTTTTCCTAAAATTCATAAAGCTCCGCTATCGCGGAATATCCTGCCCCGACGGTGCAGATGATAACTTTATTTCCCGGCTTTGCATAAGTATCCCACATCCGGTTCAGGCATAGAACCGGACAGGTATTGCCCGTATAACCGTATTCTTTGCCGACGAAGAAATATTTATCCTCCGACACGCCTAAGAGTTTCAGCGTCTCGATATTAAAGACGTCGCTCAACTGGGAAAAGATATAATAATCAATCTCTTCCGCCGCCAGATTATGACGCTCCAGAACCGCCGTAATAATCTTATACCACTGTTTCGTAACAAAATCCATGTTGAAAGGATTCCATTCCAGCCGTTTTTCATTGGGTTCTATCGCTTTGAGCGGCACCTTGGACATGCCGCATTTCGGATAAGTAATATAATGATGAAAACTGGCGTCAATCACCGTTTCCGTATCCAGAAATCCCTTGGGCACATCTTCTTCCTCCGCATAGAGGGCGACGCACGCCGCCGCGTCCGCAAAAGTCGCATATACAACCGTATCCGTCCAGAGCGCGATAGGCGTGATGCAGAAACAGCCCACAACCAGCGCGTTTTTAATATCCGTAGTGCGCATATACTTGTATACCACGTCAATCCCCTGTATCATACCGGTGCAGTTGCTGTTTAAGTCAAAAGAAACCCTGACGTTTTTCATGCGCTCGCCGTAAAGCCCTACGATTTTCATCGCGTTGGATGGAAACAGATATTCCGGCGTATCGGTGCACACGATTACCATTTCCACATCTTCCAGATTCAGCTTATTCTTGCTGACGCAGTTTTCAATCGCCTCCTGACACATCGTGATTGTATTTTCCCCTTCCGAAATAAAATAACGTTTCCTGCGTCCCAAATGCTCCATCAGACCATGCGCCTGTAAGCCCATCTTCTCAAAATGCTCATCCAGCTCCTGATTATAGACTTTGTGCTTCGGAATATAGACTCCGGTCCCTCTCATTTTAATATTTTTCATTGCAATCCCATACCTTTCTCTCAGATTTTTGGTTCTTTTTATATTATATTACAAATTATGACATCATTTTTTGCATTTTTTTGTGGAAAATGCGCAAATTTTTCCGGGTTGGATTTCTTGCAAGACAAAACAGAAATATTCTTGCGATTTTCCCATTTTTTTACTAAAATAGAAGCAAATATGAGGATGATTCCATCACCCAGACTATCCGATTCCAGAAAGGAGACCTCTATGTTTGGCAGTTTACAAAGTTATGAGCAGAAGGAGCAGACAATCCTGCTACACTACGAAACGCAGACCGTCCGGCTGCAAATCGTAACGGACGATATCATCAACGTTTTTATCCCCCATTCCACGCCCGACCACCGCTCGAAAGCCGTGGAAGGCGATAAGAGCCGCCCTGCATCCTGTCATATCGAAAAAACAGAGGAATGCCTTATCCTGACGACCGCTTCCCTCACCTGTAAAGTCTACGACGATTTTATGCTGGATTTCTACGACAGGGATGGAAATTTACTATGTGCCGATTATCGGGGCAAAAGGATTCCCCGATTCGAGCTTTCGGAAGACTTCATCGAATTTATCAGGCAGGAAGGGCACGAGGCGGATACGGCGGGCAGCAAGGACTATCCCGTACAGTGCGTGAAAAAATTAGACGCCCAGGACTGTATCTACGGACTCGGCGATAAAACCGGCGTTTTGAATAAGCGGTATTACGAATATGAAAACTGGAATAGCGACATTCCTGACCCTCACGAGGACAGTTTCAAATCGCTTTATAAGAGCATTCCTTTTTTTATCACGCTGAAGGAAAAAGGCGTTTACGGAATTTTCTATGATAATACATATAAAAGTTACTTTAATTTCGGCAAAGAAAACGACGGCTATTACAGCTTCGGCAGCGACGACGGCAATCTGGACTACTATTTCATCGGCGGCAAAAATATGCCTGAAATCGTCACAAACTATACTTATCTGACCGGACGTATGCCCCTGCCCCAGAAATGGACGCTGGGCTATCATCAGTCCCGCTGGGGCTATGACAGTGAGGAAACCTTCCGGGAACTCGCCGCAAACTATAAAAAATACCGCATTCCGTTAGACGCGCTGCATTTTGACATCGACTATATGGATCACTATAAGGTCTTCACCTGGAACAAAGAACGCTTCCAGGATCCCCACGCCCTGCTTGGCGATTTGAAAAAACAGGGCATTAAGGCGGTTACGATTATCGACCCCGGTGTGAAAGTCGAGAAAAACTACCCCATGTATGAGGAAGGCATGGCGCAGGGCTATTTTGCCAAAGCGCCAGACGGCAGCGTCTATGTCAACGCAGTCTGGCCGGGTGATGCGACCTACCCGGACTTCGGCAATCCCGCAGTCAGAAAATGGTGGGGAGAACATTTGCAGTTTTATACCGATATGGGCGTATCCGGTATCTGGAACGATATGAACGAGCCGGCAAGTTTCAGAGGCTCGCTTCCGGGCGACGTTCTTTTTACGGATGAAGACAGGGCTGCCACCCATGCCGAAATGCACAATGTCTACGGGCACAATATGGCGAAGGCGACCTATGAAGGCTGGAAGGACCTGACCGGAAAAAGACCTTTCGTCATTACCAGGGCATGTTATAGCGGTTCCCAGAAATACACGACGGCATGGACGGGCGATAACCAGAGCCTATGGAGCCATTTGCGCATGGCAATCCCGCAGCAATGCAATCTTTCTATCAGCGGTATGCCTTTTATCGGCACGGACGTAGGCGGATTCGGCGCAGATACGACGCCAGAGCTGCTCATACGCTGGGTGGAGCTTGGTTGCTTCTCGCCGCTTTTCCGTAACCACTGTGCCAAAGGCAGCATGAATCAGGAACCCTGGCTTTTCGGGGAAGAAACCTTAGACATTTACCGTAAATTCGTAGAGCTGCGCTATACACTGCTTCCTTATTTCTATGATTTATGCAGGGAGTGCGAGCAGACCGGGCTTCCTATCCTCAGGCCGCTTGTCCTGCATTATGAAAATGACATGAATGTCAGAAATTTAAACGATGAATTTCTCGTCGGTCAGCAGCTTTTAGTGGCTCCCGTGGTGGAACAGGGCGCAAGGAAACGCATGGTTTACTTACCGGAAGGCGTATGGTACGATTATTGGACACACGAGCAGTACTCAGGCAGTCAATATTATCTTGTGGACGCGCCTCTGGATATCTGCCCTCTTTTCGTCAAAGCGGGTTCTATTTTACCCAAAGCGCCCCTGCAGCAGTATGTGGGCGAAATCGAAAATCCGCCCCTGATTCTGGAAATCTATCCCGGCGCCGGCTCCTATACCCACTACCGGGATAACGGCGAGGACTTCGCTTACCAGGACGGCGCGTACCATGAATATCTGTTCAGGACGGATGGAAATGGGCATTTAGAAACGGTGAAGGTGCATGAGGGGTATGAGGATTACCCGGAAATTGTTACACATTTTATATAGAAATCCTTAATATTTATATAAGGTAATTGTAGGTAATTGCGAAACTAAGATTTTGTAACTGTCCGTTGTACATAATATACAATCCAACGCAGGCACGCTCTCGCTACGGTTCAAACGCAGCGGTTACAAGTGTGAAAAATAAATTTTTCACACGCAAGTTTGCGCTTACGCCCAAACTCGCAGGCTGAGTAAGAATGTAGGATTACTATGTCAAAATACGGCATCTAAGTACCGGCGTTTTCACAGTACCTGCTTATGGAGTTGTATATTCTGCACAACTACACATTTCTAAACTTTCGTTTCGCAAACGCCCATATATTATATAAGGTAATTGTACTAAAAGGAGGAAGGAAACATGGCAAAACTAATCATTACAGTAGAAGGAGGAAAAATCACTCAGACACTGAATTTCCTGGACAGAAATATCAAGGATAACCGATATGTCTATGGGAACGGCAACGAATCCGGTATCGCAGACGACCCGGAAAAGGTATATCAGGACATTCCTGACAGCTTTCGCATCACCGAACGATACAAGGAGCTGCTAGAAGCGGTCAATCTGGGGAAAAGCATGATTACCGACGTTATGCGCCATCTCAATGAATTGGAAGAGGAAATGGAAGATTATGTTATTCCCGCCCCTAGCAGCGAGCGGGAGCATGTGATTGCTCTAAACAATATAGATATCAAAGCGCTTGCCGACAAAACACCGCATCCGCTTACAAACGACAAGGACATTGAAGAGGCGATAAAATCCCTTATCCATTCCAGACTGTCCTGACTATCCTGGTCAAAACCCCGGCGCAGACAGCGGGGAGTCAATCTTGCAATACTGACACATAAACGGCGGAAAATCCCAGATTGGAATTTTCCGCCGAAACTTTTTATTTGCTGCGTAGTCCGCTCTTATAATAGAAACAAGTCTTCTCTGGAATCCGGTACACCCGCGCATACTCTTCCGTCTGCTCCTCGTCCCGGTATTCCTTCCGCCACTCTGTAGTATTCAGGAAAACCAGCCTTCCGTCGGGAAGCGCGCAGTATCGGCTGCCTTCCCCCCAGATACCCGGCGCTTCATAGGCGGGCAGGATATTCAGTGCGCTCTCTTCGCCCAGATTGTAAGTAAAGATACCATCATATCCCCAGAAAACAAAATCCGTATCCGCCCCCGGCGCTATGATATCCAGCATAATCGTATCATCCGGCACGATATCCAGATATACTTCATCCAGACAGCCGCCCTCCAAATCGACAGAAGCGATTCCCATATGCCAGTTATCTAAATCTGTTCCCGTTTCCACCTGGGTATAGACCCTGCCGTCCTTGCCGATACCGAGACCCGCCATCGAATGGGGCATAAAGGGACTTTCCAGATCGGCGACGATATCCTTCACATAGTTCCCATCCTTATCCAGTACGGATAACAGCGCGTTCGAGCCAACTACCCGCAGATAGATATAGCCCTGTTCATCTACGACAAGTCTTTTAATTACTCCCCATCCTTTGATTTGACTGGATAAGTCAATCTTCTTTTTCAATTTTCCATCCGCACTCAGTACCCAGAGCGCATTTTTGTACTTATCCCCTGCTATGATGGCGCTGGTATCATCCTCTTCTGTGCGCTCCATCAAGGCGATATAAATATCCCCTTTCTTATCCTGATAAAGAGCGGTAATATCCGTTTCCACCTCAAAATCATCGAAAAACAATGTGGAGTCACTGCTGCCAATTTCCATCTTATGAATCGCATTCCAGCCCATGAGGAAAATACAGTCCCTACCTGCCGCCATATCCCGTATTTCCAGACTCCCCGTATAGGGAATGGTCAGCTCCTGGGCGGGATTCCAGATGGCGTCGCTTAGAAGGATTTCTTCATCCGTCGCCTCTATCTCTTTTTCCTCCCCTTTCATAAGTTTCTCCTTATCCTCCTCAGAGACTTCTCCACTCTCTATTTTTTCCCTCATGAGCTGTAAACTGTAGTCCCTTTTATACCGAAAATCAATAATCTGCAACAGTTCCTCATCCTCTAACTCCTTCTCCGGCAGGAAAAAGGTAGCCGTAACAGCATAAAATGCCACTCCTTTTCCCCGATACTGCGCCGGGTCGGATAACATCGTCAGCACGCCCTCTGGGAAGCGCGCCTCTTCCCGATAGGCAGTGTCAAGCTCTTTTAACCGCTTTTTCTCTGTATCTGTGTAGGGACGGTTATAATTATCTATCCCAATCTGATTTTGATACAGTCCGCTAAAATAAGCTTCGATTTCCTGCTCGTTCATTGCTTCCATCCGCTGCTGTATGATGTTGACCGCCGCGGTCACTGTTACGGAAAACGTCGCAATTAATGCCGCCGCTAAGACGATAGATTTCTTCCATGTCATTTTCCATACAGAATGCCGATTTTGCGGCGTTTGCAAACTGACAAGTGTGTCGTTTACCCTTTTTTCCAAAGTTTCCGGCAATATCATCTTTTCCTGTTTCGCCATTTGAAATATTGTTTCCTCAAATTTATCAAACTGATGGGATTCTTTTTTCATCTTATAATACGCTCCTTTAACTGTTTTTTCCCACGAGACAGTCTCGATTTGACCGTTCCTTCCGGTATATGGAGTATTTTCCCGATTTCTTTGATAGAAAGCTGTTCGTAGAAATACAGGATAATGGTTTCCCGATAAGCGATATCCAGCTCCATAACGCTGTCCCAAAGCTCATGGTGCTCGTCCTCAAAGGGCGGCATATAATCCTCCATATTTTCCGTAGGTACATTACGTTTGTTCTTCGCATAGATTCTTTTTGCCTCGTTTGCGGTAATCTGCATCATCCAGGGGCGGAAGCTTTCCGCCTTTTTCAGTGTATGTAGTTTTTCATACGCTTTCAGGATAGACTCGCTGACCGCGTCCTCAGCATCCTCCCGGTTATGCAGAATGCCCAAGGCAAGCCTGTATAAATTCGGCACATATTCTGAAACAATGCTGCCAAACGCTTCCTTACTAATTACAGACATGCTCCTCCTCCTTTGGTTTCGCCGGCTTCTGCTTATTATGACCGGGCAGGAAGAAAAAAGGTTCCCGCCAGTTTGATTTTATTTTATTTCACTTCCAGTTTTCTATAGACCTGATAAGTCAATGGAAACAATACTAAGGATAACACACTATATATACAAAACAAAATGCCAATCGCTCCCACAATCCGCCCGCCGATGGAATACAGATTGAAGGTAACAAGACTCTGGTGGATATCCATCAGCCTATCCGGCAGCAATGCGATGATTTTCCTGCTGATACGGCTTCCCAGAAAAGAAGGGATAAAAAGCAACGCAAACGGAACGATTACCGAAAGCGCCGTGGATTTTGTCTTAGCAGAGACCAGCATAGTCAATAGCAACCCGAACAGAACCCCCACATAACCGCCGCAGACAATCAGCAGATACTCCTGCCAGTTTGTCAGCAGATAGAAACTTTTCCAGCCATCACGGGAGATCTGAATCATAAGCCCGGCGCCGTCTGCTCCCAGAAATCCGAATACAATGATAGAATACAACAGCATAACCCCAAAGTAAACCGTCGTCACAAAGAGGAAAGCCGCCGCCAGTTTCGCGCCAACTGCCTTTCCCCGCCCATGATACGAGGCATAGAAAACAGCTTCCGCCTTATAAGCAAATTCCCCTGAAAAAACAGGCGCCACCACGAACCCAAGTATCAGAAACATGATCATAACTACCGTAGCGGCATAATAAAAAAACTCGATAAAACCATCTTCATAATCGTACTGCCAGGGTATTTCCAGCGCCTCATAACGCGCAATCAGAAACTCCCGCTCCTCTTCGGAAAACAGGTATTGCTGTTCCTCTTCCGCCAGCCATTCTTTCAGATTCCCCACCCGGTTTTCATAAAAATGCACGGCGTCTTCCGGCACAAGGGAATCCGGACGGTAATAGTCCGAGGACCGGAACTTACAGAATGCATACATTAACATATGGCGGATATCATGAAATCCCTGTTTCCAACCGTAGGCGATATTGCTTTCGCGGATCTCTTCGGAGCGCCCCTCTTTTGTCTCATTGATACGCCTGTTTTCCGCGATAACCTCTGCAATGACTTCTTCGGTCAATTCCCCTGCCCATTCCTTTTTTGCCGCCTTCAGCTTAGAAATTGCCGCAGGTCCATACTCGTGATCCCCATTTTCATTGACATAATAGACGTCACGGATGGCAAAGAACCCAACTATCATAAGAAGCCCCGCAAGAAGCAGCATGGCAATCTTCGTCCCCGGTCTCACCCATATTTTTTTCCATTCATAATATAGCATCTTCTTCCCCCGCTTTCTCACCAAAATAAGATAAAAATACATCTTCCAGAGTCAATTCTTCTTTTACTGCTTCCGGGTGGGGGCTTTCCTTTGCCAACACCCGAAGTTCCATGCCTTCTGGGACAATCCTGCTATTGGATACCTGATACTGTCTGTAGACCTTCCCGGCTTCTTCCCTGGAAAGCGTCAGCCGCCATGCCCTATCGGGCGCAGATTGTATGATTTCTTCCGGCGTCCCGCTATGCAGAAGCTCTCCCCCTTTCATCAGAAGAATTTCATTCGCCACGGATTCCACATCCGATACGATGTGGGTAGATAACAAAACCAGCCTGTCCTGCGCAAATTCGCTCAGCAGATTCCGAAACCGTATCCTCTCATTTGGGTCAAGCCCGGCTGTCGGCTCGTCCAGAATCAGAATTTCCGGCTGGTTAACCATCGCCTGGGCAATGCCCGCCCTGCGCTTCATACCGCCCGAAAGCTTCCGCATCTTCTTCTTTCGCACCTTAGAAAGCCCCACCTGCGCAATCAGCTCCTGCACCCGCTTTTTCGCCACCGCCTTATGCACGCCCTTAATCAGGGCGATATACATCAGATAATCCTCCACTGTAAAATCTGGGTAATATCCAAACTCCTGCGGCAGATATCCCAAAAACTTCCGATACTCCGCTCCCATTGCAAAGATATCCTGCCCATCGCAAAGGATACTTCCTGCACTCGGCTGTAATAGTGTACAAAGCATTCTCATGAATGTTGTCTTACCTGCGCCGTTTACGCCAAGCAGACCGTAGACGCCGTTTTTCATCGTATAAGAAACGTCGCTAACGGCGCTAAATCCTTGAAATTCTTTTGTGAGACTGTTGATTGTCAATTCCATTTTATGTCATTCCTTCTTTCCTAAATATGATATTTCATCCACGCTCTGTCACATTCCTGCATCACTCGATTGACTGAATAAGTCAAATACAGCAGTGCGCCCCCGCAGATGCCAATCCAGACCGGCGCGGATACTGCCAGATAAATCTTATCCTCCAGTACGAACAACATCCAGACGGCAGTCCACAGCATTGATAAAAAGCACGCCACATACTCGGAAGAACAATACCGGCCACAAAGCGTCCGAAAACAGATACAGCATGTCACAATCATGGGCAGGAAAAACTGAACCACTATTTCCATTATTCCGACCGTAGTAGTCAATGAAACCACTCCGGTAAAAAACGCCAGAAAGATACCGTCCACCACTCCAAAGATAAGCATCCTCGCCGCATAAATCTGTCTGAGTGAGAAATATGCCGCCCCTTCTATCTCTATAGAATTAGAACTGCGGCTTTTCCATAATTCCGGCACCGCCAGGATGACAAACAAAGACGCCAGAACCCCCAACGCCCTATGCACAAACAGAACATCTTCCATTTCCTGTAACAGCACCCCTGCAAGAAACAGAACCACAAACTGTAAAATCCACCATTTTTTACGGATATACCACATCTGTTCATAGAGGAACTCAAAATAAGGCATCCCTCTTTGTTCCGCCGACTCATAGAAGCATCGTATTGACTCATCGACTGTCTTTTGAATAATTGACTCATTCAGTCTATCTATGCTATCTATGCCATCTCCGCTGACCATTTCATCTAACCTATCCCTGCCATACGCCCGTAGCCTTCTCTCAATATCCTGCATGTCACTGCCCCCTCTCCTTTCTTTTCTTTTTCCTTGGATAATTGCAAAATGTATCTTTCAACAACCTAGTTGTGCAGAATATACAATCCAAAAGCAGGTACTGTGAAAACGCCGGTACTTAGATGCCGTATTTTGGCATAG
>JAMPFM010000033.1 GCA_023664455.1 Blautia sp.
ATAATGACTACCGAGTTAGAAGGGAGGATTCAGACTATGTGTAATTGGTCAGAGGTTATCATCGAAAAGTATATGGAAAAAGGCCTTGCGAAGGGTCTTGAGCAAGGAATCGAACAAGGAATTGAGCAAGGAATCGAACAAGGAATCGAGCAGGGAATCGAACAGGGAATCGAACAGGGAATCAAGCAAGGAATCAAGCAAGGAATCGAGCAAGGAATCGAGCAAGGAATCGAGAGGGAACGTTTAAGCAGCATTGAAAGAATGCTTAAAGCCAACGCGACAAAAGAACAGATTATTTCTTTTGGTTATTCCGAAGAAGAATTTGCAAGAGTTGAAAACCTGCTGTGTGTAAATTCTTGATACATTATGTCAAAAGCATATTGCTAAAGAACCGAATCCCCTAACTGTGAGGCAGCGCAGTTGAGGGATTCTTTCATATCCAGCCTTTTCCCCTATTCGGTTTCATGCAAAGCATTCAAATCACTACCGTAAACACACTCCCGCCCCCCGCAGCGTCCGCAACCTCGATGCTGCCGCCGTGGGCTTTCATGATTTCATAGGCAATTGGCAGCCCTAATCCAAAATGCTCCTTGTCGCTTCTCGATTTCTCTGCCCGGTAGAAACGGTCGAAGATTTTCTTTTTATCCTCGTCGGAAATCCCGATTCCGTTATCAGAGACGAATAGATAAAAATGTTCCCTGCGGTAAGCGAGGGATAGCGATATTTCCCCATGTTTTGGCGTATAGCTGATGGCGTTATGGAGCAGGATGGAAAGTACCTGGCTGATTCTATCGGGATCTGCGGGGCATGGCGGAAGGGCGCTTTCTGGGATATGGACGGACAGCGATATTTCTTTTTCTTTTGCCAGAGGTTCAAAAGCTTCGTAAGAGTTCATTAGAAGCGTATCCAATTCTACCGGCTTTTTCTCAATCATGAGTTGATGATTGTCAGAGCCGGACAAAGTAAGCATATCGTTTACCAGGGCGGACATCCGTGCGCCTTCCGAAGCGATGGTTTTTAAGAATTTTTCCCGTTTTTCGGAAGGGGAAGTTTTGCAGCATTCCGCTGCCGATAAGATGACCGCCAGAGGGGTGCGCAGTTCATGGGACGCCGAGGCGATGAATTGATTCTGTTTCTGCTGACTTTCTATGATGGGCTTTAGCAGTTTTCCGGTAAAAATCCAGGAAAAGGCAGTAAGAAGCAGCACGGCGGCGAAGTCGATGAGTAGGAAACGCAGACGTTGTTCATTTATTTGCTTTTCTAAAGAAGATAAGGAAGAAAGAACCACGACTTCCAGCGGGGAAGAGGCTCTTTTCACATAAATAGTGCTTCCAAAATATTTCGTATTCGTAGAGGCGGAAGTAAATTCGTATTCCGTATGGTAAAAAGTATACATGCTGCTTAGCCAGGGGAGTGAGGAAGTGATTTCCAGTGTTCCGCGCGCCGCCAGGCTTTCTTCCAGAAGCGTATTTTTCTGGGAAGTTTCCACGCCACCCCTTAATTGATTATAAAGAAACGGAATACCGTTATCCAGAAGGTAGAAACTATAATTTCCCTGAGACTCCATTTTGGACAGCCATTCCATAGAAATGACGGACTGCTGCTCTAAATTGGTAGTAATAGTATTGATATCATTCTGGAAAGCCTGGAATTGGTTGTCATAAAGCCCCGTTTCTGAAATATGCAGATAAAACAGGGACATGGTAATCATAATTACGGCAGTAATTCCCGTGCATAGCATGGTAAGTCGTATGTGTACTTTTCTAAACATATTTTTATTTCTCCTGAAGGCTGTAGCCTACGCCCCGTATTGTTTTAATCTGTAGTCTGCTTCCGACGATACGCAGCCGTCTGCGCAAAAAATGAATATAGTTATCCAGATTGCCATCTTCCACGTCCCTGTCGGGACCCCAGACTTTTAAAAGAAGTGTCTGTCTGGGAAGGGTTTTGCCGCCCGAACGCAGGAAGGTTTCCAGAAGGGAAGCTTCCTTCTTAGAAAGTGTACAACTCCCGGAAGGACCGGATAAGATGCACTCCTGGATTTGCCAGGTCACATCGGCGAGAGTTAAAATGTCGGAATCTGTAAGAGCAGGGGGTCTTCTGGTCACACAGCGTATTCTGGCAAGCAGCTCCTCGAAGGCAAACGGTTTCACAAGATAATCGTCCGCCCCCAAATCCAGTCCCGTCACCTTATCAGACAACGTGCCCAGCGCAGTAATGAGGATAATGGGCGCAGTAATTCCCTTTTTCCGCAAGGCAGTCAGTATCTGCGTGCCTTCCATGTAAGGCAGCATTCTATCAAGCAGAATGACGTCATAAATATTCTGTTCCCCATAAAACAAAGCCTCTTCCCCATCCAGACAAGAATCCACCAAAAACCCCGCAGTTTCTAGCTGATAAGTAAGGGCGTTGTTTAATTGTTTGTCGTCTTCTGCAAGTAAGATTCTCATGAGGGGCTCCTTTTTGTATGCAAGACTATTGAATAATATGTGAAACTAGAGGTTGTCGCAGCCGTCCGTTGCGCGGAAGATACAATCCAACGCAGGCACGCTCTCGCTACGGTTCAAACGCAGCGGTACTAAGTTCAAAAGCCGCGAGCGTCTTTTTCACTAAGTACCGGCGTTTTCACAGTACCTGCTTATGGATTGTATCTTCCACGCAACTACGTTTTAGAAACTGCATTTTATAATCAATTGTTTATAAATTATTTATACCAATTATAACACTTTATTCTACCATAGAAATCTTTAATTATTCTCTAAACAGTTTCCCTCTAAATTACTTCTAAACCATTTCGCCCATATTCTTATCCTAGAAAATTCATTCCCTATAACTCTAACCATCGCCCCCAATTCCTAACTCTTTCCCGCATGGAATGTGGCAGGGCAGATAGAAAGCCCGCGAAGGTCCTCGAAAAACGTCGGCACTTAACGAAAAAGCCGTCTCACGGCTTTTGAGTTTAGTACCGCTGCGTTTTTCACGGAGCGAGAGCGTGCCTTCGCGGGCTTTCTATCTGTCCTGCCACCCCCGCGCGTCGCCAATATCCCCACCAGCCCCCCCGACAGTCTTCCCCCTATTATATCCTCGCAGCAGATATTCCGCCCTGATATTCCATCTCTCTCGAATAATTACAAGGCACCCCCACCTGCCCCCCATTTACCCATTTAGAGATTCCTTAGAGAAAGTTCTGCTATATTTATATCAAAATCCACGCGCACAACGCGCAGAATCCATGCGCACGCCGCGCAGAAAAGAGGTAAACGCAATGAAACATAAAAAACTGGCAGCCTGGCTCTGCATCCTTCTGATACTTATCACAACAGGCTGCGGAACCCAAAACCCAACGGAGACGACAGGAAATGCCGACGCCACAGGCGAAACCGGAACCCCTTCGCAGACAGGAAATGGGGACGCTAATCAGGGAGCGTCCGACGAACCCGTGGCAATGGGACGGTATGTGGAAAAAGTGACCGATTTATCCGACAGACTAAACGGAATGGTGGGCAACGGACTCTACAAACTAGCAGACGGCACTATCATTCTTACGGATGGCAGCTCCACACCGCTTCTGATATCTAAGGATAACGGAGAGACGTGGGAAGAGGATACGAGCCATACATGGCATATGAAAATGGTGGAAGAGCAAACCTATATTTCCGATCTCGTCATAGGCGCCGATAATACGGCAGCGGTCATTTATAATGTGGAAGAAGGCGGATGGGAACCGGCGGGTAAGATTGTGAAGCCGGATGGTACAGAGATTTCCATTACGCCGCCGCCGACGGTTAGCGGCAGTTTCCCCTACAGCGCCGTGGTATCAGACGATGGACGGGTTTTTGTATGCGGCTTATCGGACTCCGGGCTTTATGAGGTAAAAGAGGACGGAACCTGCGAGCTAATCGTTACGATACAGGGCAGCGTGCCGCAGTTGATGCAGTTTCAGGGAAATCTGCTGATTATGGATGGGTATGACTATAAGGCGCCCCTGCTTTACGATATCGAAAAACGGGAATTTATCGAGGATGAAGTGCTGGCGGACTTCATACAGGAAAATTACCCGGATGGGAATATGTATGGTGATGCATGGTATGACATGTATTTCTTTCCGGGGGAAGAAAACGTGCTCTATCTGGCGGGCAAAAAAGGTCTGCATAGGCATGTCATAGGCGGCAGCGCCATAGAACAGGTGATAGATGGGAACCTTTGCACCTTCAACAATCCAAGCTACCGGATAGGAAGTATCATCATGTTGGAAAACAATGAGTTTCTTGCCATATTCAGTGGTTCCAGGCTGGTGCATTTCGTGTATGACCCGGATATGCCTACCGTACCGGATGAAAGGCTAAAGGTATATAGCTTGAAAGATAACGATACCATACGTCAGGCAGTTTCTTTATATCAGATTGCCAACCCGGAAGTTTTCGTAGAATATGAAGCGGCGATAGGGGAAGGCAGCTCCATGACGCGGGATGATGCGTTAAAGGCGCTGAATACCAAGATTATGGCAGGGGAAGGGCCGGATGTTCTGATTCTGGATGAAATGCCTTTGGATTCTTATGAGGAAAAAGGGATGCTTCTGGATCTGAGCGAACTCCTAAGCAGCTTAGACGGTGAAGATGCGTTGTTTGGGAATGTGGTAGACGCCATGAAGAGCGGGGACAATGTCTATGCGATGCCCTGCGAGATACAGGTGCCCTTTGTTGCAGGGAAAGAGCAATATATTAGTGGTATGAAGGATTTAAAAGGCATTGCCGACGCCATCGTGAAGATGCGTGAAGATAATCCCGGACAGGATTTGCTGCAGTTGGGTACAGAAAAAGGAATTATGCGCTTTTACGCAATGGCATGTGCTCCGGCGTGGATGACGGATGGCGGTGAGATAGACAAGGCTGCCATAACAGAATTTCTGGAACAGACGAAAAGGATTTACGACGCCGAGATGGAAGGGCTTCCAGAGCAGATGAAAGAGTGGCTGCTTATGATGAATGATAATTGGATGGAAAGCTTTGGGGAACTTTACGACGATTCAAAGTATCTGCGGACACGCGCCCGCGCGATGGGTTATGTTTACGGTGAGACGAGTATCTTGTCGGGTGCGTTAGACGACCGCAATAGTTATATGGAAATGCATTCTGTAAAGAGGGTGGAAGGGTTTGAGGATACAGTATGGTCCATCATGCACGGACAGAGTGATAACGTATTCTGCACCCAGACGCTTTTAGGAATCAGTGCGGCGTCCCAGAGTGTGGATTTGGCGCAAGATTTTATAAGATTGTGCCTTGGAAAAGAGAACCAAAGTAGTCTGTTTAATGGTCTGCCGGTGAATCAGGCGGCGTTTGATGAAATTTTCGTACTGGATACAAAGCTGGCGGATGGAGAAGGCGCGTATTCTTGGGCAAGCTCCGGCGGCCCGGACGGAATAACCCAATCCTTCGTTGCTTACTGGGTAGATGAAGAGCAGGCCGCAGAATTGAAGGACTGCATAAAGACGCTGGATACAGCCTATATAGAAGACGCCGTGCTGGAAAATGCCGTATACGAGGAAGGTATCAATTATTTCCAAGGCAAACAGAGTCTGGAAGAAGCCGTGACTGCGATAGAGAAAAAAATCGCGCTTTATCTGGCGGAATAGGCGGACGAAATGAACGAAATCAAAAGGCTGCGAATGTTTTTACTTTTCATGGCGCCTAGCCTGGCGGGGGTATTGTTCTTTGTGCTGCTTCCCTTTCTAGATGTGTTCAAGCGTTCGTTTACGACGGCGGTGACGGGGCAGTTTAACGGCATACAGAATTTTCAAACAATTTTTACCAATCAGGCGTTTGTGCTGGCGGTGGGCAATACCATTCGCTTCACCGTCGTCTGCATTCCGCTGCTGGTAGTACTAGGGCTTCTGATTGCGCTGCCTTTAAGCGGATTGCGGGACGGGGGTTTTATCAAGTCCTTATATCTGTTACCGATGGCGATGCCCACGGCGACCGTTGTTATCGTATGGAAAATGTTTTTTTACAAGCAGGGCTTCCTGAATCTGTTTCTGACATGGCTGGGGGAAAATACCGGGCTATGGGGCGAAGTACATACGGATTACATGGGAAGCGGTGCAGCGTTCTGGGTGCTGGTGTTCAGCTATCTTTGGAAAAATACGGGATACACGGTAGTGCTATGGCTTGCCGGTATCCTGGGGATTTCCAAAGAGCTGCTGGAAGCGGCGAGCGTGGACGGCGCCACAAAGCGACAGATTTTTTTCCGAATTATGCTGCCCAATCTGAAAGGAAGCCTCTATACGATTGTGATACTATCTTTTTTAAACTCTTTTAAAATATACCGGGAAGCCTATCTGGTGGCGGGGGCGTATCCCGACCAAAGCATCTACCTGCTGCAGCATTTGTTCAATAACTGGTTCGTCAATCTGGACTTTGATAAAATGGCGGCGGCGACCGTCTGCGTGGGCGGGTTTCTGTTTGTCGTGATTATGCTGCTGCAGCGCTTGTGGGATAGGCAGGAGACGTAATAATGGAATTAGAAAATCTCAGAATCAAATTCAATAAGACCATCATCAAAGAATCCATCATAAAAGCACTGCTCCTGCTGCCCACCGTTTTCGTCTGTCTGCCCATCTTGCTGCTGGTGACGGGCTCGGTGATGGGAAGCGGGGAACTGCGTCAGTACCTCGCCCCCATTTTTGCAGAGAGACCGGAGTATATCGGCTGGAAACTGATACCGGATTATCCGACTTTTTCCCACTACGGAAGATTGCTTTTTATGACGCCGCAGTTTTTCATATTGTTCTGGAACTCTGTGAAGATGACGGGAGCGATTCTGATAGGGCAGCTTCTCGTGGGCGTACCGGCGGCGTGGGCATTCGCGGTATATAAGGTAAAAGGCAGCAGGCTTCTTTTTGTATCGTATGTGACGTTGATGCTTCTGCCTTTTCAGGTCACGATGCTGTCGAGTTACATCGTCTTAAACAAGCTGACTTTGTTAAATACTTATCAAGCAGTGATTTTGCCGGCGGTGTTTTCCACGTTTCCGGTTTTCTTATCTTACGGCGGCTTTCGGGCGGTTCCGGCGCAGCTCTTGGAAGCGGCGCGGATTGACGGCGCGGGGGAGTTTTACATTTTCCGCAAGATAGGGCTGCCGCTTGGAAAAAGCGGGCTTTTGTCTGCGATGGTACTGGGCTTTTTGGAGTATTGGAATATGATGGAGCAGCCGATGGCGTTTCTGGAAGATAAGGCGCTTTGGCCACTGTCTCTCTATTTGCCGGAAATTACCTGGGCGCAGGCGGGATACGCTTTTGCCGCTTCCATCATTACGCTGATTCCAGCAGTGTTTGTATTCGTCTGGGGACAGGATTATCTGGAGCAGGGGATTATTTTTTCCGGCTTGAAGGAATAGCGGCGGAATGGGAGCGTAGACAATGCTAAGTGGATATAGAGGCGGAATAGGAGCGTGGACAGCGCTGAGTGGATGTAGAGACAGAATAGGAGCGTGGACAGCGCTAAATGGATTAGGAAAAATCGAGCCGTAAACAGGTTTAACGGATCTTGAAAACTGCGGCGGGAGGTTTGGAAATGGGTAAGGATACGGATATGGAAAGGCGCGCGGAAGGCGGCGGCAAAAAAAGAGCGCTGACAGGTTTTGCGGCATTCTTAGCGTTGATGTGGCTTTGTACGGTGATATCTAAGAGCATCTATGCGTCGAAGCTGCCCGTCGTCACCGTGAAACGGACGGAGTCAAAATATGTGGAACATATCGTGGAAACAGAAGGTATCGTCGTTGCGGGCAGTAAGAATCCGGTGACAGCGCTTGGCGGGCTGAGAGTCCAGACGTTGGCGGTGCAGGTTGGCGATAAAGTGGAAGAAGGCAATGTACTTTTTACAATAGATATAGAAGATTTAGACAGGCTTATGGAAGAAAAACAGGAAGAAATTTCCAGATTGCAGTTGCAACTGAATGCCCTTGCCACGAATAAAGAGCTGGCGGAGCAGAAAAAGGCTTTAGAGGAAGAGCGTGCCAGGGCGGATTATGATTCTCTGGCGAGATATGAAGATACGCTGGTAGGAAGGATGGCGGAAGAGGTTCATCAAGCGGAAGAGGACATCGAGGAACAGGCGGGCGATGAGGAAGCGTTAAAAAAGCAGTTACAAGCGGCGGCATACGCCGAGGCGGACGCCATTGCGCAGAGAGATAACACGATGAAAGAGGCACAGCGGCGGATAGAGGATATCCAGTTCCCGGAAAATGCGGACGCTACCTTGGAAACCGGACAGATAGAGCTTGCCGGGCTGCAGAAAGAATTGGCGCAGTTTCAGGAAATCAAAGACGCCAAGGGTGAAATCACGGCAAGGCAAAGCGGTCTTGTTACCGATATTTATATCAGCGTAGGCAGCCGGCTCCCGGATTCCGCCGTCTTATTACTGGCAGACGATTCCGTGCCCTATCAATTCAAGACCACCATCGACAGCCAGCAGAAAAGTTATGTGGGGCTGAAAGATGCCATTTCTTTAAAACTGGATGGTAGAAGCGGACAAGATGCCGCCACAGTGGATTACTTAACAGAAAGTCAGACAGCTCCCGGCAACTATGAGCTGTATGTCAATCTGCCAGAGGGCGTGGGAATGCCGGGTTTATCGGGCGTCATGACCTGCGCGAAAGCTGGGGAAAGATACCCATCCTGTATCCCATCCGCCTGTATCCAGACGGTAAATAATAGAAACTATGTCTATGTGGTCAAGGAGCGGGATGGGATTCTCGGCATGGAATATTATATAGAAGAAGTGACCGTGAACATTTTAGACCAGAACGATACCTGGGCGGCAGTGGAAGGCGCACTGGATAGTTCCAGCCAGATTGTGGAAAGCTCTGACAAGGAAATAAAAAACGGTGATATCGTGCGCTTTTAGAAGAGCTTGTAGAAAGGGCGCACAGAAAAACGAAAAATTGTTAAAGAAAGAAAAATCGACAGAAAAGGGACGATCCTCAAATTTCTGTCGATTTTTTATGTAATATGAAATTTTCGATGAAGCGGAAGAATGCGTAGCATTCTTCCCAAGATAATCGCGGAGCGATTTTCTTGTATCAATGGGGAAAAATGACTAAGAGAATATAGGAAAAACCAAGAAATATATACGGAATATACAAAAAGAGAGAAGGATTTTCTAGATAGACAGAAGAATTTTGTATGTTTTTTTGAATATTGGATTGCTATAATCGCTTATATAACCAATTGGTTATAAACATATTAAGGGAGGATTATACTATGAAAAAGAAAGTAATTAGTGTATTACTTGCAGCAACAATGGTAGCAGCGATGGTAACCGGATGTGGTGGTTCATCGGACACTCCTGCAACGACAGATGATGTGGCAACGACTGACGACGCAGCTACGGATGATGCGGCAACAGACGATGCAGCTACGGATGATGCAGCAGCAGACGATGCGGCAGATGACGCAGCAGACGCAGCCGATGCAGCGGCGGACGCAGCAGGCGGAGACCTAGCAGACAAAAAAGTAGGCGTATGTATTTATCAGTTCTCTGATAACTTCATGACACTGTTCCGTACAGAGCTTGAGAATTACCTGATTAGCCAGGGCTTCTCAAAAGAGAACATCACCATCGCGGACGGTGCAAATGACCAGGCTACCCAGACGGGTCAGATTGATAACTTCATTACAGACGGTGTAGACGTTCTGATTATCAACCCGGTTAACTCTTCTTCAGCAGAGACCATTACAGACAAAGTGGTTGAGGCAGGCATCCCGCTTGTATATATCAACCGTGAGCCGGATGAAGCAGAAGAGCAGAGATGGCAGGACAACGGCTGGAACGTAACTTACGTTGGATGTGATGCACGTCAGTCAGGAACCATGCAGGGCGAAATGATAGTTGACCTTGGCCTTGACACAGTTGACTTAAATGGCGACGGCGTAATCCAGTATATCATGGTAGAAGGCGATCCTGAAAACGTAGATGCACAGTTCCGTACAGAATTTTCCGTTAAGGCTCTGACAGACGCAGGTCTGGAAGTTGAATGTCTTTCCGATCAGGTTGGAAACTGGGCACAGGATCAGGCACAGCAGATCGTAGCAAATGCATTAGGACAGCACGGCAATGACATCGAAGTTGTATTCTGCAACAATGACGCAATGGCTCTTGGCGCATTACAGGCTATCGAATCCGCAGGACGTACTGTTGGAACAGATATTTTCCTGGTAGGTGTTGACGCTTTATCAGAGGCTCTTGAAGATGTTATCGCAGGAACGATGACAGGTACCGTATTCAACGACCACTTCTCACAGTCTCACAGCGCGGCTGACGCAGCAATCAAATTTGTAAACGGCGAAACAAATGATTACTACATTGGTTGTGATTATGTAAAAGTTACAGCAGAAAATGCACAGGAAGTTCTTGATATGGTTAAATAAGCGACGCAATCAGAGGTGCGGGTGTTAGAAATGGCACCCGCACTTTTTATGAAGGCAGGGGCAGTTTTGTGGGTTATAACGGCATGAGATAGACAATAGACGAATATCAATTCGTATGACGATATAAAATGAAAATAGGCAATTGCGAAACTGAAGTTTAGAAACATGTAGTTGTACAGAATATGCAACTCCATAAGCAGGTACTGTGAAAACGCCGGTACTTAGATGCCGTATTTTGGCATCTTATGTACCGCTGCGTTTGAACCGTAGCGAGAGCGTGCCTGCGTTGGATTGTATATTCTGCACAACAGACGGCTGTAAAATCTTAGTTTCGCAATTACCTAACAAAATGAAAATAGAAGGAGGAAAACATGGCTGAATATAAACTGGAGCTAAAAGGTATCTGTAAATCCTTTCCAGGCGTAAAGGCGCTTGACCACGCGCAGTTATCGCTTCGTCCGGGTACTGTCCATGCGCTGATGGGCGAGAACGGCGCAGGAAAGTCCACCCTGATGAAATGTCTCTTTGGCATTTACAAAATGGACGAAGGCGAGATTTACCTGGATGGGGAGAAAATTGAAGTAGGGAATCCAGATGAGGCAATGAAACATGGGATTGCTATGGTGCATCAGGAATTGCAGCCGATACCGGCGAGAAGCGTTGGCGAGAATCTTTATCTGGGAAGATTTCCGACGAAGAATTTTGGACCGATTAAAATTATCGACCATAAGAAAATGTATGCGGATACAGAGAAATGGTTAAAAGAAGTAAAAATGGATTTTGACCCGAAGGCGCAGCTTGGAACCTTATCCATCGGGCAGATGCAGTCTGTAGAAATTGCAAAGGCAGTATCGCAGCAGGCGAAAGTTGTTATTTTTGACGAGCCGACTTCCTCGCTTTCGGATAATGAAGTAGAAGCGTTGTTCCGTATTATGAACGATTTGAGGGACAAAGGCGTTACGATGGTATACATATCCCATAAGATGGATGAAATCAAGAGAATTGCCGACGATATCACGGTTATGCGCGATGGTACTTATGTAGGCACCTGGGCGGCGGATGAGTTGACGACGGATCAGATTATTTCCAAGATGGTTGGACGTGAGCTGACAAACGTTTATCCCGCCAGGGAAAATACGCCCGGCGAAGTCGTTATGGAAGTCAAAAATTTCTCTTCCATTCATGAGAAATCTTTCCAGGACGTAAGCTTTACGCTCCGCAAAGGTGAAATCCTCGGATTCGGCGGCTTAGTTGGAGCGCAGAGGACAGAGCTGATGGAGGGAATCTTCGGAATCCGCGGCGTCGCTTCCGGCGAGATATATATGCATGGGAAGAAGATAAAAGTAAAACATCCTATCGATGCGATGAATGCCGGAATCGGACTGATTACAGAGGATAGACGTGGAAATGGTATTTTTGGCTGCTTATCCATTAAGGATAACGTTGGCGTTTCCGTTTATAACAAATTCCTGAGAGCGGGATTTGTCTTAGAGCATAAGAAGATTAACAGTGTTGTAGATGAGAGTATTAAGAAACTGAGCATTAAGACGCCGAGTATGAAAGAGCATATTTCCAATCTGTCCGGCGGAAATCAACAGAAGGTTATCGTATCAAGGTGGTTGGCGAATGACCCGGACGTATTGATTATGGATGAACCCACCCGTGGTATTGACGTAGGAGCTAAGCACGAGATTTATGAAATCATGAACGACTTAGCAAAGCAAGGCAAAGCGATTATCATGATTTCTTCGGAAATGGCGGAGCTTCTGGGTATGGCGGACAGAGTCTGCGTTATGTGTAACGGGAAACTGACTGGCGAAATTGATGCGCCGGAAGATATGACACAGGCGAAAGTCATGAGTTATGCAACGCAGTTTTAATCATTCTGAAAAAGGGCATGGTGTAAATGTTGAAAGAAAGGCATTTTCAACTATTGATTCGAGAGTCTGCTAAGGCAGGCAGATGGGGGTAAAAATGACAAAGACAAAACAACAGAAAATTAAAGATTTTATCATTAATAATGGTGTTATTATCGTAATGTTTATCCTGGTTATTTATACCGGATTTACATCGAAGAATTTTTTTACATCTAACAACCTTATGAACATCCTGATGAATATGAGTTCCAGACTTGTTATCGCGCTCGGTATTGCGGGCTGTGTTATCACCGCGGGCTGTGACTTGTCAGCAGGACGTATGATCGGGTTTGGTGGATGTATCGCGGGTGTGCTGCTGCAGCGTATCGATTATTCGGGCAAATTTTTCCCGGATATGCAGCCTTTGAACGTATTCGTAGCAGCGATTATTGTTATGCTGATCTGCGGATTTTTTGGAACGATAACAGGATTCTTTATTGCGTACCTGAGCGTTCCGCCATTTATCGCGACACTGGCAATGATGGAAATCGTTTACGGTATTAACTTGATTTTCACGAATGCAACGCCTCTCGGCGGATATGTAAAACAGTATACGGATGTTGCAAACGGTAAATTCCTCGGCATTAACTACCTAATCTGGATAGCAATTATTGTGGCGGCGATTACATGGTTTATTTTCAACATGACACGCCACGGGAAATATATGTATGCAATCGGCGGAAATCCGCAGGCTGCAGAAGTTGCCGGCGTTCCAGTAAAGAAGACTATGATTCTGATTTATATGAAAGCGGCTGCAATGTATGGTCTGGCGGGCTTCATGCTTGGTGCAAAAGCCGGCGGCGCGTCTGTTGCGCTGGGTCTCGGTTATGAGATGGAAGCGATTGCGGCGTGTACCATCGGTGGTGTATCCGTTACCGGCGGACGTGGTAAAGTTTCTTCCGCAATCATCGGTGTTGCCGTATTTGAACTGTTAAAGACAGCATTACAGTATCTGGGCATGGATGCAAATGCACAGTACATAGCAATCGGTCTTGTAATCTTTGTGGCGATTTCACTGGATATCAGAAAGTATATCGCGAGAAAATAAAGAAAAGAATAAGAAAGACAGTAGCGGCTGGGGAATTTTGCCAGCCGCTATTTTAACCTAAAGGGAGGATATGCATATGTCGATAGGGGCATTTCTGGAACAGGCGGGTATTCCGCTGCTGTTGTTTGCCATTTGTATGTATTACGGGCTGCGTCTTATTATCGTGCAGGATATCAGTATGATTCGCAGCAAAGATAAAGAACCGGTAAAGGATGAAAAAGCCTATGCCAGAGAAGGCGGAAAACTGATTTTATTCTTTGGCGCGGGGACGTTTCTGATGGCGGTATTGATTTTTGTAAACGTGTATGCGGCGGTGGGTGAGATTATCGTCTGTACGCTGGTCATGGGAGTGCTCTGGAAGCGGATGAATGATAAATACGGAAGTTGATGCAGAAACTGGAAGAAAGGCATGGTATTTATATGAGTCAATATTCTGTTTTGCTGGTAGATGATGAAGAAGAAGTATTCCGGGTCATTATGAAAAAAATGGATTGGGAAAGTATGGGATTTTGCGTCGCCGGTTATGCCCGGAATGGCGTGGAAGCGCTGGAAATGGCGGAAGAGTTACAGGTTGACGTAGTCATGACGGATATCAAAATGCCTTATATGGACGGGCTTACCCTTTGCAAAAAATTAAAAGAACTTTATCCGACGATGAAAGTCATTATTTTTTCAGGATTTGACGAATTTGAATATGCAAAAGAAGCAATTAAGATAGAAGCGGAAGAATACATCTTAAAGCCGATTAACGCCAATGAACTGCGGGAAGTATTCGAGCGAATCCGGCGGAATCTGGATAAAGAGCTGGATGAGAAACGCAATATTGATAAATTGCGGGAGTACTATATGGAAAGTCTTCCGGTATTGCAGGAAAATTTTTATACTTCCTTACTGGAAGGCAGGATTGAAGAAAATAAAATTGAAGAATATGCGAAAAATTATCAGATAGAGTTAACGGGACCCCACTATGTCGTAACCGTGCTGCATATCAGCGCCCCAAACGCTTCAGAGGAAGAGACGGCGATGGATCCGCTTCTGCTTACTTTGTCAGTGAAAAAACTGGCGGAGGAGCAGCTTTCGGAAGTCTGGGACAGCAAGGTTGTGACCTACTTGGGAGATATTATCGTGATTACACAGTTTTCGGATAAGGAATCCGCCACCCATTTTACCGATACTATGGACAAAATCTGCAAGATGGTAAAGCGAATCTGTAAGGCGCGTGTAACGGCAGGAATCGGGCATATCTGCGACTTGCCGGGGCAGCTTCCGGTTTCCTATCAGGGAGCCAAAACTGCGATTTCTTACCGGGTGCTGTACGGGACGACGCGTGCGATTAATATTGCGGAAACGGATCCACAGGAAAATGCCGATATTCCTTGGGAAGAACCTTATATCCATGAGATTATCAAGAAAATCAAAATGGGAGAATCCGAACCGTTAAAAGAGACGATACGGGAATTTACCGAGCAGATTTCGGGAAGCAGACTATCGCTGCAGAAATACCGTATTTTAATTATGGAGCTGATTACGGAGCTCTTTCGATTCGGCACGAATAATCAGTTGAATCTGGAGCCTGTTTTCGGGGAAAACAGCGACGTCTATACGAAGGCGATGCAGATAGAATCCTTAGAGGCCCTGAACGAATGGCTCAACGATAACTGTCTGGAAATGCAGAAACAATTGCTGAATGAAAGACAGGATACGACGAAATCCTTTGTAAAAAGGGCGATGGAATATGTGGAAGATAACTATTCGGACCAGGATTTGAGTATTGAGACGATTTGCAATCATTTGAATGTCAGTGCGGCGTATTTTTCCACCGTTTTTAAGAAAGAGACGGGCAAAACATTTATCAATTATCTGACGGATTACCGGATGGAAATTGCACTGGATCTTTTGTTGACAAAAAACGAAAAAACGTATATTATTTCTGAAAAGGTAGGATATTCTGATCCCAATTATTTTAGCTATGTTTTTAAAAAGCAGTTCGGGATGTCACCTTCCAAATACAAAACAAGTAAGTTGGAGAAGACGGAATAAAAGACATGTCTGAAAAGAAATGGTATCAAAAATTAAGCTCATATTTTAAAAGAAATCCGAAACCCCGGTCGATTCAGGCAACTATTGCAGTTTCGTTTACGGTTGTATCGCTTTTTGGTATGGGACTTCTGGGGATTTCCCTGTACAGCAGATTTGTGAACGCTATGGAAGATATGATGTCTTTAAGCATGGAGCAGGTTCTGGACCAGACGGCGATTAATCTGGAAAGTTATCTCCGCAATATGCGCCGGATTTCCGACGCCATGTATTATAGCGTCATTAAAGATAAAAATCTGTCGGTGGATACGCTGGATGAAGAAATGACGCTTCTCTATGAGGCGAATAAGGGGAATCTGATTAGCATAGCCTGTTATACGAACGACGGCGAGCTAGTGGGCGCTGCGCCGGTAGCTACGGAAAAAGAGGGACTGGATATTGTCAATCAGGAGTGGTTTACTGAGGCGGTAGGGCAGATGGAAAATATCCATTTTTCAACGCCTCATGTGCAGAACCTGTTCGACGATAGCAGTTACCGCTACTATTGGGTCGTTTCTCTAAGTCAGGCGGTGGAGCTGACGCACAATGGTAATTCATCCTTGGGCGTGCTTCTGGTCGATATGAATTATAGCAGTATCGAGCAGCTTCTGAATAAGGCAAACCCGGATAATTCTGCGGAATATGTCTACCTCATGGACGGCGATGGGGAAATTATTTATCACCCTAAACAAAATCTGATTTATATGGATTTATATCAGGAAAATAATCTGGCGGCGGCACATTACGAGGACGGTAGCATACAGGAAGAATTTCAGGGCGAGAAACGCTTAGTTACCGTGAAAACGATCAGCTATACTGGCTGGAAAATCGTCAGTGTTGCGCCGATAAGCGCCTATCGTATCGGGGTATCCGATATGCGCCAAGTCGTCATGTTGCTGATGCTGCTTGCCATGCTGATGATTATCATTCTGAATCAGCTTGTGTCGGCGCGTATCGCCAAGCCGCTCCAACAACTGAATGAATCCGTCAAAGAATGGGAAGCCGGCAACATGAACCCGGAGATTTATATGGGAAGCTCTTTGGAAGTGGAGCATCTTGGAAGAACGCTGCGCCAGACATTGGAACAGTCCAGGCAGTTGATGAGCGATATCGTCATCGAGCAGGAAGAGAAGCGTAAAAGCGAGCTGGACGCCCTGCAGTCCCAGATTAATCCCCACTTTTTATACAATACGCTGGATTCCATCGTCTGGATGATAGAAGGGGAGCGGTATGAGGACGCAGTCTTCATGATTACGCAGCTTGCGAGCCTGTTCCGCATCAGTCTAAGCAGGGGGAAGACCATCATCAGTCTGGAAGACGAGATACAACATGCCAAGAACTACATGAATATCCAGAAGATACGATACAAAAATATTTTCAGCGTCACCTTTGCGGTCGAAGAAGATATTTTAAACTGCTGCACCGTGAAATTGATTATCCAGCCGCTTTTGGAAAATGCGATTTACTATGGTGTGGAATGTATGGACGGGGACGGCGAAATCGAAGTCGCCGGATACCGCAAGGAAAAGGATATCTATATCGAAGTGCGGGATAACGGTCTGGGAATGCCGGCGGAAATGGTAGAGGCGCTTCTCATCGAGAATAACCGTGTGCGCAAGAAAGGTTCTGGCGTAGGACTGCTTAATGTGCACAACCGGATTCGGCTCCGGTTCGGGGCGCCTTACGGACTGGAAATCGAAAGCTGCCCGGACGAGGGTACAACGGTGCGGATTCACCTGCCAGATATCGAATATTCCATCGAGACGGCGGCGCTTCTGGAAGAGGGGAAATTGCAAGCGCAGGATATGTCCGATAGATAATCGTGGATGAGGAAGGAATAGAAGGCATTCGATGGCTGGTTTGCGGATGGGGAAAGAATAGAAGGCATTCGATGGCTGGCTTGCGGATGAGGAAGGACAGCCGGTATTCGATGGATAGGGAAAGGACGGATAGTATTCGTGACGAGAAATAAGTTGTATTTTGGCATATCAATTCTTGTTCTGGCGGCGTTGATTGGCTGGACTTTTTACAGTATGTTAAGCGGCGAGGAGGATGAAGAACCGCATCTTGTATCGGTGATTGTAAATGACAGCAACAACGACAGATGGATTGCGCTGCGCCTTGGACTGGAGCAGGCGGCAAAAGATTATAATATCGACTTGAATTACGTTTCCACCGGGAAATTTACTAACGCAGAGGAAGAGATGGCGCTCATTTATCGGGAGCTGGAAAGCGGCGCCGAGGGCATTATCGTGCAGATGATTTCCGGCGAAGAAACGACGGATATTGCGGATATATCCACGAAAGCGTCACTGGTGTTACTGGAATCGGATGTAACCCCGGAAGACGTGTACGCGCTGGTGGAACCGGACAATGTGGAAATCGGCAGAATGCTTGCGGAATCTGTGAAAGAGGATTTTGGCGAAGAGCTGGAAGGGAAAAAAATTGGCATCTTATCCGGCGGACGACAGCAGCTTTCCGTGCAGCAGAGATTGCAGGGCGTAGAAGAGGGATTTAGGGAAGATGCGGTTACTATCGTGTGGAACAGGGAGCTTCACTATCCCTATGCCGCAGAGGACGGTCAGCTTGAGCGGTTGGAAGAAGTCGATATCATGATTGCGCTTGGAAATGATGAAACGGAAATTCTGGCGGATTATCTATATGCGCAAAGCGGAACAGAGACGATTTGCAAACTATACGGCGTCGGTTGTTCCGAAAAGGCGGTTTATTATCTGGATAAAGGAATGATACAGACGCTTGTGACGCCGAATGAATTTAATATGGGATATCGCAGTATGGAAGCAGTAGCAGCGCAGATTCAATACTATTCGGAGAAGGCGAAGAGCAGCCAGGTGGGGTGCATTGCGGTAAACCGTGCAAATATGTACGATGAAGAGAATGAGAAGATTTTGTTTCCGAATGTGCAGTAGAAAAAGCGGTAATTGCGCAGGGGTGTTGCAGAGGAATGTTGTGCAGGGGACTATGCGAGAAAGTGTGCACAATTCGCTGCCGTATTGGGGAAGGTTGGAAATGAGGATAAAGGGGGTTGCGGGATGAGAAGGCGCTTGGCGGTATGGGGAATATTTGTGGGGTTTTTGTCTGCAGCGCTTACGGGGTGCGGTGCGGGGAAGCAGGAAGAGGAAATTAAGAGCATCAAAATCGGCATTACGGTATACGACCAATACGATACGTTTATATCCCAACTGATAGAGCGATTTAACGCCTATGCGGGGGCAAAGGAAGGGGAAACCGGCATCGCGGTGAATATCGAAATGTATAATGCGGCGGACAGTCAGTTGACGCAGAATGGGCAGGTAAGGGATATGCTTGACGATGGGTGCAACGTTATCTGCGTCAATCTTGTAGACCGCACGGACCCCACGACCATCATTGATTTGGCGGAAAAAAACGACGTACCGATTATCTTTTTTAACCGAGAGCTGGTAGAAGAGGATTTGGAGCGGTGGGACAGACTTTATTATGTGGGCGCGAAAGCCTTTGAATCCGGGATTATGGAAGGGGAAATCGCGGCGGACGCCTTCAAGGAGATGCCCGAAGCGGATAAAAATGAGGACGGCGTTTTTCAGTATGTAGTGCTGGAAGGCGAGGCGGGGCATCAGGACGCCATCGTCCGTACAGAATATTCCGTTTCTACGATAGTAGAGCAGGGGATAGAACTGGAAAAGCTAAGTTACGCAATTGCCAATTGGAACAGGGCGCAGGCGCAGACCAAAATGGCGCAGATGTTGAGCGAGTACGATTCCCGGATTGAGCTTGTGATTGCCAACAACGACGATATGGCATTGGGCGCGATTGATGCGCTGAAAGCATTGGAGTGGGAACAGGATAAATGGCCCGTCATAGTCGGGATAGACGGTACGGACGTCGGGCTAGAAGCCGTCAGAAACGGTGAGATGGCGGGGACGGTTTACAACGATAAGGAAGGACAGGCAAAAGCCATGTTAGAGCTTGCCTACGCCCTTTCCGTAGGGGGAAGCCTGGACGGATTAGAGCTGGAAGGCGGCAAGTATATCCGTCTGCCCTATACGAAGGTGTGCGCGGCGGATGTGGAGAAGTATATGGGGAATGGGGGGATGTAGGGGTTTTGCAGCCGTCCGTTGTGCAGAATATACAGTCCAACGCAGGCCCGCTTTCGCTACGGTTCAAACGCAGCGGTACATAAGATGCCAAAATACGGCATCTAAGTAACGGCGTTTTCACAGTGCCTGCTTATGGATTGTATATTCTGCACAACTACATATTGTTAAATATGGCAATAAAAATATGCAATAAAAATCTCTAAAATCATCTTGACAACCCGGTCTATAGGTGATAGACTAACTATACAGTCTATTGCGAGTAGACCGGGTTTTGTTTTAGGGAAAGATAGGGATTTTAACACCCGAAATTCGGAAAAATAGTACATGGGAAAGGCAGGGACATTCATGCAGGAATATAAACTGGCGGAAGGGGAAGCGAGGTTTGCGGAATTAATCTGGCGGGAAGAGCCAATTTCGTCGCCGGAACTTGTAAAGCTATGCGAGAAAGAGTTTCAATGGAAAAAATCTACAACCTATACGGTTCTAAAGAAGCTCTGTGAGCGGGGAATTTTCCAGAATGAGAAAACGATAGTGACTTCTTTGATTTCCAAGGAAGAATTTTATAGTCTGAAAAGCCAGAAGTTTGTGGAGGAATCTTTTGGGGGCTCCATTCCCAGATTCCTGACGGCATTTATGAATGGAAAGAAACTGACGGCGCAACAGGCGGAAGAGCTAAAAAACGTGATTGATAGTTTTCAAGGCTGAAAAGGTGAAAGAAAAAGGATAGAGATTTTATCTGGCGGTAAAGGACGAAAGAAAAAGGACAGAGATTTTATCTAGCAGCAAAAGACGAAAAACATATCGATTTATAGATTAGGGGGAGGAAATGGTGATAATGATAAGCAGGATTTTTATGACAGTGCTGAATATGAGTTTTACGGCAAGCTACTGTATTGCGGTTGTGCTAGTGCTGCGTCTGTTTCTGAGAAAACAGCCGAAAGCGCTTTCTTATCTGCTGTGGGGTGTGGTAGTAATCCGTCTGTTATGTCCCTTTTTTCCATCCAGCAGTTTCAGCCTTGTGCGGGTGAATCCGCAGCCGCTTTTGGAACGGCATATGACAGGGCAGGGCTTTGCCAATGCGGATATGGGAAATGAGTTTGTGTCTGGGCAGGATGATGAAACCATGATGCAGAATGGTGAAACTGCCAATACGGAAATGGCAGCGGAAGACGGTATTCCAGAAGCGGAAGGGACATGGATACAGCGCGCAGTGGATATTGCTGCATGGATATGGCTGGCAGGGATGGCGCTACTTCTTTGTTACAGTATCGGAACGGCGGCTGCACTGCGACGTTCTTTGCGGAATGCGGACTTTATCGGGGAAAATCAGTATACGGCGGCGGGCGTTTCTTCCCCTTTCGTGTTCGGATTTATAAAACCGCGCATTTATCTGCCAAAGCATTTGTCAAAAGAAGAGAGGGTATATGTGCTGGCGCATGAAAAAGTACATATTGCGCGGAAAGATTATCTGGTTAAAATTCTGGCGTATACTGCCGTTTGTATCCATTGGTTTAACCCTGTCGTATGGCTGGCTTTCGTCCTCATGGAGCGGGATATGGAAATGTCCTGTGACGAGGCGGTGCTCAGGACGCTGGGGATGAACAGTAAGAAGCAGTATGCCGAGACGCTGCTTGCCTTATCTTCTGAGCGGACATGGTTACAGGGCAGCCCCCTGGCATTTGGGGAGGGCAAAGTAAAAGATAGGATTTATAATGTGCTTTCTTATCGAAAGAAAACGCTTTTTGCAGTGGTAGCGGCGGCGGTTGTCCTTGTTGCAGTGGGGATAGGGCTGCTTTTGAATCCGGCACAATCCGGGAAGGCGGATACGGCGGAACAGGAAAAGATAACCGCCTTCGTGGAACAGTATGCGGAAGCGAATTGCAATAGGGACGGAGCAGCGATCGTCGCCCTGTATGCAGACGAAGAGAAGGCGCTTGCAGATAAAGAAAACATGGCGTTGGAAAAAGCGGGCGGGGAATATACTTACGGCTTTTCCAGTCCCTGGCCTGATTCCTACCGGTATGAGATTCTCTGGGATGAGGAAAAGGTGAATATTTGTTACTATGCATGGACGTCCGACCCGCATATCTCTGTCTGGAAAGAAGAGGCGTATTATACGAAAGTCGGGGAGGAATACCGGATAAAGGAAAGTTCCATGCAGTTTTTTGACAGTATCACGACCGGGGAAGAATTTGAGGAAGCTTATTGGATTAATGACGGGCACTATTTTGTGGACTATGTGGAAAACGGATTTGTGGACACGATTGCTTATCAGATGGAAACGGGCGCTTCCGCTGCGGATAATACCGTATATGAAAAGCCGGAAACCTCGGCGGCGCATATCCTGAATCTGACAGGTGGGGAAGGCAGGGTAGAAGGCGATTATGCGTATCAGGCGATGGTCAGATATACCTTTGCGGATGGCAGCGAAGTCATGATTCCGATGTATAATGCCCTTGCAGAGAAAGAGGATGGCGGCGGAAATTTATCTGGCGAAGCGATTTGGATTGTGGATACGGCGGTTTGGAATGCTGGGGCGTAGGGAAGACGATGGCTGGATGAGTGGGTATCCAGATATAGTCATGTAAAAATTAAAAACAGAAATTGCGTTGATAAATTTATAGTGGAGTGTTATACTATCTTCATAATAAAAATATCAACGCCAAATGCGTTTATAAATCTGGAGAGAATACTATGAAACTTTTGAGGATTACCGCTAAGGGTCTGCCATTGTTTAAGGAAATGCTGGATTTGACGTTTTATGCGCAGCAGAGGATTGCAGAAGGGCATAAGGCTGTGCTCTATCCGTTGTTTTCAAATGTGTATCTGAATCCGGCGAATGGATTTATCGGAGTGAATGCATCCGGTAAGACATCCGTTTTGAAAGCGATACTGCTGGCACTGGGACTTATAAATAATGAACCGCTTAATCATATTGAGAGCAAGGATATCTTAGGCAGTGCAGGGGAAATTATTTTCAATATCTATTTTTATATGGAAGAAAATAAGCAGATATGCAGACTGAAAACATGGATTACATCAAAAAAAGATAAATCCGAAGGTATGACTTACAGTATTTCTTCAGAGTCATTCTGGACAAAAAGTATAGATGAAGTGGTTACGCGCAAAGCTATGCTTGACTTTGAAGGGTGTGAACCAGTTATGGTAAGAAGTGGTCAGGAGGATTTTTTGCCAGATGATGTGAGTATCATGATTGCTGTAAATAAGAAAAATGGAAAGCATATAAGAATCGTAGACTTGCTGAAATATACGAATATTAATGTGCTTCCTCTTTCAGAAGAAATACCGCTAGAGGTAATCAAATATCTTGACCCGACGATTGAGAGTCTGCATTTTGAGGAAAAGAATACAAAAAAGCTGATACGCTTGAAATTTAAGGATAAGGATGAGATTACACTCAGCGATTCTGCGGAACTTGGTAATTATCTTTCTTCGGGTACGATAAAGGGGATGATTATATTTACGCTGGCACAGGAAGTATTAAGAAGTGGCGGATATTTGGTTGTGGATGAAATTGAAAATCATTTCAATAAGGAAATTGTTACAACCCTGATGCGCTTTTTTATGGACCAAAAGCTTAATAAAAATGGGGGAATGCTGCTTTTTTCGACACACTACCCGGAGCTTTTGGATGAGTATGACCGGAATGACTCCATTTATATTACCAAAAATAGAAACGGCATTACTGCAGAGAATTTATCCAATATTTTAAAGCGTAACGATATCAAAAAGAGTGATGCATATCAGAGCGGATTTCTGGAAGGAACCACTCCTATGTATGAGGCATATATGCGGCTGAAGAAAAGTATCGCCGCAGGTCTTTAAGTCTGGAGGGCGCCTATGGAACTGACTGGATATAAAGCGTGTATCTGTGAAGGGGCATCGGAAAATGCTATTATGGATATTTTACTGGATAATGGACTGCTAATCTTTACCAGAGAAGAAATGCTGGAGGAAGAAGTCTTGCGATGCCGGAACGCTAAGCGATTTGAGGAAAAATATTTGAGAAAAGGATTTGCGGATAAGATAACTGTTATTAGGATATTGGATTCAAGAAGAGAAAAATTCAAGCTTAGCAAAGCCTATGAACGGAAGGTTGATGTCATTAATGTAATCACAGCTCCTGAGATTGAGATGCTGATTATTTTAAGAGAGGATAAGTATAAGGAGTTTAAAAAATCCGGTAAAAAGCCAAGTGACTTCTGTAAGGAAGACCTTAATATGCCGGGAGTCAAGGCATATGATTTTGTAAAAAATTATTTTAGAGATTCAGATAAATTGGTTGCAGCAATCAAGCGGTATCATGAAATTTCAAAGATACGAAAGGGCGAATACACGTTATTGGATTTGTTGAGGTAAAAATATAGATTGTTGTGTATTTCCAGTCATTTTTGCAGGGGTGGACGGGGAAATATTTTTCTGTGTATCTTAATTAATTCTTCAATCAATTCTTTATCATTTGCAGGTGTATATTATATTTCAATGAAGTTTTTATATCCATATTTTATAACAATTTATTTTTGCGACAAGGGTTGACACATGTATACCTATATGCTAGCATGGTATACGAAAGTATACCACATATGATGCCCCAAATATCCGCACCATGATTGCGGAGGGCAGCAGATATATGATTGCTGAAAACAGGTACATACAGAAAGGGCGTAAAATATGACAAATGTAAATTTATCCGACGGTGAATGGAAGATTATGAACGTGCTCTGGGAAAGAAACGCAGCGACGATAACGGAGCTGACCTCTGCGCTGCAGAAAGGAACGGGATGGGATAAGCATATTATCATTACGATGTTAAACAGGATGACGAAGAAGGGCGCTGTGGCGTATCGGATAAACGGGCGCGCCAAGCAGTTTTATCCGGTGATATCCAGAAATGAGGTTTCTATCCGGGAGACAAAAGGGTTTCTGAATAAGGTGTATAAGGGGAGCATCGGGATGATGGTCAATGCTATGGTAGCGGATAAAGCACTGACCAGGGAAGATATCGCGGAGCTTTATGAGATTTTGGAGCGGGCGGAAAAGGCTGGGAAGAGCCGCGCGGATGAACAGATGGCAAAGAAGGAAAGATAAGCAGAAGGAGGGAGTTTTATTATGAGAGACGCTATTATCACATCTTCCGTATTGATTCTTTGCATTGTCCTGCTCAGGCGGCTTTGTAGAGGAAAAATCAGCGCCGGGATGCAATATATGTTGTGGCTGATTGTTGCCGCCAGGCTTGTAATGCCGGCGATTACAACGCTGTTGCCGAATCTGCTGCCAGAGGCGGAGTTTAGCGTTATGAATGCCGCCGACAGGGTGGAAGGGGCGGCACAAGATTATATACAACAGATAGAAACGCCCATACAGTTGAATTTCCGTTTTCCCATCGGCGCGCTTCCGATGTTGACGGAAACGAATGCGGATGGACCGACTGCGGTTTTTCTGGCGGGGAGCCTTTCGGGAGGATTTTCGTGGATTGACTTTTTCAGACCCATCTGGTATGCGGGGATGGCAGCAGCCGGGTGCTGGATGGTGATTGTGAATATTTTGTTTGTGCGTAAGCTGCGCAAGAGCCGGGTACGGTATGAAAAAGAGGATTTCAAACTGCCCATTTATCTCGTAAAAGGGTTGGATTCCCCCTGTCTGTACGGGCTGCCGGGGAAACAGGCGGTTTACCTGCCCGAAGATGTGGCGGGGGACGAGGAAAAAATCAGGCATATCCTGGCGCACGAATATTGCCACTATAAGCATAGGGACGTCTTTTGGTCGGCGCTTCGCTGTATCTTGCTGGTGGTCTATTGGTTCCATCCGCTGGTGTGGCTTGCGGCGGTTTTATCAAGGCAGGACTGTGAGCTTGCCTGTGACGAAGCGTCCATCCGTATCCTTGGGGAAGAGGAGCGGATTGCCTATGGAAAGACATTGCTGGCTTTGATTACGAGAAAGACCAAAGCGTCTGATATGATGTGCGCGGCGACGACGATGAGCGGCGGGGCGAAAGGCGTCAGGGAAAGAATCCGCAGAATTGCTGAAAAACCGCATAAACTGGCGATTGTACTGCTTCCGCTTATCGTGGCGGTGGGCGTGTTGGTTGCCTTTACTTTTACGCAGGCAAAAGACGGTTCGCAGGACGCACACTTTTTCGAGGGGGAAGAATCCCTTGTGGTAGCGACAGAATGTTTTCAGATGACATTCCCGGAAGCATTTCTGGGCAATGCATATTACCGGGTAGAAAATGACACGGATGTCATAATATATCAGAAAGACTCTGACCAGGAAATCGGACGTTTCTGTAAAGTGCCTTATGGGGAAGCGGTGCGACTTGCCGATGAAAAAGAAGTAACTTTAATCGGGGTATATGGAGCGAATCTGGAATTGCTGCTTTATCAAAGGCATGGAGCGATACAGGAAACGGAGCCGGGGGAAGAACATTTTTATACTCCGGGGGATAGTGAAGACGTGACGGGGACGGATAGCAACAATGAAGGCGTGCCGGGAACTGATAGCAATAGCGGAAGTGTACCGGGAACAGACAGCAACGACGACGATACGACATATTTTCTTCCAGAAGAGGATATACAAAAAGGCGAAACAGCAGCAGAATCTTCCGGCGGTTTTGAACCGATTCCTGCGCCCGAAAATGTAGAGTCGGAAGTGATATTGCTGCCGTATGAAGAGGACAGTAATTACAATGCGCAAGCTGTTTCCGGGGAAGAGGATGGAAATAGTAAAGATTACCTGCCCAATGAAAATATTGCTGAAATCGGGACGCCGGGGCAGAGCAATTCGGAGACGCAGCATGAATATTATGCTTCAGAAAATGAAAATGGTAATAACGGAGCGGATAATACAGAGGTTGATAGGGAAGAAGACGATACAACTTACATTTTACCAGAAGAGTCGATTACCTCAATGGCGATAGGGGAAGCAGAGGCGGTAGAAGGAACGGTGCATTATGAGCCGGACGTCAGCGTTTATCTGCCGGAGGAAGTGGAAGAAAAGTACTGCTATCTGTATATCCCTGCGGATTACACGGGCGCAGACGCCGACGTGCAGGATAGACTTGTGGAAATGAATCAGTTGTTGATAGAGCTGGCGGATTCTACGACGGTACTGTATATGAGTAAAGAGTCCGTAGAGGAAAAATTGGATAGTCTGCGGGAAAACAGGACGGCATCTATGAGTGATACTGCCCGGCTGTCTGTCATGGCAAATTCCCTTTTGCCTGTGCAGGGACTGCACTATGGAAGTCTGGAAATAAAAACGTTTATGAAACCGGAAGAAGTATCGCCTGTGACACTTCATTACCGTATAGAAGCGGGCGATTATGGGCAGGTTGACGAGGACGTGTTGTTTATGAATGCCGTATTGCTATTTGCCTCGGTGGAAAATTTACAGCAGTGCAATATGCGGATGACAGATATTAAAATATATTTCCCTGATTCTGACGAAACCGGAAATACACTGGATACAGAAAAAATCAGCCAAAAAGAAATAAGCTTTGAGCGGGAGCAGATGGAAGAATTGTTCGGACCACTGTACCCATGTTCTGCAACAAAAGAGGATTTCACCGATTTATATAACAGGGCGCTGGAATACCTGCAGACAAAATCTTCATAAAATGTTCATATTTGTGAAACTTTTTCTTTACTTTTTGACTCTAATATATAGAATAAATGATGTAATGAGTGTTAGTGAGGAAAGCGCGCTTGCATGTTTTAGAGGTTTCTTAGAGCTAAGACTGTTAAGATGTAAGACAATAGAGAAGCCAGAAGAGGTAACAGTTCAGCTTTGCAGAGTGAGTTGGGCTGAATCGTCAGGATAAAAGTTTGTCACAGGGAGTTGGGGAGAAGTGCAAAGCAGTGTACAAAAGAAGCAGGTCAGGAAAAAAGCGTCCACAGGGGAAAAAGAGCTTTCGATGATTGATTTTTCCGACAGAAAGGCAAAACCGGGGCGTAGCGGTGAAGTCGCGCTATGGGAGCTTGAACCGCCAGAGAAAAGACCGGGGACCGGGCAGAAGCAGAAAGCAAATCAAAGGCAGAGAACGGGACAACGACAGTCAGCTAGTCAGAGTCAGAGAGTAAGTAGACGGCAGGGCGTCAGCCAGAATCGGGCAGCAAGCTACAGGGCGCAGGAACGATATGCAGGGACGGTAGTGCGGGATTACCAGTCAAGGGCAGTTCAGAGCAGGGAGCGCCGACTGGCAAGAAGGCGGCGCGCTTATCTGTACCGCGCATTAGCCCTTTCGATGGTGCTGCTTTGTCTGACGCTTTTATGCCTGTTGGTGGGATTTATCATAAAATGTCTGCGGGAAGATAGGCAGCAGGAAGCGCTTCCGGTAGCGAACATTCCGGTTTCCGATGAAGCGGAAGTATCCGCGATAGAAGCGCCGGATATCATGACGGATTTTCTGGAAATTAATGAGTATTCCAGACCGGGGACGGCAATTGAGGGCGTAAAAAGCATTTTCGTGCACTATACCGCAAATCCGGGCACATCCGCCGCACAGAACCGCAGTTATTTTGCAAGTCTCGCCGAAACAAGGGAACGTTCGGCAAGCGCGCATTTTATCATCGGTTACGAGGGGGAAATCATCCAGTGTATTCCGCTGGAGGAACAGGCATATGCGGTTATGACGAGGAATAACGATTCTATTTCGATAGAATGCTGCTATTTGGACGAGGATGGAAAATTTACACAGGAAACCTATGATTCTCTAATACATATACTGGCATGGCTGACAGAGGAATATAATCTTGAAGAAGAGGATATCCTGCGTCACTATGACTGCGGCGGGAAACTTTGTCCGTTGTACTATGTCGAGCATGAAAACGCATGGGATCAGCTGCTTGTAGATGTAAAGCGATACCGGGAAGACAATAGGAATTTGGAGACGGCAGGAAATTAAATTTACAGGGGTTAAGGATGAATGAGAAAAAGATAACCCGCCGATGTGCGTGGGTAAATATGAAAAATCCGCTTTATATCCAGTATCACGATACGGAATGGGGCGTTCCTTTGCATACGGACAAAGAGCTTTATGAACTGTTGATTCTGGAAGGCTTTCAGGCAGGGCTGTCCTGGGAGTGTGTCTTAAATAAACGGGAAAATTTCAGGCGGGCTTTTGATGATTTCGATGTGGAAAAAGTAAGCCAATATGACGAAGAAAAATGCCGGCAGCTACAGTCCGATTCAAGTATCATCCGCAACAAGTTGAAAATAGCAGCCAGTGTGACGAACAGCCGTATCTTTATGCAGATTCAAAAAGAATACGGTTCTTTTGACAATTACATCTGGGGATTTACGGACAGAAAGACGATTGATGAGAGCTGGGAGCTGCGGACGACTTCGCCGCTGTCCGATAAGATTTCAAAGGATTTGAAAAAGCGGGGGATGAAATTTGTGGGTTCTACGATTATCTATGCTTATTTGCAGTCTATCGGGGTGCTGAATGCGCATGAGGAAGGGTGCGATTGCTGTAGGGGACTCATTTTTTCTTTACAAAATGCGATTTTGTAGTAAAATAAATGTATAAAAAATGCGATTTTGCATTAAAATGAGAAAATGGAAAATGCGATTTTGGGAGAAGTGGATGTTCCGAAGAAAAATTTACGATAAACTGGTGGAATGGAAGGAAACAGCAGAAGGGAAAACCGCGCTTTTGGTGGAGGGAGCCAGAAGGATCGGTAAATCAACTGTGGTTGAGGCATTTGCAAAAAGAGAATATAAAACTTATATATTGATTGATTTTTCGATGGCATCGAAAAGCGTCAGGGCTTTGTTTGATGATATGTCCGATCTGGATTATTTTTTTCTGCAATTACAGCTGCAGTATAAAACAGATCTTTATGAAAGAGAATCCCTCATTATTTTTGATGAAGTGCAACTTTGTCCTTTGGCAAGACAGGCAATTAAAGCACTCGTAAAAGACCGCAGATACGATTATATAGAGACGGGCTCCCTGATTTCCATCAGAAAAAATGTAAAAGATATCCTGATTCCCAGCGAAGAGCGAAAAATGAATATGTTTCCGATGGATTATGAAGAGTTTATGTGGGCGCTGGGAGATACGACGACGAACGGTCTGCTGAAAACCTGTTTTGATGCCGGAAGACCGTTTGGAGATGCCGTGCATAGAAAGCTGCTTCGCGATTTTCGCCTGTATATGCTGGTGGGAGGGATGCCGCAGGCCGTCAGTGAATATATAGAGACCAATAATTTCAGGAAAGTGGATGAAGTAAAGCGGGATATCTTAAATCTGTACAACGAAGATTTTATGAAGATTGATTCTACCGGAAAAATATCGCTTCTGTTTCGTGCGGTTCCGGCGCAGCTAAACAGCAATGCCTCAAGATATCAGGTTTCTTCCGTTATTGATGGGGAGCGTGCAGATACGGTGCTGGAGTTGATTGCGCAGATGAAAGAATCAAAGACCGTTCTAGTGGCGTATCATGCAAATGATCCGGCAGCAGGACTTGCAGGTAATATTAATCTGGGGAAGTTTAAGATGTTTTTCGGCGATACGGGACTTTTTGTGACGCAGATGTTCCGGGATAGGGAGTTTACGGAGAATATCATTTATGAGAAGCTGTTAAACGATAAACTGCCGGGAAATCTAGGGTATCTGTATGAAAATGTCATGGCGCAGACTTTGGTGGTGAATGGAAAGGAATTATACTATCATACGATGATGAATGAGGTTTCCCGGCATAATTATGAAGTGGATTTCCTGCTGGCGGAGAAAAATAAGATCTGTCCAGTTGAAGTGAAATCGTCGGGTTATAAGACACATAAATCGCTGGATGTATTTACGGAAAAATTTTCTGATAGAATATTACGACGGTATCTGGTTTACACGAAAGATTATAGAAAAGAGCAGGACGTGATCTGCCTTCCCGTTTATATGGCGCAGTTTTTATAAAGGCGTATATGTTTTTTGGGAAAAGACGCAGAAGGAAACGCAAGGATAATGGAATAGACTTTGCAGTTTGATTGTGATATACTGGCATTGTAGCAATCCATAGTTATCCTATAGAAAGCAGGTGATTATATGCCGACAGGTATAGAAGTAACAAAAGCAGCTCTTGACGATTTTAAAAAAATTCAAAAGTATATGATATTGGCTAAAAAAGAAAATGCTACGGAAACATATGCCGAGTTGAAAGAAGAATATTTGACAATAAAAGCATTACTGAATGTTTCGGGTGTAAATCTCACGGATATTGATAAAATCAAAGAATAATACTATATAAGAGTACCGCACAAACAAGGTGTGTGAAAGGATGGCAGTAGATATGGGTTTAGAAGAACAAAAAGAGATTGCCATTGATAGATATGTAGATTTAATGAGAATTAAAACACATGAAACGGGCGAAAACAAAGAGCTTGATTATCAAATCAAAATTGCGAAAGTAAAATTGTCAGGTTTTGGCATTGATTATTCTGGGCTTGAGTTTTAAAACGTAGCAGCAGCCAGCAAACAACAGTGCAAAGCCTTTGTTGGATTTAGGGTTTTGTGGCTTAGGGAAGGATGGAATGGAATCTCTAAAATCGACAGATAGAACGGTATATTTTGATTATTTAAGGGTATTCGCTGCATTTGCCATGATGATAGTGCATATTTCCGCGCAGAATTGGTATGTGGCGGATGTCAATAGTTTTGAGTGGCAGATGTTTAATTTCTTTGATAGCATCGTTAGGTGGGGAGTGCCGGTTTTCGTGATGATAAGCGGTTCTTTATTTTTGTCAAGAGATATTCCTCAGAAAAAGATATTTTCCAAGTATGTGCTAAGAATGGCAACGTCTTTTATGGTATGGTCCTTCATTTATACACTTTTTTCTGGGGGGGGGTCTAAACAGCAGTATCATTGAACTGATTCAAGGGCATTATCATATGTGGTTTATCCCAATGATAGCGGGGCTTTATCTTTGCATTCCATTTATAAAACCTATTGCAGTGAGTGAAGGTAAAGTAAAATATTATCTTATTTTGGCCTTTCTATTTGCCTTCATAATTCCTGAAACGGTTACAGTGGTCAATGATTTTGGAAACAGATGGTTCATCAAGGGAATTAATACAATTAACAGCACGATTGGCAATGTAGAAGTACATATGATTATGGGATATGCTGCTTATTTTGTACTGGGGTATTATCTGAACAAAATAGATATTTCCAAAAAGCAGAGAATGATTATTTATTTATTGGGACTGGCGGGCTTTATTCTGACAATAACGCTTAGTTTGTCTATTACACTGAAAACCCAGCAGCCATGTGGACAATATTATGGAAATTTTACAGTGAATGTCTTAATGGAAAGCATTGCGGTTTTCGTTTGGTTTAAATATCGGAAATATGATAAAGCCAGGCTGTATCCAATCATGGCAAAATTATTGAAATACAGCTTTGGTGCATATTTGGTTCATGCGTTAATTATCGAACTGTTAAATGACCTATTTGGGTTAAATACATTTTCTTTTAATGCGGCAGTTTCTGTCATTATCATCGGAGTGATTGTGTTTGTGATTTCATTTGCAATTTCAGCCGTGTTAAATCACATACCGATTCTTAAAAAATATGTGGTTTAAATATAGCTGCGCGTTATTGACATTTCCCCCTCAACAGGGTACAATAAATTCCGCAAGTATCGATGCAACACCAATACAGAAACAGCTCCGATATTTCGGCGGAACGTTTCTAGCTGCCCAGATAGCTCAGTTGGTAGAGCAGAGGACTGAAAATCCTCGTGTCACT